>JBIKMR010000076.1:0-15767 GCA_044359155.1 Candidatus Hydrogenedentales bacterium | reverse complement strand
TCCGGTTTTGCCCCGCCTCCGCCCGTGCCGCACGCGGCGGACTTGGATGGCAACTTCATTATTGAAGAGACGGAGATCCTTCCGTTGATTGAATACATCAACACCGGTGGCCTTCGCTGCGATGGCGTGGGAGGATTCCTCTCGGGCTTCGGGGATCAAAACTGTGAGCCGCACGATTCGGATTACAACCCGCAGGACTGGAAGATCAACCTCCCCGAGCTGCTTCGCCTCGTGCAGTTGTTCACTGCTGGCAGCTATGAAGAATGTATCGGCGGCAGCGAAGACGGGTATTGCATCGTCATCGACTAGGCGCGCATAGCAAAGACACCAAAAGCCCCCGCAGGCCAAGGCCTGCGGGGGCTTTGTTATTGGTTCCTGGCCAAGGCCCTACGCGAAAAGCGCTACGCCCTCTTTTATGGCCTTCACGTTCGCCTCGAAGTGGGCGAAGTTCTGCATGTCGGAATTGACCACGTCCATGCCATGGGCGAGCACGTAGGCGTAGGCGCGCTGGAAGGGGTCGAGCCCCGAGGCCAGTTGCTGCTCCGTGTAGTGCTTGTCGAAGGCGGCGGCCTGGTTGTCGCCCTCGGCGGAAAGGTAGCGGGCGGACTTCATGCCTACCAGCCCGATGCCCGCTTCGCGTGCGCGGTCAAACAGCGGGCGCAGCTCGGTCATGGGGGGCGTGCCTTCCATGATGCTGCGGGTGTTCCAATCGTAGAACCCGGCGGGGGTTACCCCCACCATCGCCAGGTCATACCAGCCGGTTTCAATCATCGCCTCGATAACAGCCCGCGTGTTGTGGTGCGTGCTGATGCCGAAATGCCCCACCTTGCCTGCGGCCTTCGCATTGAGGAAAGCCTGGTACATCTCTTCGCACTTCACATAGGCCACCTCGCTGGCGGCCATCTGGTAATACGCGTCGATGTACTCCGTGTCCAGGTCCTTCAGGCTGTCTTCCAGAAACTTCGTCCAGCGGGCTGCCAGCTTCGTGCCCTGCTCGACGGTCAGCGGCTTTCCCTCTTCCGGCTTGGGACCTGCCACGGGTGCCTTCGAGGCAACCCAGATGTGATCGCGGTTGGCCTTCATGAAAGGCGCCAACTGGTTCTCGCTGCCCTTGTAATAAACGTTCGACCCGATGTCGTAGAAGTTCACACCCGCCTCGAGCGCCTGGTCCAGCAGGCGCACGGCCTTGCCCCCCGCCAGCGCCGCACCGCACCCAAACACTAGGCGACTGGACATGAAATTGGTCTTGCCCAACTTGGCGTAGGGCATCCCGGCCACTTCCTTGCCGTGGGCCAAGCCATCCGCGCCGGGCCGCTTTACGCCGGGCTTGTCGGGCAGCGCCGCGTGGGCCGCCTGCCCGGCGAGCATAGACGCGCCCGCCCCCGCAACAGTGGTTTTCAAAAAGGCGCGGCGATCAAGTTCGTTCGTGTGTTCGGGTGTCATGATTGGGATTCTCCGTGCAGCCACTCTAGCCCAGTGCGGCAAGGGTGTCAATCAAGAGATTGGACGGACCGGTCCGACCGCTATGAAACGCTACGGGTGCGTGGGGATCAGCGTCTTGCGCAGGCGGTCGAAGCGGCGGTTGTAGTCTTCCGCCTGTTCCGGGGTGAGCACCCCATTCACTGCAACGCGGGCTTCTTCGAGTTCACGTTCCACCTCGGGCAATGCCGCGTCCCGAATCCCCACCAGCTCTTGCTGTAAGCCGGTGTAGATGACCTCAATCTTTTCCGCCTGATCATCGCTCAGGCCATAGGCCACCCGCATTCGCTCCACGATATGGCGCGGCACCTTCTCGGGCTCGTGGATGGTGGTCATCAGCCGATCAAACAAGAAGACCAGCGTGACCGATCCGCCAATCACCGCGCCGCACAGCAGCAGGGCAAGGCCCATCAATACAGAGTAAATCCGACGCCGCTTGTTCGGCGTGGGCAGGCGGGGGATTTCTTGCGAGGTTGATTCCGACATGGGGTAGGCTAATGACCCAACATCGGGGTGACTTGGAACAGCACGCCCATGGGGTCGGAAAGGGTGCCGTACATTGAAAATGCCAGCCCGCCCAAGGCCGTGGCGGTGGCCATGCTGCCCACCGTCAGCCATGCAAGCGGTCGGTCAATGCTTTCTTCTGCCATCAACTCCAGCCGATGGATCACCAGGTGGCTCACGTCCACCTGCGGCGCGGTGTCGCGCCGGGCAATGCGGGCCATCTTGCCAAAGCTCTGGTTGTGTTCTGCCATCTCGTCTTCTCCTACTCCGAATACCCGCGCGCCTCAAGCAGCTTGCGCAGTTTTTGCCGCGCGCGAAACGCCTGCACTTTCACCAAGGTCCGGCTCCAGCCCAAGCGCTCGGCAATCGCCTGAGTATCCAGTTCTTCTAAATGCAGCAGCGTCAGCACCAGCCTGTCCCTCGGCGGCAATTCCGCCAACAATCCGTGCACCAGTTCCGCCGCCTCTGCCGCCGTGCCCGGCTCGCGCGCGGGCGTTGCACCATCGTGCCAGCGCTCGAAGGTGGTTTCCCGCTCGCGCTGCGCGGCCAACTTGCGCCAGAAGCGATAGCCCACCCGCGTGGCAATGCGACGCAGCCAATGCAGGAAGGGCGCTTCGCTGCGGTAGCCGCGCAGGCTCAGGTACGCCTCGACGAAAACCTCCTGCGTCAGCTCCTCCACCTGCCCGGGGTTCCGGGTATAGCGCCACAACTGCTTGCTTATCTCGCCCTGGTATCTTCGCACCAGCCGGGCATAGGAACGCTCGTCGCCGCCGAGGCTGGCCGCGATGTCCTCGCGGTCTTCCCGGCGGGCCTGTTCATCCGGGAGACCCTGCCCCGGGGCGTTGTCCATTGCATCCAGCAGCCCATCCAGCAGCCGCCCGCTTGCCGCCCATTCCATGCCGATTGTTTACCTCTGGCTGCCTAGTGCCGCCCGCTTGCCCTGCGGTTACACCCGCTACGGAATCGGGATGTTCATGTCCACCGGTTGCCCATTGCGGATCACGTTTACGTTCACCTGCTTCGCGCCCTTCAGCGAATTCACCAATCCCCACACGTCCGCCTCACTGCGAATGGCCGTGCCGTTCACGGAAGAAATGATGTCGCCATCCTGGAATCCCAGCTGCGAGGCCATGGGAATCTGGCTGATGTTGTCCGCCGTGAAGCCCAGCGGGTTGCCGTTGGCATCACTGGTCACGCGGGGCTGGTGCTTTGCCACCAGGCCCATCACGTCCACGTCGCCCGTGTCTGGCAATCCAGGAGCCCCGGCAGCAATGCTCATGCGGGGCTGGGCTTCTGCCTTGGGCTCTGCTGCGGTGGCTGCGCCAAACTCTGCCTTCTCCTCGGCCTGCGGCGTACCCTTGGCCTTCAGCATCTTGGGCTCATCCTTGGCAGGCTCAACAGCGGCGGGGGTTTCTTTCAGGTAAACCACCGGCGGCAGGTTGTTGCTCTTGCGGAAATCCCATGGGGCCAGCGCACTAACGTCGCTCCAAAGGCCCTTGCCCTCTGTTATAGCCTGCGCGTTCAGGCGCTTCAGCGTGGCGTTTTCCGGCACGTTCAACGAATCGAACCAAGCCAACCCCTGCGCCACCAGCTCTTCGTGCAACACCCCGGCTTCCGGCACGCGCACCACCACCACGGGCCGACCACCCTCCTCCTGAGTCACCGCGTCCACCGCCACTTCTTTGCCCTTCAGTTGCGCTTCCACATACTGGCGCGCATCGTCGCTCTTGGCCTGGCCCACTTCGGGGGCGTCCGCCCCGTAGAGCCGTACTTCCGTGGGCTTGCCTTCCACATCCACGGTAAACAGGTCGCCCTCTGTAACCGAGAGCACGGTGTACTTGCCCGAGGCGAGTGGCTCGGCACCCGCATTCATCAGGGCGGCGCCCGCGCATATCCCTGTAATCATCGTTCCCACTGCACGCATGTTTGCGACTCCTTGTTGTCGGCACCCCTCAATTGTATCGGCGGCGGGCGAGCGCTGTAAACGCCCGACTTTACATCGTTGCACTTTGGAGACGGAAGTATTGACAATTTAGTTTCTGTATGCTAGCCTTAACTCCTGATTGCCAATTACTTCTATCTGTTAATCGGTTACAGCAAGCGTTGTTGCTTGGTATCGTTCGCATATAATGCACATCATCGATCTTACGGAGTGAACCGACATGAACCGCAAGCGGGGCTTTACCCTCATCGAACTTCTAGTGGTCATCGCCATCATCGGCATTCTGGCCGCCATCCTGCTGCCAGCATTGGCCCGCGCCCGCGAAGCCGCCCGCCGCGCCAGCTGCCAGAACAACCTCAAGCAGCTGGGTCTGGTGATGAAGATGTATTCCGGCGAATCGCGTGGACAGCAGTATCCACCCCGTGAAACTTTCGCCTATGATGCAATCGAGAATCCTATTGGGTCTGGCAACTGGGAGTTCCCTCGCCGAAATACAGGCAACCCTGCATCGGACCTTAGCGACGACATGATATTTGATGGCTATGCCGTTTACCCCGAGTACTTGAACGACTGGAACGTACTGTGGTGCCCGTCCTGGCGTGAGGCCGACGCGCTTGCCCGTTACGATGAGGGGAAGGGCAACGGCGATGGTGTGGTGCAGCCTCATGAAATCAGCAAAGAACCCTACGACTACACCGGCTGGATGATCATGGACGACGTAAACATCATTGGCACCGCGCTGCTCGGCACTGAGGGCACGGACGAAGGCACGCGTTTCGCTGAGTCTCAATATGCAGGAACCCCCTGGGGAGACCTCGCCCTCGAAAACGTGGCTACCTTGGGTGGCGCCAGCTACGACGACTTCACCGTAAGTGCCGCGAATGCCGGCACCCAAGTGGGCGGTGGCGATGTTCTTTACCGGCTGCGCGAGGGCATCGAGCGTTTCCTGATCACCGACATCAACAACCCCGCCGCCTCCGCCGAGGCGCAAAGCACGGTGCCCATTATCTGGGACCACATCAGCACTGCCGTGAAGGACTTCGCCCATGTGCCGGGCGGAGCCAACGTGCTGTATCTCGATGGACACGTTTCCTACATCCGCTACCCCGGCGACCGTTTCCCCCTTACCGAAGACAGCGCCCGCATCTTTGGTCGCTTCAACCGCGCCATGAACGGCTTCTAAACTTTAGCTCGATTCACAAAGGCCTGTCTCCAATTTTGGAGACGGGCCTTTTGTTTTTCGGCTACACTCTTGTCGGCATCGGGCGGGAGGAATACAAATGAAGATGTTGCGCAAGATACTCAAGGGGGTGGGCGTATGCGTTGCCCTACTGCTCTTGACCTTGGCGCTAGCCTACGGCTACCTGCTCTATACCCCCGACCCCGAGCTGCCACAACTCAGCGGGCAACTCGACAGCAAGAGCATTGAGCATGGCGGGCTGACGCGCACCTATCTCTTGTACATGCCTGCCGACCTGAAACCCGGCTCGCCGCTGGTCTTCGCGCTGCACGGTTCGATGGGCAACCCCGAGCAGATGCGCGTGGCCACGGGCTATGGCTTCGAGCGGCTGGCCGACGAGCACGGCTTCGCCGTGGTCTATCCCCAAGGCTACAAGAACTACTGGAACGACTGCCGCACCGAAGCCCCCTTTGAAACCAGCCGCCTCAACATCGACGACGTGGGATTTCTGCGCAGCGTGATTGCCAAGCTGCACGACGGTATTCTCATCGACCCCAAGCGCGTCTACGCCATGGGCATCTCCAACGGCGGACACATGGCCTACCGGCTTGCGCTCGAAGCGCCCGCCGCCTTCGCCGCCGTGGCCGCTTGTGCCGCCAACCTGCCCACCGACGCAAACTGCAAATGCATCAAGTCCGGCAAGCCCGTGTCCGTGCTGATCATGAACGGCACCGAAGACCCCATCAACCCCTTTGAGGGCGGCGAAGTGAGCCTCTTCGGCGTGGGCAACCGGGGCAGCGTGCTATCCGCATGGGACTCCTTCGAATACTTCCTCAAGCTGAACGGATTGTATTCCGAAGATTTGGCGCCAAACCCAGGGAAGGGCATCATCAAAGATGGAGGAAATATAGCTACGTATCCAGACGAGGGTGGACCCGCAGCTGCCCTCTATGTTGTGCGCGGCGCGGGCCACGTCATCCCCCAACCCTGGTGGCGCTACCCCCGCCTGCTGGGCTTCACCCCCAAAACACCCAATGGCCCGGAAGAGATGTGGAAATTCTTCGCGCGCAACGCGCTGAAATAACAACCCCCGTCATTCCTGCGACGGCAGGAATCTAGTTCCGTTGTCGCCTGCGGGCGTCCTTCGCCCGCGCGACTTCCCCTATCGCTGTGCCTTCATGGCATCCAGCAGGGGCGAGCGATCGAAGTAGACCTCGTTCGAGTAGATCAGCCCATCGCGCAGTTGCACCACGCACACGCCATCAATCTCCAGCGTGCGGTCGCCCACGGGAATCGACGCGTGCCACTCGTTCAAGAAGCCGTCCTTCAACGGAATCGAACTGCGCTGCGTCCACACCCAGTCCGGGTTGCGCCCGAGCAGCTTCGAGAAATACGCCACCAAAGCATCGCGCCCCCGCACGCCCCCCGGCACACCGGGGTCCGCGTAATAACAGTCTTCCGTATAGAACGATGCCAGATGCTCAGGCCGGTTGCCGGTCCACGCAGGCAGCCAGGTTTCCGCAAATGCGCGGGCTTGGTCGGGATCGAGTCCGGGGAATTGCATGTGGTGACTCCATGATGGATCTGTGATTGGCCTCTGAGCTAACGCCCCATCATCCGGTCCCTGTCGGCAACGGTCAGGCGTTGGCCTTCGCAATGGATGGGTCGGCCGAACACGGTTTGGGTGAAGCGAGCCGCGTCGAAAGTAATCGAACCCGATTTCGAATAGGTGCGCAGTTCCAGCGTCCAGTGAAACCACAGCGCATCTTTTTCTGGGGGCGACTCGCGCCTGATGTCGTAGATATCGGGCGCCTGTGGCGCGAGACGGTAGCCGGCATCGTAGCCGAAATCCATGTTCATGGATAGGTTTGAAACGTCATGAAAGACCAGCGTGGCTGGGGCTATCATGAAATGACAATGGCCATCCGTGCCGCAGAGCCACTCTGTAATATAGTCAATCTTCAGCAGCAAGTCACTTACAGGAGAAGGATTAACTTCTTCGTCGTAATCGTCAACCCTGAGTTCAAAACCCCAGACTTGGCAATCGTGCCAATTGAGTTCTTCGAAGTCAGCTTCTGTGTAAACAACCTGGGGCATTGCTGTGAACTCTGAGCCTACAACAACTCCGCAATCTCGACCGCGTTGAGCGCCGCACCCTTGAGCAAGTTGTCGGAGACGATCCACATGTCGAGGCCGTTGTCTATGCTGAGGTCTTCGCGGATGCGGCCCACGAAGGTGCTCTGCTTGTCGGCGGCAAAGAGCGGGGTGGGGTAGATGCTGTTGGCGGGGTCGTCCATGACGGTGACGCCGGGTGCGACGGATAGCAGTTCGCGGGCTTGGGCTGCGGTCAGCTTGCGCTCGGTCTCGATGTTCACGGATTCGCTGTGGCCGGTACGCACTGGCACGCGCACGGTGGTGGCGGTCACGCGGATGCTGTCGTCGCCCATGATCTTCTTGGTCTCGTTCACCATCTTCATCTCTTCCGAGGTGTAGCCGTTGGCCTCGAAGGAATTCTTGTGGGGGATGGCAGGCACCACGTTGAACGCCATGGGATAGGCGAAGACGGAACACACCACTTCCTCGCCCGCAAGGCTGGCGCGCATCTGCTCGTCCAGCTCGTTCAGCGCTTCCTTGCCCGCGCCGCTCACCGCTTGGTAGGTGGACACCACGATGCGCTTGATACGGGCCGCGTCGTGCAACGGCTTGAGCACCACCACCATCTGGATGGTCGAGCAGTTGGGATTGGCGATGATGCCCTTGTGGGTCTTGATGGCATGGGCGTTCACTTCCGGCACCACCAGCGGCACCTCGGGGTCCATGCGCCACGCGCTGGAATTGTCCACCACCACGCAGCCATCCTTCGCCGCGAAGGGTGAAAACTTCTTGCTGGTGCCACCGCCCGCGCTCATCAGGCAGATGTCAAGCCCCTTAAACGAATCCTCGCGCAGCACTTCCACGGGAACTTCCTCGCCCTTGAACGTCATCGTAGTTCCCGCGCTCCGCTCGGAAGCGAGCAGCTTGAGGGACTTGATGGGGTAGTTGCGCAGCTCAAGCATGTGCAGCAACTGGCGTCCCACCACGCCGGTGGCTCCGGCTACGGCAACGTTCTTCGGGGTCATGACAAGTATCCTCCTGAGGAATAGCAAGCGCTATGCATACCTCTCCCGGTGAATCAATCGGGAGAACAGGAAGTATAGCGAATGGCGCGGTGGGAAGTGAAGGAAGGAAGAGGAGAGGACTCTAGCGCTCGCTGAAAATGTCTGCCAGCGCAACGGTTAGGCCCTCGGCCACGCCTTCGCATGGAATGGATTCGTCAGCCGAGTAGGTCTGCACCTGGCCGTCGCGGTGGAATATCTGCACGTGGCGCTCGACAGGGTCCACCAGCCAGAACTGTTCTGTACCTGCCTCGAAAAGGCGGTGGCGCTTGAACGTCATTTCGGCGGTGCTGTTACCGGGTGAAAGCACCTCTACCCAGATTTCCGGCGCGAATTCCCGCCAGGGACTATCCGGCCATGGACGCGTTAGGAAGAGGCAAGCCTCGGGCACCAGTAGCGTGTCAGGATTCTTCTCGATCAAAAAGCCATCGTCACGACCACCAAAATCCAGGTCCGGTCGCAGACGGCAGAACAGGCGGAAGAGTAGTTCAATGTTCGATGCAACACGATTGTGCCATGCGCCTGCGGGTGACATGTGAACCATCTCCCCTTCAATGAGTTCTAGAAGCTTGTCCGAAACTTCGGGCGAGAAGAGGGCTGCCACGGGGGTCTTGGCATAGGGTGTATGGGCTTTTGCGACGGCCATGTAGGCTCTCCGCGCCAAGCGGCATCATTCAGTTAAAGTACACCACAAGTCTACTGGAAGCCATTCGCAATCACAACGCCCGAGGTTAAGTAAGTCACCACCACCCAAGCCTCAATTCAGCTTGAGCAACACCTTGCCCCGGTTGCCTGGCTGGCGCACTTCGTCGATGGCGGCGCGGTAATCCTCCAGCGCAAACACCGTACGGATTTCAGACTGCAACTCACCGCTGGCCACCAGCGCCCCCGTTTTGCGCAACACCGACAGCTTGCCCAGCAGGCTGCGCGAGGTCATCCAGTTGGTCAAGAAGAATCCCTCGACCGAGGCCAGCGGCGTCATCAGGTCGCGCGAGGAGAAAGACAGCAGCTCGGCAGAGAGCGTGCCATACACCAGCAGCTTTCCGTTTAGCCCAAGGCATTGCACCATCTCGGATGCCAGCGACCCCGCAATGGGATCGAGCGCAAACTTCACGCCCTTTCCACCGCTAATCTGGAACACCAGCTCCTTGAGGTTCTCGCGTCCCAGCACGACAACATGGTCTGCCCCAATCGCCCGCAGGTGTTCGGCTTGGGACTGCTCCCGCACGATGCTGATGGTCTGAAAACCAAAATGCTTGCCCAAGCGGATGATCATCTTGCCCAGTTCCGAATTGCCCGCAGACTGGAGCACCAGTTCACCGGCCCCCACCTTCAACACCTCGTGCACCATGGCATACGCCGTCACCGGGTTTACGAAGGATACCGCCGCCTGCTCGTCGCCGATGCCAGCCTTAATCGGCAGCGCCTGCTTTGCGTCCACCACGTTGAACTGTTGCCAGTTTCCCTGCCGCGCGCCCACCACCGCCACGCGTTTCCCCATCAGGTAGCGCGGATACAGCCCCGCCCCCGCCTTCACCACCACGCCCACACCCTCAAGCCCCGGAACCAGCGGCGGCTCTGGCAACACACGGGTGCGTTCCGGGTCCACGGCATAGTCCGATTCCGGTCTGCCGTGGTTCCAGATGGCTTTGCCCACTGCATCACGATACGCGCCCTCGATCGTGTTTGTCAGGTCCGAGGGATTCACCGGGCTGTACAGCATCTTCACCTTCACCTGCCCCGCAGCGGGCTCCGGCTCGGGCAGCTCGCGCAGTGCAAGCACCTCCTCCGCCTTGCCGTATCGATCAAACACCAGTGCCTTCATCGCTGTATCCCTCTAGCCGTCCTGCAATAGCCTGCGCTCGCGGCATTCCATGCCACCAGCCAAGGCTCGGCACATCATACCCATTCGCGTGGAGTGCAAGACAAGAGCCCGCAGGCGGTGTTTTGCCGTTGAAGTACCACCCTTCGAAATCAACAGGATGCACCGCATGGGGGAAATTTTGATAAGCTTGCGCTTGTTTCGTCACAAGACGCTGGAGAACGACCGATGCTGAAAGAGACCTACCCTTATTACCTCGCCAACAAGCCGGTCTTTGCGAACCAGGACTTGGAGGTGATTGACAAATACACCGGCGAGGTTGCCACGCGCGTAGCCATGGCGGACGTGGGCGCAATAGACGATGCCATCGGCAAGGCCGACGCCGCCGCTGAGGCCATGCGCAAGCTGCCGGGATACAAGCGGCAGGCCGTGCTTGAGCATTGCGTCGCCCGTTTCAAGGAACGCTTCGACGAGCTGGCCGACGCTCTTTGCATTGAGGGCGGCAAGCCCATCAAGGACAGTCGGGGCGAAACCACGCGGTTGATAGATACATTCAAGATCGCGGCGGAAGAGTCCGTGCGTATCGGCGGCGAAGTGATGCCGCTCGACCGCACCCCGCGCGCGCATGGCTATTCCAGCATGTGGAAGCGCGTGCCGATTGGTGTGTGCTCGTTCATCTCACCGTTCAATTTCCCGTTGAACCTGGCCGCGCACAAGGTGGCCCCGGCCTTGGCCGCAGGCTGTCCCTTCGTGCTCAAGCCCGCTAGCCTCACGCCCATCGGCGCGCTGATCATCGGCGAGATCTTGGCCGAAACGGATCTGCCCGAGGGTGCCTTTTCGATTCTTCCTTGCCGCCGCGATGGCGCAGGACTCTTCACCACCGACCCCCGCCTCAAGTTGGTCAGCTTCACCGGGTCTCCCGAGGTGGGCTGGGATCTGAAGAAGGACAGCGGCAAGAAGCCCATCGTGCTCGAGCTGGGCGGCAATGCCGCGTGCATCGTGGACGAAGACACCGACCTCGACGACGCCGTCCCGCGCATCATCATCGGCGGGTACTACCAGTCTGGCCAGACCTGCATCAGCGTGCAGCGCATCCTCGTGCATGAAAAGATTTACGACGATTTCAAGGCCCGCTTCGTTGCCGCCGTGAAGGCGCTGAAGACCGGCAACCCAAAAGACGAAGACACGTTTATCGGGCCGATCATCTCGAAGGCCGAGGCCGACCGCATGGAGCGCTGGATGAATTCCGCCGAGGCCGCAGGCGCCGCCCGCCTGTGCGGCGGCGAGCGCAATGGCAACATGATTACCGGCGCCGTGTTCGAGAATGTGCCCAAGACTGAACCCCTGCATGCGGACGAGTTCTTCGGCCCCGCCACGGTCATGTCGAAGTTCAGTAATTTCTACGACGCGATTGACGAAGTGAACGACAGCCGCTTCGGATTGCAGGCAGGCGTGTTCACGCGCGACATCTACAAGATTCAGCACGCATGGGACACGCTCGACGTGGGCGGCGTCATCGTGGGTGACGTGCCCTCCTTCCGCGTGGACCACATGCCCTACGGCGGCGTGAAGGACAGCGGCATTGGCCGCGAAGGCATCCGCTTCGCCATCGAGGACATGACCGAAATCCGCCTCCTCGCCATCCGCACGCCCCCGGGGGAAATGCGATAAACGTCTGCTTAGCTTGAGTCCCGCTTGTGGAAAACCACGTAGCGGCTAAAGCCGTAGTTGAACAGCAGCCCCGCGAGGATGCCAACCAACGAAGCCGCCTGCGGCAGGCTGTGCAATGCGGGCACCTGCGCCAGCGTTGCCATGGTCACGCCATAATTAACAACGGCGCCAAGCGAACTTCCTGCGATGAATCCAATGAGTTGGGTCCATGCCTTGCGGTGGCGCGCGTAGGAAAAGGTAATCTTCCGGTTCAGCGTGAAGTTGGTGAGCATCGACACCCCAATCGCTGCGGCAACGGCCAGCTCGATGGGGGTGCTACACAGCCATAACACGGTGAGCGCAAGCAGGTTCACCACCACGCCCGAAACCCCCACCGCAGCAAACTGCACAAAGTGGGAGAGGTCGCCATATTTGAAATCTGCCAGCCGCCGCAGGTGGCGCAGGTAGAGCAGCTGCTCGCGCAGGTTCAGCTTGCTCTCGCCACGCGCCCGCTCCGTGAAGTGGATGGGAATCTCCACCACCTCCGTGAACCGCCCCTTCACAATTAGCTCCAACCCAATCTTGTAGCCAATCGGGTTGAGCGGCGCGCAGGTTTCCAGCGCGGACCGGCGAAACGCGAAGAACCCGCTCATCGGGTCGCGCAGGCTGGTGAAGGGCCGGGCCATCAGTGTGGCCGCCTGGCTGTTCACCCACCGCAGGCAGCCCCATTCCGTATCCATCGACCCGCCCGCCGCATAGCGGCTGCCCACGGTGAACTGCGCCCCGCTATCCAGCGCGGCAATCAATTCTGGAATCTTCTCTGGCGGGTGGCTCAAGTCCGCGTCCATCACCACCACCACCTCATTCCGCGCCAGCGTGAATCCCTCCACCACTGCCGGGCTCAGGCCGCGCTCGCCCGTCCGCACCACCAGCCGCACCCAGTCCGCACCCGCCTGCGCCACCACGCCCGGCGTACCGTCCGGGCTCTTGTCATCCATTATCAACAGCTCCACGTCCGCGCCCCACGAGGCACGCAGTAAGCCCACCCGCTGGATAAGTTCCGGCAGGTTCTCCGCCTCGCAATACGTGGGCACTATCACCGACACGGACGGCGGGACGCTATGGGGTCTGTCGTTGTGCATGACGCCGCTGGACGCGCTCCCTCCCAAGAGGCCGGAATCATGACACGTTACGGGATTCCCGATAAAGGAGGCACGCATCATTTACATTAAACGGCTGGGCTTGTTAGGCTAACGTCTTTCGTGGGGCGCCCGGGGTGTGCGCCCCCAAGGGGAGAGACCTGTGAGCATCAACTTGGCTCCGTTCTATCAGGCGGTGGATCAATATCAATTGGACCGTTGGCTGCCCTTGGGCACCTGTGCCCTGCTGTTTGTGGTCGGGCTGATGCTGATTGCCCTCTCCGCCACCAACAAGAAGGACAGCCCGCTCTCCGTTCTCGTCGGCCTGCTCGGCTCCCTGCTCGTGCCCATGCTCCCCCTCAGCCTCATGGCCCTGCACCATGTGCGCGGCGAACAATGGCACAGCCGCCTCGTCCAGCTTACCAACGCCCAACCGATCCACTGGTATCTCACCATCGCCCTCTGCTCCTGCGTGCTCGTGTCCCTGCTGCTGGCAGGCGGGCGCAAGCGCAATCAAGACGGCCTAGCCAGCGTGTTCCTCGGCCTGCTCGTGGCCATAATCGGCGGGCTGCTGGTGGTCTTCGCCTACCTGCTCGCGTATTACTGGAGCCTGACCTGGGCGAAGCACCTCGAATACGCCGTGCCCGTGGCCGCCTCCGTCCTCGTCGCCCTGTCCACCTTGGGCTACGCCATTCGCCGCAAGATGCCCCGTGCGAAAGGGCTGAACTTCGGCTACCAGATTGTCATTGGCCTGCTGCTGGCGGCCCTTTCCTTCGGCTCCGTCGGGCACTATTTCGGCTGGGGCGCATGGCGCTATGGCGCCTTCGTCAACTCCTACGAGTTCTATCATTACTACATCGGCGCGAAGTATTCGCCCGAGGTCGGCTATTTCCACATGTACGACGCCGCACTCGTGGCTGATGTGGAGACCGGCAAGAAGTTCAGCAAGACCCAGATTCGCGACCTGACTACCACCGCCAAGATAGACATTGGCAAGGTGATGGAAAAGCGCGACGAATACCGCGCCCTCTTCAGCGATGCCCGCTGGCAGGAATTCCTCATGGATATGCGCTGGTTCAAGGAGAAGCTCGCCCCGCCCCGCTTCAGCGACATGCTCGGCGACAAGGGCTACAACGCCACCCCCGTATGGACCATGCTCGTGGGCGGCATTCTCAGCGAGAACATCAGCACCACCGACCCCGCCCCGGCAATCGTCGAATACCCGATGCGCGCCTACCGCGCCACGCTCGCCTGGATATTCGGCGGCGAGGTCTACCCCAACGAACCCAACGGAATGCTCTTCCTCGCCCTCATCGACATCATCCTCATAGCCGCCGCTACCGGCTGCGTGGTCTGGGCCTTCGGCGTGCGCGCCGCCATGTTCATGCTCATCCTGCTGGGCACCAGCTACGTCATGAAATTCAGCCACATGAAGGGTGCCTACCTCCGCACCGATTTCACCATGGCGCTCATCATCGGCATCTGCATGTTGAAGAAACAGCAGTTCGCCGCCGCCGGTTCCTTCATCGCCTACTCCTGCCTCAGCCGCGTGTTCCCCGCCGTCTTCTTCTTCGGCATGGGGGCCAAGCTCGCATGGCACGCCATCGGCGCGTTGCCACTTTTCTTCCGCAAGACGGGCGCGGCTGGCGCAGCAGTAGCCGTGGTAGCGGCTGGACTGGGCGGTGTGGCCGGCGCATTGCTCGTAGGCCCCAAGGTGCTCGAACGCGTTACCGCACCCAAGGCCCCCGCCGTGGGCTTCGACATACCCAACCTGCTTGAACTCTTCCTGCGCATAGGCGTCACTGTGGCAGGTGCCGCCGGGCTGGTGCTCTGCATCGTCATACTCTGGGGCTGGTACACCCGCAACGTCCCCCGCCGTTACTTCTCCTTCTTCACTTCCGCTACGGCCACCACCGTGATTCTGGTCGGGGCGTCGTTCCTCTACCACTCCGCTGTAAAGCCTGCGCACCACCCCCTGAATTACAAGGACAAGATTGGCGAGGAAGGCACCTTCACACGAAGCGTGGGCAATTTCCTTTCCAGAAATTTCGATGGCGGCCTCACTGTCTTCGGCGAATACGCCCACAAGATTGGCCGACACAACACCGAGATATCCCCTTGGCGCGTCGGCTTCAAGTACTGGTTCATCGGCGTGGGCAGCAAGCGCCCGCTGTGGGCCGGGTGGGTGCGCGCCGAAAAGGGCGAGAGCGGCTGGGTGAATGGCCAGCCCAAGGACGAGAACGCCGGGTTCTGGAGCGGCCTCGCCGCAGAGATCGCCGGGCCCACCGATGAAGTGCGCAGCAGCCCCGAGTTCGAGAAGTTCCGCAACTCCGGCTCCTTCGAGCGCATCCGATACCGGGACCCCGGCACGCCTTTCTGGGGCAACCTTTACAAAGAGTTCAAGGAAAACGCCGTCGTCACCCGCAGCGCCATCCACAAGAGCGACAAGAACGGCCTCTACACCCTCATTCTGCTCATGGTCCTCGGCCTGTCCTTCTTCCTCGTCGCAGGCTTCAAGGATCACGAGGCCACCGCGTGGAGTTTCGTCCTCGTCTTCTTCCTCGTCTCCGCCACCTATTACTACTTCATCCTGCTGCTCGTGCCGCTGCTCTTCTTCTCTCCCCACATCAGCCGCCCCACCCGCGCACTGGGCATCATCCTGCTTCTCATGGCCGCTTGGCCGGGGTACTACATGAACTACATCATGGGCTGGAAGCAGAGCTTCTCCACCTACTACTACCACTCCGTCATGTACTTCATCATCACCCTCTACATGATGGCCATCGGCGGCGGCGCATCGCTGCGCACCTGGGGCCGGGCGTTTGCGCGGTGGAGAGCAAAGCCCAAGCTGGCGGCGTAGGGCGGGTTGCGTTTTTGTAGATGTTGCGGGTAACCC
>JBIKMR010000320.1:0-4586 GCA_044359155.1 Candidatus Hydrogenedentales bacterium | reverse complement strand
TAGGGCAGCACGGGTTCGTGGTATTGGGAGAGGAAGGCCTCGATGATGCCTGCCCAGATGAGCAGGATGGCGACGCCGAAGATGAGGGAGACGAGGTCGGGCGCGACGTGGCGCAGGCGGGTGCGCACGCCTTCGCTGGAACCCCAGCCGATGAGCGTGGCGCCGAGCAGGATGCCGGCTTGCCCGGCGATGAGGATAGCGGGTATTTCCACCGCGCCGTGCGGCAGCAGCCAGCCGAAGAGGAAGACGCCCTCGCCCGCGTTCATGTAGTCGTAGCCAACGGCGCCGAGGATGACGCCATTGTAAAAGAGCAGGATGACGGTGCCGATGCCGAAGGTGAGGCCAGTGGCCATGGTGAGTATGGAGACGCGGGTGTTGTGGGTCATCAGCATGGCGGAGAAGCTTCCTGCCTGGCCTTCCATGCGGTCCTCCTCCGCACCTTCTTCCATATCCACGCGCTCAGAGGGGCTGCCCATCAGGTGGGAGAAGGGCATGATAACGCCCTTGCTGTCGGGGTCGAGCGCCAGCGCCACGGCCCCGAACAATGAGCCCAGCAGAAACAGCGCGCAGGACACCGTGAAGGCGCGACGGCGGCGGCGGAAGGTTTGCGGGAACGACACGAGAAACCACCGCACAGGGTGGAAGCGGTTGGGGGTGTCGCGCCGCTGGTGGATTTCGGCATAGGCGCGTGCCACGAGGGGCTCAAGGTATTCGCGTAGGCCGGGTTCGAGGGTCATGTGGGTGATGCGGGCAAGCCCGGCGGAGGCGCGCTGGTAGAGGTAGTGCAGGCGCTGGGCCTGGTCATAGGTCAGCTCGGCTGCCATGTCTGCCTCGAGGCGGGTTAGCTGGGTATCCAGCTCCTGCCAATAGGGCTGTTCCTGCTGCGCGAATCGTTGCACGTCTACAATCACAGGGCCTGCCTCCGCTTTACGTTCATGTACTGCGTGACTAATTGCGGGCAGGCTGCGGCAGAATCAAGCATGGAGAGGGTGACATTGTATTGCCGCAACACGCGCTGGCATTCGCGCAGCTTGTGCCAGTGCAGGTGCCCGGCCAATTGCTGGTACACGCCGTCCACGCTGTCCACTTCGGGCTGTGAGAACACGGGCGCGATGCCCGGCAGGTTGAGGGTGTTGACCATGACAAGGTGCTGCCGCGAGAGTATCTGCACGTCGCGCGTGAAAGATTCGGCCAGCACGGGGTCGTCGAGGTTGGTAAGAAAGAACAACAGCGCGCGGCGGCGCAGGCGGGTGCGCAGGAAGGTGAATACTTCGCTGAAGTCGGGATTCACGCGCTTGGGTTGCAAGGTGTAGAGCGCGTCTCGCAGGCTGCGGTGGTGCGCCTGCCCGGCCTTGGCCCGAACAAACGCATCCACCTGATCCGAAAATACGGTAAGGCCGAAGAGGTCGCCCTGTTTTTCCGCCACCAAGCCGAGCACGAGGGACGCAGTGACGAAGCGTTCGAGCTGGTTTACGGGGGAGGTGTTGCCTAGGTGGGCGCTGTCGTCTTGCACGGGGCGCCCGCTCAAGCGCGATGCGTCGATGATGACGTAGATTTCCTGCGTGCGCTCTATCTGGAATTCCTTGGTTACGGGGCGGGCGCGCTTGGCGGTGGCCTTCCAGTAGATGTCTTCGTAGCTGTCGCCGGGCGCGTATTCGCGCAGCTTCTCGAACTCTTTTCCCTTGCCCACTTGTCGCTGGGCATGTGCGCCTGCCGCGCCGCGATTGAGAAACAGGGCGGCCAGGTTTGTGCGCTCGGCCATCAGGTTGGGGTAGGCGCGCACTTCGCATTGGGCAGGAAACGCGCGGCGCATCTGCCAAAGGCCGAGCGAGGAGCGCACGCGTAGGTAGACAGCATCCAGCACGAAGCGTCCGCGTGTGCGCGGGGTGCAGGGGAACTCGACTAGCGCGCTGGAATCGGAGGCTACCGAAGTCGTGGCGGACTCGACGGGGCAAGCCAGTTCGGGCGTCCATGCCAAGGCGACTTCTACCCGCCGGGGACTGCTCGATGCATTGGATAGGGTGAGTGCCAGCTTGCCTTCGCGGGCCACGGTCAGGCGCATCACTTCGGGTAATGCCACGCTCAGCCCGCCGAAGCGTCGCGCGCAAAGGGTGGCATCGAGCGCGGCAATTGCCACGGCGGCCAGTGCGGGCAGCGCGGCCACGGGGGCTAGCGCGGGCGCGGCGGCATAGAGCAGCGCAGCGGGAAACCCGGCAAGCGCGGCAAGCAGCAGCAGGCGTGGCGCGGGAGAAATCATCGCGGCACGGCCACGCGCTGGAGGACACGCTCGATAACCTCGGCCACGGTGACGCCCTCGATCTCGCTTTCGGGGCGGAGCAAGAGGCGGTGTTCAAGCACGGGCAGGGCGACTGCTTTCACATCGTCGGGGGTGACGAAGTCGCGGCCCGAGATGGCGGCATGGGCGCGGCTGGAAAGGAGGATGGCCTGGGTAGCGCGCGGCCCTGCGCCCACGAGGATGCTGTCTTCCTGCCGGGTCTGGCGAACGAGGTCCACCATGTACTCGCGCAGTTCCTGCCGCACGGTGACCAGGTTCAACACGGCGCGCATCCGGCTGAGTTCGTCTGCGGTGAGAATGGGTTGCAGGTTGTTCTGGTCGAGCGTCTTCTCGGGGGCGTCGTCTTCGAGCATACGGCGGGCCAGCTCGACTTCTTCCGCGCGGTCGGGATAGCCCATGGTGATCTTGAAGAGGAAGCGATCCTTCTGCGCCTCAGGCAGCGGGTAGGTGCCTTCGTATTCTATTGGGTTCTGGGTGGCGAACACCGTGAAGTTGGGCGAGAGGATGTGGGTGTCGCGGTCGATGGTGACGCGGCGTTCCTGCATGGCCTGCAACAGGGCGGACTGGGTCTTTGCGGGGGCGCGGTTGATCTCGTCCGCCAGCAGGAAGGTGGTGAATATCGGCCCCTTGACCAGCGAGAAGTCGTTGGTCTTCAGGCTGAATACGTTGGTGCCGAGGATGTCGGCGGGCATAAGGTCGGGGGTGAACTGGATGCGCGAGTACTCGCAGCCCAGCAACCGCGCGAGGGTGCGGACCAGCAGGGTCTTTGCAATACCCGGCACACCCTCGATGAGGGCATGGCTGCCGGTGAAGATGGCAATGAGCGCCATGGTGGCGGCATGGTCCTGGCCAATGATCACCTTGGCCACCTCCGCGCGGGCTCGGGTGAGGGTGTCTTTGAGGGCATCCAACTGTGCGGGTTCCATCTAGCGTTTCTCCTGGGTCTGCCGGCTGATGTTCCGGTAGGTGTCGATAATGCGTTGCGGGTCTGCGGCGTAATCGTGGGCACGGGCGGCTTGGGCCACGGCTTCGGCGCTGCTTCTTCCACGTGCGCCCAACAGGGGTGCGGCGCGTTCCCACTCGATGCGGCAGCGGTCGATTAGCTGGCCGGGGGGTACGCTGCGGCGGAGCAGGCTGACGAGCCCAGCCATGGCTTCGCGTCCCTGGCTGCGGGGTTGCAGTTCTTCGAGGGTGGCTTCGCGGCGCGGGGCGGGGCTGGCCAGGCCCATCCATGCAGCCAGCAAGGCGAGCAGCACGAAGACCGCTAGCACGCCCTCGAGCCGCAGGCGGTAGATGAGGTCCATAATTCCGGGGGAAGAACCGAGGCCGAGGTGGGCCTCGTCGAATATCACCCGCGTGGGCCGACCCGTCAACCATGCCAGCAGGGTAGGGTGGGGGTCTTTCTTCAGGGCCTCGTTGCTGAGGAAATAAGAGTCGCTCGACAGCACGATGCTGCCCTTGCCCCATGCGCGCCAGATGAGCACGGCCTTTCCTTCGCGCCCATAGAGCACGTTCCACTCGGGCGCGAGCCGGTCGAAATACAGTGCGCTGCCCCACGGGAGCGTGGGCGGCAGGGCATGGCCAGAGGGGGCGCCCCTGTTATCGCCGCGCAGCATCGCCTCGCGCGTAGGCTCTTCAAACTCTTCCACTTCATAATCAAAACCCCAACGCTCCCCCGCGTAGATCATGCGGGCAAACTCGGGTATCTCCTCTACTTCGCCTTCGACCTTGCCGTCTATTTCGTCGTCGATGGTACCGAAACAATAGCCTTCGCCCGCGTCCCGGCAGGGGCCGTGTGCGATGACCAGTCGTCCGCCCGCATCGGCGAAGGCCTCGAACTTTTCGAGCGCCTTGAGGGGATCTGGGCTTACAGATGTTCCTACCAGAAATACGGTCGAAGCCGTTGGGGGATTGAAGGTTTCGATGGGCAGGCGATTGCGCTCGACGGGCACGCCCGCGCTGTTGCCCAGTGCTGCATAGAAGGCGCGCGTGCCGGTGGGGCCGGTCTGGTAGGTCGAGTAATCGGGGTAATATTCGGTGTCTTCGTATTGCAGCAGCAGGGCTTCGAGCAGGGCATAGAACCCGGCCAGCAGCAGCACGACGCACGAGGCGACCAGCAAGAGGCGCGGGTTAGCCATGGGCGGACAGTGCCTCGCGGTTGCGGTCGATGGCTTCGCAGGTTTCGACGGTGGCCAGGTGCGCGCCGTACCACACGGCTTCGTATGCTCCCATGCTGTCGGCAAAGCGCTGTCCCAATTCGGGGGCCTGGTGGGCGTAGCGGCGCAGCTCG
>JBIKMR010000318.1:0-4591 GCA_044359155.1 Candidatus Hydrogenedentales bacterium | reverse complement strand
GGAGGTGAGCACGACGCGCTTGACCCCGGCATCGCGTGCGGCGCGGAGCACGCGCAGGGTGCCTTCGCGTGCGGGCACAATCAGTTCGTCCTCGTGCTTGGGCAGCCCCGGAGGCAAGGGGGATGCGACATGCAGCACGTAGTCGCAACCGGCCACGGCTTCCGCCCAGCCTGCATCCTTTTCCAGATCGGCTGCATAGAAGGTGAGCCTGTTGCCCGGCTCGGCACCGCCTATCTTGAGCATGGCGCGCACGTCGGCCTCGCGCTTCAGATTGCGCACGGTGGTGCGCACGGTGTGCCCCGCTTCGAGCAGTTGCAAGATGCAGTGACTGCCAATAAACCCCGACCCGCCGGTGACCAATATCGTGCCCATTAGCCGCTCCTCATTGTTTGCCGCCGCACGTGCGGTATGGCAGGTAATCATTCAACCTGATGCCGGGCTGCCATGCAAGCGCGAACATTGTTCCTTTGTGAGGGCCTAGAAATAAGGCTTGTTTAAACGGTGTTAGGTCGGTTGCCCGGTTCAAGGAATCGTGGTATAGTGCGGAAATTGCTGCGCCGGGGCTGGCGTGGTAATGAAGTATTCCTTTCGTGTGGGCAGCGCTGCGCTGCCCTTGGAGATTCCGACCATGGCCGTATCCACCCTTGCACCACATGACCTTGAACTGGGCGACATCCGCGTGTTCAACCCCCGCAACGGGGAGCACCTGTATTCCATTACCGACGCAGGCGAGGCCGAGGTGGCCGAGGTATACCGCAAGGCCTATGCAGCCCATGCGGTAATCAGCAAGGCCAGCGTTGCGCAGCGGGTGGCGGAGAGCAAGAAGCTAAAGTCCTACATTCTCGCGCACAAGGAAGATATTGTGGACCGGATTTGCTCGGAAACGGGCAAGCCGCGCATGGAAGCCATGATGACGGAAATCTTCCCCACGGTGGACCTGCTCGATTATTACGAAAAGAACGCCGTGAAGATTCTGAAAGACGAGACGGTGAAGACGCCGGTGCTGATGATGGGGAAAAAGTCGAAGGTCTACTACGAGCCGATCGGCCCAGTGCTGATCATCAGCCCGTGGAATTACCCCTTCAACCTGTCGATGACCCCCATTATCACTGCCATCATTGCGGGCAATTCCGTGGTGTTCAAGCCATCGGAATACACCCCGATGAAGGGCCTGCTAGAGGGCATCTTCGAGAAGAGCGGCTTCTTCAAGGGAAGCCCCGTGTTGCAGGTGGTGTATGGCGGCAAGGAAACCGGCGCGCTGTTGAACAACGGCCAGCCGCGAAAAATCTTCTTCACCGGCAGCGAGCGCGCGGGCAAGTCCATCATGGCGCACGCGGCGCAATACCTCACCCCAGTGGAACTCGAGCTGGGCGGCAAGGACCCCATGATCGTGTTTGACGACGTGGACTTGGACCGCACGGTGAACGGCGCGCTGTGGGGTTCGATGACCAACACGGGCCAGACCTGTACCTCGGTCGAGCGCATCTACGTGCAGGAGGCGCTGTATACCAAGTTTGTGGCACGCATGAAGGCGGGCATTGACAAGATGTCGCACCCGCTGACCGAGCGCACGAACCGCGACGAGAAGAACCTGGACATGGGCTGCATGACCACGGACTTCCAGATTCACAAGGTGGAGGCGCAGGTGAAGGATGCGGTGTCGCGCGGCGCCACCATCGAGGCGGGCGGCAAGCGGCTGGACGAATCCCACGTGTTCCCCCCCACGCTGATCAGCGGCGTGACGCGCGACATGAACATCTACTACGACGAGAGCTTTGGCCCGATTACGACCATTGCCCCCTTCAAGACCGAAGCCGAAGCCATCGAGCTGGCCAACGATTCGCCCTACGGCCTGAGCGCCAGCGTGTGGACGCGCGACATGGACCGCGCCGAGCGCGTCACCCGCGCCATTCAGACCGGCAACGTCTCCATCAACAACGTGCTGGCCACGCAGGGCAACTCGGGCCTGCCCTTTGGCGGCACCAAGATGAGCGGCTTCGGGCGATACAAGGGACCCCACGGCCTCTTCTCGTTCTCGAACGTGAAAGCCGTGATGGTGGACAAGCAAGGCCCCAAGCAGGAAGTCATCTGGTATCCCTACACCGCAGAAAAGTACAGCCTGTTCAGCCAGATGATCGACCTGCTCTACTCCGGCGGCATGGTCAACTGGGTGCGCGGTGTGCTGGTGGGGCTGAAGATGGAAAAGGCCTGCCAGCGCGAGCGGTTGTAGGAACAAGGCTCTTGCAGCGATGAAACGCCTGACGGACGATACCCCGCTCCTGGGCCTGACCAACATTGGCCCGACGATAGCGAAGCGCTTGGCTGCGGTAGGAGTCCACACGGTGGGCGACCTAGTGACGGCAGGAGTGGCCAATACATTCTTGCGCGTAAAAGAAGCGAACCCCGGTGTGACAATTCCTGTTTGCTATTACCTGTACTCCTTGCAAGGGGCCTTGGATGGTATGCACTGGGATACACTGCCTGACAAGACCAAGAAGCGGTTGTGCGCAGAGGCTGGTAAGCGCGAGAAGTCCAGTACCACTGGGGTATAGCAAGCCCACGATTTAATAAGCCCATGGAGGCACCGACTAAATGACCTACGACTTCATCATCATTGGCTCGGGTTCTTCTGGGGGCATGGCCTCCTTCCTGTTGCAGGAAGGCGGGGCGAAGTGCCTGTTACTCGAGGCGGGCAAGCGGTTTCGGCGGGAAGATTTTCCGCTTCCCGAAGTAGCCTACACGCCGCAGCTTTTCTGGGGCGGCGGTGCGGATTTCACCACCACGGCGGAGATGGCGATTCTGCGGGGCAAGTGCGTGGGGGGCGGGTCGATTGTGAACCAGGCGCTGATGGACCGGTTCGACGCGGTGGCCATAGACGATTGGCGCGCGGAGACCGGCATCGACTTCTTCACGATGGAAGGCATGGAGCCGCACTACGCCTATGCCGAGAGCCAGATCACGTTGCAGGTGATCCCTGCCGAGTGGCGGAACCGGAATCAGGAAATCTTCACCAAGGGCATGGACGCCTGCGGGATGCACTGGCACCCGCTGCGCCGCGCGCAGAGCAACTGCGGCACGCCCGAGGGCAACGACTGCATCTGCTGCCTGGGCGGCTGCCATCGCGGGTCGAAGCAAAGCACGATGGAGGGGTACATTCCCCAGGCCGAGGCGCTAGGGCTGGAGGTGCAGGCGGAAACGCACGTGACACAGATCAAGCACACGCGCGAGGGTGTAGAGGTGTATGCCCAGCAGGCGGGGCGCGAGGTGAAGTTCGAGGCGCGCGAAGTCGTGGTGGCAGCAGGCGCGCTGGGTACCACCGAGCTGTTGCTGAAGAGCGGCTACAAGGAGACCTACCACGCGCTGGGTAAGGGCTTTGCCATGCACCCGCAGTTCATGAACTTCGCCGTGTTCGACGAACCCGTGAACGCCCACCGCGGCGCGCTGCAAGGCGTGGCTTCCGAAGACCCCACCATGCGCAAAGAAGGCTACAAGCTGGAGAACGTCTTCGCGCCGCCCATTGCGGTATCCACGGTGACCAAGCGCGTGGGCACGGAACTGCAACGCCTGATGAAAAAGTACACCCACTTTGCCTGCATCGAAGTGGCCATACGCGACGAGAACGTTGGCGAGATCTTCCTCTCGAAAACGGGTCGCCTTCAGGTGCGCAAGCAGCTGACCGCGCAGGACGAGGGCCGCAGGCAAAAGGGCTTCGAGGCCATCCGCCGCATCTTCGCCAGCATCAACCCGCGCGAGATTGTGTATGGCCCCATGGGCTTCGGGCTCCACGCCATGGGCGGTTGCTGCATAGGGCAAGACATCGAGACCTCGGTGGTCAACCCCGAGTTCACCCTGCACCACCACCCGCACCTGCACATCGCCGACATCAGCACCTTCCCCAATGCCCCCGGCATCAACCCCGCCCTCACCATCTACGCCCTAACCCACCGCATGGCCACCGGCCTGCTCGCCCGATAGGAGCCCACCCCATGCGCCCCCTTCCGAAAAACGCCAAGTCCAACGTGCTCGACCGCAACCACCTCATCGCGCTCAACCGCATTGGCGACATCCTGCTGCCGCGCAACGGCGAACACCCTTCGTTCTCTGATGTTGGCTGCATACAGCATGTGGACCTGCTCGTGGCCTATGCCCCCGAAGAAGATATGAAAGACCTGCGCGGCCTGCTCGCCGCGCTCCGCTGGCTGCCCGGTCCGCTCCTGCGCTGCATCGTGTGGGTCAGCCAGAACGGCCACACTTGGCCCGAGCCCCTCGGCACCCTCTGCCGCAAGCTCGACATCGCCTTCCGCAGCATCCTCCTCGGCCTCTACTACTCCGGCAAATGCGCCGACGAATACACCGGCAAAACCCCGCTCGAAGTCATCGGCTTCGAAACCAGCGCCATCCACCTCGATGGCCGCGTCACCAATACCGGCGCGCGGTAGGGAAGCATGAGACACGTGGTGGCCGGTCTCCCGACCGTGCCACCCCGAGTCTTCGAGGCCCCGCGCCTCGCGGTGTTCCTACCGACAGGTCTCCTCTTGCCCTCGTTCCCAAGTTGCACTTGGGAACGCACTTGTCCGCGAAGTTGCACTTC
>JBIKMR010000317.1:0-4596 GCA_044359155.1 Candidatus Hydrogenedentales bacterium | reverse complement strand
AAATGAAATTGTTGAAGTGGAAGAGCTCTTGTGGCTGGTCGCTGTCGAGCGTGTCGTAGACTTGCTGGTCCGCCTCGAGCTTGCCGTCTGAATCGCCCTCGGGAATGCGGCCCCGGAAAGGCATCACCGATGTGAGGCTGCCGCGCTTTACCAAGCGGGAGCCGTCTTGGTTCTCGTGTGTATTGACTTGCTCGACCAGCAGGGCGGCTTGCTGCACCGATTGCAGGGCGGACTCAGCGATTTGCTCCAGACGCTGGGTGGTGGCAGCTTGGGCGCTTTGGCCAGATTGCAGGGCGTGCTCGATGCTATGGGCGAGCTGGGCTTGGGAATCGCGCAGGGCGGACACCACCTCTTGGGTAAGCTCGCCATCGCCCGAGCGGGCCCCGCTCGAGGCACGCATCTGCACCATGAGCGCGGCCATGGCTTCTTGCATGGCCCCACCCACACTGTCGCGAATAACGGCGGCGAGTGTTTCCGGGGGGTAGGCATTGGGTGGCGCGGTGGCAGAAGTGGGCTGTGCGCCTTGTGCCACAACGGCGTCACGAAGGGAATCGGACAAACGCTCGGCAAGGTCTGCCTGCGAGGTGGTGATCAGTTGGGCTATCTGTTCCATGGAGGGCTGGGCGGAGGACTCTGCACGGAGCTTGACCATTACCGTGGCGAGGGCTTCCTGAATCGCGCCGCCTACGCTGTCTTGCAGGGTGCGGGCAAGGAGATTTTGGTCCAGCGCAGCGGCGGTGGGGGCAGGCCCACTGGATGCCATGGCGGGCATTACATCGCGCAGGGCGTCTCTCAAGGCGTGCGCGTAGGCCTCGGGGGGGATGGAACCTCCGGCGGCGGGCGGTGCCGTGGCGAGGCTCTTGCCCAGCCCGTCGAATCCTTCCTTGAGGGCGGCCAGCAATGTGGCGTTGGTGGACTGCATTGCTTGCGCAAGCGTGGTTGCGTCCATGCCTGTAGGCGCGGAGTGTGTCGGCGTGGGTGTGGGCGGCAGTGTTGCCTGCTCCACCGGTGGTGCCGCGGGTACTTCTGCCTTGGGTGCTGCACTACGGAAGCCCAAGCCTTCGACGGTCAACGATTGCCGACCCCCATGTTCGCCGCCCTTGCCGTTATTCGCATAGACCTTCTGCAGCACCTGCTCGTAGTGTTCCCAGTTGCAGAGGATGGGCTTGATGCGCAGCTCGGGGCAAACTTCTCGAATCGCTTGAAGTGCCGCAAGGTCGAGCGGATCGACCATGGCCACGGTAAGAATGCGGCCCAGTTTGTCTATGGGAAGCAGATTGTAGCCCCGGCATACTTCTTCGGGAATCAGCGCCAGAACATCTTGCCCGATCTCATATTCGAGCAGGTTGAGATGGGGAATCTTGCATTGTTTTACCAGCGCGCTGGCCACGGCTTCCTGGGAAACGTAGCCCTGCTTTACAAGTATGCGCCCAAGGAAACCGCCTTCGGTTTTCTGGAGAGCCAAGGCCGACTCGAGTTGCTCAAGGTTGAGCAGCCCCTCTTCAAGCAGCAATTGTCCCAGAGTTTTCTGGGGTTCAAGGATGGCTCCCGCTCGGTTGGGGTCTGTGGTGGGACTGATCGTGACTGCATCTCCCGAATGGAATAGGGTCTTGGAAATCTATTTACAAGAATAATGAATACCGCAGATTCTAGCCAACTTGAATTCTACCTGCTACCTGCGATTGCGTCAAGTTGGTAGCGAAATGGCCCATGATTTCTTGATGCGGTTATCCCAAAAAAGAAGTGTGGCGGACGCTTGCGCGTCCGCCACACGAAGGAACTAGAGTGTCAGCCGCTTAGGACTGGCGAGCACCCTTGCGCTTGCTCCAGTAGTAGAAGCCAATCGAGAGGGCGACCAGCAGAAGGAGCGCCGGGCTGGTGAGGGCCATCTTGCCAAGGAAGATGACCGGAACCAGAACCACGCGTACCACTGCTGCAAGCACCGGGCTGGAGGCCACGCTATCAGCAACCGTCGGGGCAACCTGGTAGTACATGTCCACGAAGGCCGTACCAACCACGTTGTTCAACAGGTACTCGTCGCGCACCGCACGGAGCGTGTCGATCTCGCCGTCAAGCGGGGTGCCGTAGGCAGCCGTTGCGATGAAGCAGGGGCCGCCGCCGCCACCACCCGACGAACCACCAGCAGCCAGACCCAGAAGGGCGGCAAGCAGGCCGAGCGCGAGCAGAATCCACGGGAACTGATTCCCGGCAGCCTGAATCTCGAACACGTTGGCCAAGTTAATGGCCTGAATGGCGGAGGTGTTGGCACGACCCGTAAGAACGATGTCAGCCACACCCGCACGAGACACTTCCGGAGCGTTCAACTGGAGCACGTATTCGTCATCGCCACGCGTGGTGGTGAAGTCGGTAACCGTGCCGACCGTGGTGCCGCCGATGCGGAAGTCAGCGCGCTCAATCCAGCCCAAGCCGCCGCCGGGGGACACGATGGTCAGCGCAGTGCCGCCGTCGAGGTCGCCCGTCGCCGTGCCGTCAGCCGTGTTGAGGCGGATGCCCGCAGCCACTTCAGCCGGAACCGTGATGCTCTGGCGCAGGCTGAAGCCATTGAGGGTGTAGAGGCGCAGGCTCACCGTGTCCACCGAAGTGCCATCGGTCGTCTGCTTCTCACCAACAACGCTCGGGGTAACCTGATCGCTCAGGATTTCCGACTGAAAGGCCACAGTAGCGTCGTCAATCGCCTCAAGCTCGTCGGTCACGTAGTTGAACTCGCTCTCGACGCCCCACACCGTGAGGCTGTCGCGCACGTCGCCATGCGTCAGCACGCCATCGGCAAGAGCCACTTCGAAGGTAGCTGCATTGCCCGCGTTGCCTTCGGGGTCGCCAGCAACCGGAAGGTCACCACCGGCGCCGCTCGTGCCGCGACCGAAGTCAAGCAAGCCATTCGAGGGCGTGAAGGCCGGAGCGCCTACTTCACCCGTGTTGTCCTTGCTCGAATCCGCACCTGCGTACAGGTAGAAGGCGACATCAACCGTACCCGGAAGTTCGGTCTGTGCTGCCGTCACGCCGCCAGGAATGGCGCCGCCGAAGGCTGCTTCAATACCACCGCCGATTTGGCCCGTGCCAACCGGACCGGCGTTACCAGCGGTGTTCTGCTTGGATGCGTCCACAACGCCGGCGCGAACCAGACCGTAAACCGAGTCAGCGGTCGTATCCAGACCCGGCAGGGTCAGGGTGGCGAAGTTCGAGTTGCCCGCGCCCGTGCTCACGTCGATGCTGGACGAGGCGCCCGGCGAATCGAGGATGAACGCGGTCGTGGTCACGTTGTCGTCGTTCGTGTTGTAGCGGCGATACAGGATTGCATTGCCGAAATTGAACGTGGTGTTGTCAGACGAGCGCGTAACCGTAAGGGTCGCGGGAACGGACTCGGCGTTGCTGCTGTCGTTCGTCGGGGGAATGACCACCAGACCAAAGCTGCCATCGGGCGCTACGTTGTAGAGGTCAGCCGTGACGGCGGGGTTCGAGCCAACCTGGAAGCTGACGAGGTCAGCGCCCTGGATGAGGCCGGTACCGTTGAGGCGGATGGTTTCACCACCGAACAACCAGACTTCAACCTGACCGTCGCCGTTCAGTCCGCCCTCGGCATCGATGCCAGTAACGGTAAGCTGTTCGTCTTCGGCGGTCTTCTTGGCGAAGTTGGCCACAAGGTCGGTGTCGGCATTCACAACCACTGAGGTGGTAGCGGAGGCCACGTCAGCCACATCGGCCACATCGCCGGTCCAGCCGGTGAACTTGGAGTTCGAGGCGGGCGTAGCAACGATGGTCACCGAGGTGCCTTCGTCAACCACAAGCGGGGTCACCGGGGAAACCGTACCCGAACCGTTGCCGGCGCGCGTAATGTTCAGGGTGAACTCGTCGCCACCCGTGCTGATGGCCTGGAACGTGGCGGCTACGTTGCGGTCGCCATTCACCGTGATGGTGGTGGTAGCCGTGTTAGATTCGCCGCCTTCAAGACCGGACCATGCCAGGAATTCGAAGCCGGTGTCGGGGGTAGCGGTAATGCTTACAGCGGTGCCTTCGGCATAGGTGCCGCCGGGGCCGTTGCTGGCCGTGTCAATGCTCACCGAGCCGTTGGCGCCAGCACTGGCGTTCACGGTGAATGTGGGCGTGATAGCGATGCCATTGCTGATAGTCTGCACAACTTCGGGATTGCCGTTGACAATCTGGCTAATCACGATGTCGGCATTCTGGGTGGCCTTCGTCGTAACGGCGGCGGTCCAGTAGAGGTAAGCGGCGTTGGTCTGGCCAGCCACGAGCGCGTCGATAGCGGCGTTGCCGGGACCGTTGCGGAAGGTAGCGTCCGAACCATTGACGGTGACCGTGTAGGCGGCGCCAGCTTCGGCGATGCTCAACGCGGTCGCAGTCGGAATGGTGCCGGTAAGGGTCAGCGCCACTTCCTCACCCTCAAGCGCAGTCGTGGGAGCAACGCTCGTCACGTTCAGCGCGGGAAGAAGGAAGGGAACGAACACGGAAAGCTCGGTTACGTCAACCGACAACGTGCCCGCTGCGACGCCGGACTCAACAACGGTCCAGTTCTGCGTGCCGGGGAAGTTGCCAAGCACAAGGCCATCGGCACCATCG
>JBIKMR010000316.1:0-4628 GCA_044359155.1 Candidatus Hydrogenedentales bacterium | reverse complement strand
GCGCTCTCCGCCGGGCTGGTCATGTCGGTGTTTGCCATTCAACACCAGACCCGCCAGGCCTTCACCGGCGGCAACATGGGCTTCGACGCCGTGCTCGGCGCGCGTGGCAGCCAGTTGCAGTTGGTGCTCAACGCGGTGTTCCATCTGGAAACTTCACCCGGCAACATTCCGTGGAGTCTCTACCAGACCATCAAGGCGGAGCCCATGGTGAAGCTCGCCGTGCCCTATGCCACCGGCGATAACTACCGGGGCTTCCGAATTGTGGGAACCACCGGCGAAATCTTCAGCGACTTTGAAATCCGCGACGGCGAGAAGCTGCAAGTAGTGCCCGGCGGGCGCGTGTTCAACCCGGACTACCGCGAAGCGGTGCTCGGCAACTTCGTGGCGCAAAGCCTCGGGCTGAAAATAGGCGACGTCATCAACCCGTACCACGGCCTGGTCTACGACGAATCTGCCAAGCACAACGAAGAGTACACCGTGGTGGGCATTCTGGAAACCACCAACACCCCCATGGACCGTGTGGTGTGGATTCCCATCGAGGGCATCTACCGCATGGAGGGCCATGTGCTGCGTGGTACCGGCGAGGTCTACACCGCAACCGCCGGGCAATCCATCTCCGACGAGCACAAGGAAGTCAGCGCGGTGATGATCAAGTTCCGCGAGGGGAAGGGCGGCTCCGCCAGCGGATCAATGGCCGGGTTCAACCTGAGCCAGACCATCAACCAGCAGGGCAAGGTGGCCACGCTCGCATTCCCTGTAGCGGTGGTCATGGCAGACCTGTTCAACAAGATCGGCTGGATCAACCGCGTCTTCGAAATGGTGGCCTACCTTGTCGTGGTGGTCTCCGTTGCCGCCATCATGGCCAGCATCTACAACACCATCAACGAGCGCCGCCGCGAGTTTGCTATCCTCCGCGCCCTCGGCGCGCGCCGCCGTACCGTGCTCGCCAGCATCGTCCTCGAATCCACCACTATTGCCGTGCTCGGTGCGATTGCAGGCTATGTGGTGTACGGCACCGTCCTCGGGGTGGCAGCCTATGTGGTTCGCCAGCAGACCGGAGTCGTGCTCGCCGTCTTCCAGTTCCACCCCGTGCTCATCGCCACGCCCGTGGGCATGGCCCTGCTTGGGGCGATAGCGGGATTGGTTCCAGCCTACAAGGCATACAGCACGGACGTGGCGGAGAACTTGGTGCCTCATTCTTAGGCTGTTCGGGATTCCGGGAAAGGGCTATAGAGCTGCCCACGTCCAGACACAAAGAAGCCTTGGGGTGTTGACGGTGGAGAGAATGAATGGCGAATGAACTGGCGTGTCGACCGCAGAGGGAGAGAACTCTGCGACAGATAAAATTTATCACCGAGAGAGTCCGTCAACTCGCCCAAGGCTGAATTAAGTATACCATAATTTTTCTGGATTGCAAATGCTACCAAGAAATTTTTTAGGCTATGCTAAATACCTGCAAGCGCTTGGGTTATGGCATTGGCGGTAATGCTACCGTGTGAAGTATTCCATACCGCAGCGCCCTGATTCAGGAGAATTATTTGCGGGGATTGGTGGGTGACGCCTAGCTGTTGGGCAATGGAGTTCGACACGGGGCGCGACTCGATAACCTTCACCAGATGCACTGGGGGCGTGCCCGCTGGAGCGGCAGCGATATAGTCCGCCATACGCCGGTAGGCCGATGCCGATGTTGGGCACGTGGTGCTGTGCTTGAAGATTAACTGGGGCGCGGCATTGCTTGCTTCCAGCACCGCCTCGAATTCTTGTGTCTGCGTCAATTCGTTCATGCCGGATTCCTTTGCTTCGCCGCTCAACCAATCAAACAGGCTACGCATCGCCGTGCCCCCTCAGTCCGCCAACATCTTGCGAAAGTGATAGTACATGATGTCCATGCCCGCGCCGATGTAAAGCCGGTGGGCAGGGTGGCGCTGCACGCCGCTGTCCAGGTGAAGCGATGCAAGGCCATGGCGGCGGACCTCTGCCTCCATCCAGTCTAACAACGCGCGTCCATAGCCTATTCGCCGGGTGGATTCGCAGGTCACCAGGTCGTCCACATACAGGTGCCTGCCCATGTGCAGGTTATCGGTAAAGCGATAGCCCGCTGCCGCCACCACGGCGCCCTCGCGGGTGATGTAGATGAGGTGGTACTCCTGCCGCTCCCGTTGCAACTGCACCCGCCGCAGGAATTCCTCCTCCGACAAGTCAGGGCGCAGTTGGTGCATCACGGGATAGCACGCCCGAATTGCCTCAATGGTCTCTGCCCTCTCAATATCGTGCATGGTCGCCTCCTGCCTTGCCCCATACCATGCGGGGAAATGCGGCTGGGTTGCAACGATCCGGTGGCTGCGCGTATAGATACCCCATGCGCAACATATTCACCCTCCTTTTATTGACTCTTGCCCTGGGCCTCGCCGGGTGCGCCACCACGCCGCGCCCCCCGAAAGAGGTGACTGCGCCCTCGGCACCCACGGCCGCCAAGACTACGGTGTCCACCGGCAAGGTGACGCTGGAACAGGGCACGGACACCCTGGCCAACGCCGTGCGCCGCATGGCCCTGCAACAGGCAGGCGGCATCGTGTTGATGCACGGGCTGGGCTTCGAGAGCATCGGGCCCATTTCTTGGAGCAACACCGGGTTCGACCAAGCCACGCAGGCCCTGGCGCAGGCCGCCGGGGTGATGCTGTCCCCCGCCGAGGGCTACGCCTTCCTCCACCCGCAGGGCTATGAAGTGCTGAACACGTGGAATCTTGGCAGCGTGCTGCCTGCCGAACTGGCCCAGCGCCCGGTGTCCATCGGGCTGGGCAATGGCACCAAACTCAGTAGCGCCATTGCCTTCCTTAGCCGTGCGGCAGGAACCACGGTGATTGTGGACAACGCCGTGGCCGACGCCCGTACCGGCGAACTCTGGCTGCCCAGCCTGCCTCTGGCCAGCGTGCTGGACGCTGTGCTCAAGAGCACGCGCGTAACGCCGGAGTCCGTCGCCGTGACGGCGGAAGACGGCGTGGTCTTCATCCGCTCCCGAGCCAGCCGCACCACACCGCGCCTGATTGGCGCGACCGCCCCGCAACTCGGCGAACGTGTGAATGTATACCTGCCCACGCCGCTGGGCGCGGACGGCAAGTTCAACTTCACCTTCGCCGCCACCTCGCTTGATGAAGTGAGGCCTGTGCTCGAGGCGCAGCTTGGCGTTCCGATCGCCTACGCCGGAGAATTCGGCGAACTGCCCATCGAGCAATGCAGCTTCATCAACCTCCCCCGAGAAGTGGTTCTTAAATACCTGATTGCCCAATGGCCCGCATCGGGAATCGGCTACCGCTGGGATGGACAAGGCATCACGCTGGAACGGTTCAAGCCGTAAAGCCCTCGTTACACCGCTCTGCGGCTGATAACGAGGATGGGTCATGTGAACGAAACGAAATACCAGCCGTCCCCCATTGATTTCATACCAAACCTGGTGTATTCGCTGAAGTCAGAATAACCCGACGGGTCGCCTCCATCAGAGACGTGCAGAAAGCCTGAGTAGGTGCCGAGTATGCCACGAAAAGTAAGGAATAGAATGTAGGTGGTTTCTTCGTGCTTCTCTACGATAATCCAGTTTCCACCAGCAGAGAGCAGCGGCTCTTCCGGCCCCAGCATGATGGCGTCCGGCCTGTTTTGCGCGTTCGGCACCAACTCGCCAGATCCTACCTTGCGAACAACCTCCTCTCTGGCGCTTCGATAAAAGCGAAAATTCACCTCCAGCCAGATGTTGGTAAACGGCACCAGCCAGACGATTGCCAGCGCACCCAGCAAAAGCAGGGTTGCAATCAATCCAGCGACATGCGAGCCATCCACAAGCGCAAGGTATGCACCAGACCACACGAGTACGAATATCCAAGCGCTCCAGCAAGACAAATAGAAGAGCGCAGAGATCGGCATCCCATAGCGGGCGTCAATGCTCCACACTGTGGCTTGTAGGAGAACAACTGCGATGGATACGATCGAAGCACAAACCAGCAACCTTTTATGTTGCCCCGATCGCTCGCCAACAGCAGTCAAAATAGTTTGAGTTTCCGACTCAATAGAATCAGGAGCATTAGAAGACATCTCTGGAGGCGTCCTTCATAAACCTACGAACCTTGCTGTGGCATGGTCTCCTGACCTTGCCACAACAGACTATTTGCTATTCCTTCCCCAACACCACATCCGCGTAGTTCAGAATCCCTTCCCAGAAATCCTTATTGAGCGTGTGCTTGTGGTCGAGGCGGAGTTGATGTAGTGGGCCGACCTTACCCGGTTGCACATCCGCGTTGGACTCGATGAGCAGGGGGCCTTCGCCCATACGCGCGCCGAGGACTTCCCACACGGGGCTTGCTGCCTCGATGGCGCGGAGGGCAGCTGGCGGGTTGGCCCATTTGTCTTGCGCGCCCTCGGTGTCGAGCAGGGCGCGCGGCGCGACGAGCGCGATTAGCAGGTGCTGGTCGAAGGGGATGCGGGACTCGTTGTCGTTGAAGTTGGGGAAGGCGTCGTTGAACCAGTGGGGGAAGTTGGTGTTGATGCGCTTCACGGTTTCCTGGTCGTTGTCGCGCGACAGGGCGCAGCCGCCCGTGCCAGATTGGTGGGGCACGCAGAGGGCGATACGCTCATCCAGC
>JBIKMR010000315.1:0-4644 GCA_044359155.1 Candidatus Hydrogenedentales bacterium | reverse complement strand
CAGCGCCAAATCGCGCAGGGACTGGACCACGTGCGGCTGGAATCCCAGGCTGTCCAGCGGGAAGAGGCTTTGCGTGTCGCCCAGCAGGCGGATAACGGTCTTCTCCCCCTTCACCGTGGGCACCGTACTCACGCGCATGGGCCGACCGCAGGAAACTTTGTCCGCCTCAATGCGGCCATCCTGCGGGATGTCCTTACGGTAGAGCACCAGGTCTGCAAGCACCTTGATACGCGCCATAATCTTTGGCTGGAACTGCCGAGGTATGGTGGCCACCTGCTGCAACATGCCGTCTATGCGGAAGCGCAGGGAAAGCGATTCCGCCCATGGCTCGAAGTGTAGGTCACTTGCGCCATAGTACGCGCCCTGCGCAATGATCAAGTCCACCGCGTCTGCGACGGCGGATTCGGTATCGTTCTCAAGCAGGCCGACTACCCTCGCCTGAACCTGTTCAAGCGGAATGCTGCGGGAGCGGTCATGCTCTGCGGAACGTTCCTGTGCCATAAGTGGTGTGACTCCCTGGATGCTGCACCCCACATAGTGCGCAAAGGGGGGCGGCAAGTCAATGCGCGGGCGGAGTTTTTCGCAGTGCCACACGGGAAAGACAAGGCCTGAAATGTTTGGGCAGCCCCTTGGCAATGCCGGTAAGTCCTTGGTAGTATGGCGGTTTCCGGGGATTGCATCGCCATGGCGGACTCACAGTATTCGGCGGACGTGATTGTTGCGGGGGGTGGGCTTGCGGGCATCACCACCACGTATGAACTTCTGACGCAGGGAAAGAAGGTGCTTCTCTTTGAGAAGGACGCCGAGGCCACGTTTGGAGGGCTGGCAAAGGAATCCTTTGGCGGCATCATGATGGTGGGCACCCCGCACCAGAAGCGGTCGCGGATTCCCGACACGCCCGAGCTGGCCCTGAGCGATTGGCTGAGCTATGCCGAGCTTGCGGATGACGACCATTGGCCCCGCAAGTGGGCCGAGTTTTATTGCCACAATTCCATCGCGGATATCTACGAGCCGCTGGCCACGAAGAAGATCGAGTTCCTCCCCGTGGTGAATTGGCCAGAGCGGGGCGCAAACGTCCGGGGCAATTCGGTGCCGCGTTGGCATATCACTTGGGGTACTGGATACGAGATCATTGTGAAGTACCTCGCCGCGCTGGCGCAGCACGCGAAGCGGGGCAACCTGACCATCCACTTCGAGCACGAAGTGTCAGGGCTGGATATTCGGGATGGCCGGGTAACCGGGGTACATGGCAGAAACGTGGCCACGGGCGCGGGGTATACCGCGTCGGCAGAGCACACGGTTATCGCCAGTGGCGGTATTTGCGGGGGCGACCTCAGCTACCTGCGCAGCCATTGGTATAAGCCCTGGGGCGAGCCGCCGGAGATATTGCTGAACGGCGCGCACAACAACGGCGACGGGATGCTGCACGAGAAGGTGCGCGAGCTGGGCGGCAACCTGACGCATATGGACAAGCAATGGCATTACGCGGCGGGCGTACACCACCCCGCCAAGCGTCGGCCGTTCGACGGCCTGAGCCTGGTGCCGCCGCGCTCGGCGCTGTGGATAAACGCGCTGGGCGAACGTATCCGCACGCCGCGCCCGCTGGTGGCGTATAGCGACACGCGGCACTTTGTCGAGTCCATCCTCCACCAGCCGGGCAAGTATTCGTGGCAAGTGATGAACTGGAAGATTGCCATCACGGAACTCGCGGTGTCCGGTTGCAGCTACATGACCGCCTTCAAGAACAAGAGCAAGCCGCTGTTGTTGAAGAGCCTGTTGTTTGGCAACACGGAACTGGTGCATCGGCTGATTAAGGAATGCCCCGACGATATCGTCACGGCGCAGAGTCTGCCGGAATTGGTGGACAAGATGAACGCCAAGAACATCGGCGGGCTGAAGACCGACCTCGGCACCCTTCAGGCGGAGATCAGCGAATACGACGGCCAGATAGAACGCGGCCCGGCCTACTTCAACGACGAGCAACTGCGCTGCCTGATGAATTACCGCACCTATCGCGGCGACAAGATTCGCATGTGCAAGTTCCAGAAGATTGTGGACAGCAAGGCCATGCCCCTCATCGCCATTCGCGAATTCATCCTCGCCCGCAAAAGCCTCGGCGGCATCCAGACCGACCTCGCCTGCCGCGTTCTCCGCCCCGACGGCAACGCCATCCCCGGACTCTACGCGGTGGGCGAAGCCTCTGGGTTCGGCGGCGGCGGCTCCAGCGGCCTGCGCTCGCTAGAGGGCACCTTCCTCGGGGCCTGCGTGCTGACAGGAAGGGTAGCCGCCCGGACGATTGCGGAGTGAGGTTAGCTCTAATGGATATGACTATTCCGCCCTTTGGGGCAATGACTTATAGAAAAAACTCTTCAGAGTAAACCGGGAGCACGATGATGGCTGGAACATTGACGCAGGTGAACATTGGGTCCGCGAAGAGCGGGGCTTGGCTGGCGCGGTATGCGATGGAGCAGTTGCCGATATCGCATACCTTCGGCATTCCGGGGGTTCACAACACCGAGCTTTATGACGAGCTGAACAACTCGGACAAGATTCACCCGGTGCTGGTTACGCATGAGTCGGGGGCGTCGTTTATTGCGGATGCCATCAGCCGCACGTCTAAGGGCGAGATTGGGTGTTGCGTCATTGTGCCTGCGGCTGGGGTCACCCATGCCATGAGCGGCATTGGCGAGGCTTTCCTGGACGGCATCCCCATGCTTGTCATCACCGGCGGCACGCGCACCGACCTACCTTACAAGTTTCAACTGCACGAGCTGGACCAGACGAAGCTGGTGGCCGCCGTTACCAAGGGGGCGTGGCGCATTGAGCGACACGAGGACATCGTCCCCACCATCTTCGAGGCGTACTACACCGCCGTATCCGGTATGCCGGGGCCGGTGCTGGTAGAGCTTCCGGTAGACCTGCAACTCTTCCGCAAGCAGGTAGAGTCGGTGCCGGTGTTCGAGCCCCCCACGGTGCCGACGTTGAGCGAGCCGAGCAAGATTGCGCAAGCCGCAGACCTGCTCGCCGCGGCCAAGAACCCGGGACTGTTTGTAGGCTGGGGTGCGGTGGACGTGAGCGAGCAGCTTCAGTCCATCGCCGACCTGCTGGGCGCGCCGGTGTCCACCACACTGCAAGGCCTGAGCACCTTCCCCGCCACGCATCCGATGCACGTGGGTATGGGCTTCAGCCCCGCCGCCGTGCCTGCCGCGTTCAATGCCTTCAAGGATTGCGACTGCCTGCTGGCGATAGGCACGCGCTTTGGCGAGATTCCCACGGGCAGCTATGGCTGCACAGTGCCGGAGAACCTGATCCACATCGACATCGACCCGGCAGCCGTGGGCACCAATTTCCCCGCGAAGGTGGGCATCGCCGCCGATTCCCGCGTGGCCGTGGGGCAGTTGCTCGACGCGCTGAAGGCGAAGGGCCTCGACAACATCGCCCGCCACAAGCGCGTGGCCGAGCAGATCAAGAAAGACAAGGACGCCTACAAGAAGGAATGGTATGGCCACGTGAATGACCGCGTGAACCCGGCCATGTTCTTCGACGAACTGCGCAAGCAATTGCAAGACGACGCCATCACCGTGGTGGACGACGGCAACCATACGTTCCTTGCTGCCGAACTTTTCGCTGTGAACGGTCCCCGCCGCTTCATCTCCCCCACCGACTTCAACTGCATGGGCTATTGCGTGCCCGCCACCATCGGCGCAAAGCTGGTGAACAAGGACAAGCAGGTCGTGGGGATCGTGGGAGACGGCGCCTTCCTGATGACGGGCATGGAAATCCTCACCGCCTCGACCGAGGGCGTGGGCGTGGCCTACTTCATTTTCTACGATGGCGAGCTTTCGCAGATCAGCCAGGGGCAAGAGATTCCCTACAACCGCAAGACCTGCACCATCATGGGCGACGTGAAAATCCAGGGCATTGCCATGGCCACGGGCGCACACTATGTGCTTATCGAAAACAACGCCGGGCTTGCGGCGGGCATCAAGGAAGCGCTTGACCGCGCCGCCAAGAACCAGCCGGTGATTGTGGATGTACGCATCGACTACTCGAAGCGCACACGCTTCACGCAGGGAGTGGTGAAGACCATCCTCAAGCGCTTCCCGCTGGGCGACAAGTTCCGCTTCATTGGCCGCGCCGTGGTGCGGAAGGTGACTGGCTGAGTTAATTCGCCACGGCTGGGCGCACCGGCAGGATCAGGGAGCTGGGCACGCCCGGCCCCATGCGTACGGTGTTGACGGCGGGCCGCATGGGCTCGCCGTCCACGGGATAGTTCGCACCGGTGTTGGGGTTTAGCTCGAAGCGGGGATAATTGCTGCTCGAAATGTGCAGCCCAATCCGGTGCCCGGTGTTAAACACCCACGCGATGGACCACAGGTCAATCTCGAGAACGACCACTTCTTCCGGACCGGTGAGCAGTGGGGCGAACTCGCTGTAGCCGTTGCGCGTCTTCACCCGGCGGATGTTGTCGAGCAGGTTGATCTCGCGTGAATCGCCATCGGGGAAAATATCCACCAGCTTCGCGGTGAAGTCCGTGTCCGGTGCATCGCTCGACACCGCCAGCCGCACCTTCACGTTGCCGGTAATTTCCAGCGGCTCGGTGAGCGGGGGCGTGGCAAACTTCAGCAGGTCGATGCGGGTGGT
>JBIKMR010000075.1:0-16025 GCA_044359155.1 Candidatus Hydrogenedentales bacterium | reverse complement strand
TCTCATGCACATCTTCCGGCGCAAGCTCCACGGCCTCATCCGCCAATTTCAGCAGGGTGTCGATAAGCACCTGCCGCTGCTCCGGGGTGAACGGCGACACTTGCAGCAATTCCAGGAAGAACAGGCCATCCGCCGCCAGCGGCAACAAGGCCCGCTTGGCAAAGGCCTCGTCGGCGCCCTGCCCCGCCAAGCCCTCGAATCGGGCTTGGTGGAAAACACGGCAAGGCTCCAGCAGCCTCGGTTCGTTGGCCACCGCAGCCAGCAGCGCCGCACTCACCTTGTTGTCGTCGAAATTCCGTTGCAGCGTTGCCAACACATCCGCCTTCAGCGCCCCCTCCACCCCCGTGCATTCCTTTTCCAACTCACAACGCCGGTGCTGCGCCTGCTCAATGTGGCTGGCCACCATCCCAACCAGCAGCGCTTCCTTCGTTGGAAAGTGATAAAGCACCCCCCCTTTGCTCACCTCGGCACGCTCCGCCACCGCGTCCAGCGTCAGCTTGGACGCACCACCCTCACGGGCCAACGCATCGGCAGCCTCAAGTATTCGTGCTTTGCAACTTGGTCGTGTCATCTTGACCCCACTAAACCGTCCAGACGGTATAGTGATTCCCGAAAAGTAAACTTTTCAAGTCGTAATAATGTGATTGATTCGTATACAGGTATGGCGTATCCTTATCTCAGGTGCAGCCAAGGTCTTAGGGGACTGCAGTTACCATGGGAAGTGGGTAACTTTCCAGGTTCAGCACCTGCGGGGCGTAATCCAACAAGGGGATATCATGATGAAAAGGCTGAAGAATTGTATGTTGGCGCTGTGTCTCTGCACAGCCCCACTGGCGCACGCTGCCACCAGCGTGTATCCAGACGGCGCCGATGGCGGCGACGGGTTTCTGGACGGCACGGGCGGTTTCTTTCCTGAATCACGCCAACTGGACTTCGACTTTCTTTTGAGCCTGGCTGACGAATATTTGCCAGCGATCCTTCCGACTTGGAACAGCGGCGACACGCCGCTCTGGCAGTCTGTAGCATTTCAGGAAGGCCCCGAGTTTTATGGTCGGGACAATGATGGCAATGGTATCACTGACCATGATCATCTGGATGCACTTGCAGCCGTCGTGAACGGTGGTGCGGCAGCGGCGACGGGTGTGAATGGCACGGACATTGCCGCGATTCAGGCAGCCTTCGCCAACAACCGCATTGCCGTGCAGAACCGCGAGATTGTTTTCCCGCGCATTACCGCGACGCTGATCATCAGCATCAGCTTGAACAACGTGGCCACGGGCAAGTCGCAGTCGTTGCTTGGCAATGATATTGCGGTTCCCTCTCTTTGGAGTTCCAAAGAGATTGCGACTACGGGTGACCCAGAAGCGAAGGGATTGTTGGCGGAAGCCAACCCGATGCTTGAAGTGCTGTTGCGCGACTGGCTGGCGGCAGAAATGACCCTGGCATCAAGTGCTAGCTCGAACGAAGTGGCGCACATAAAGAGCTTTATGAACGTGTTCCTCACCAACTTCCTGAAAACACAGCTTCCCGCGCTGCTTTCTGGGTTGGGAGAAGTCACCCTCCGCGCAGGCAATAACTTCAATACCCTGGATATCGACATGGATGTGGTGACGGACTTTGGAACGATCCGTGCGCGTATCGCCGGCTCGACACAGGGAAGCCAGCACTCGCAGCAGGCAGTAGCGTTCTTTGTCAATTCCTTCACACCCACCCCCCCGACAACCACTTGGACCGGCGCGGGCTATGGCAGCGGCACCCCTGCCGCTCCCAACGCCTGGCACGATGGCGTGGCGGGCGGTTCCGATTGGCCGCTACCCAACTTTGTGACTGCGGGCGGCGCGGGAAGCCTTGCTGCTTCGGGCGATCTAAACGGTGACTTGACCAGCAATCTGGATTCTTACGCTGCAGCCCTTGAGAACCGCCAAACCTTCATGTCGAATGAAGGCATTACGGTGGCTCCCCTTCAGTTCCTTCCAGTCGATGTCTTCGCTAACGGCTTGGATGGCGAAGTGCTGACCATTGGCGATGACGAATTTGTCATCATCGCGGGTGACGGCAGCGCGCTGGCCTACGACTGGGAAACTGTGGCCACCGACGACGCGCCGCTTTTCCTGACCAACTACGAACACACTGATCCCGTACTGGGTGGCGTGACCGATGCCGACGTGTACGAGTTCAACCCCGTTACCCTTGCGGACAACGGCAAGAAGTTGAGCGTGCAGGTGGCAGACGACACTTGGACCCGCACCCTGCCCGCATTCGCACTCAGCGTGAACGACGCTCCGCTCGAGGGTGAGGGCGAAGGGATCGTAGAGGGCGTAGTTGAAGGTATCGTCGAAGGCGTTATCGAGGGCGAAGGTGAAGGCGTTGTTGAAGGTATCGTTGAAGGCGTTATCGAGGGTGAAGGCGAAGGCGTAATTGAAGGTATCGTCGAAGGCGTTATCGAGGGCGAAGGTGAAGGCGTTGTCGAAGGTATCGTCGAGGGCGATATTGAAGGTATTGTAGAAGGCGTGGTTGAAGGTGTCGTCGAGGGTGTTGTTGAAGGTGTCGAGGAAGGCTCCGTCGAATTCTGCACCTATACGGTCAATGTCGTGGGTTGCATAAATTGCAGCATCCAAGTGGACAGCTCGTTCAGCATCACCAGTGGCTTTACCTTCGAAGCCGAATGCGGCTCGAACCACTGCTACACCGCACCGTTGGCTGATCCGGAAAACTATATCTTCGTCTCCTGGGGCAATGGCGTGACTGACATGACCTATTGCACCTCCGAGACGACCGTTACCGCCTACTATGACCCCATCATTATCACCGAGGGGCAGCCTGAAGGCACTCCCGAGGGCGTGGTCGAAGGCGTCTTTGAAGGCCAACCCGAAGGCGTGTTTGAAGGTACCGTCGAAGGCGTGGTCGAGGGCACCGTTGAAGGTTCCGTCGAAGGCGTTGTGGAAGGTAGCCTTGAGGGCGTGGAAGAAGGCTCCGTCGAGGGTGTAACCGAAGGCTCCACCGAGGGCACTGTTGAAGGCGTGGTCGAGGGCGTCACCGAAGGTGAGGGCGAAGAGTTCATTCCCCAGGTGGCCGACCTTGATGGCGACTTCTCGATTAACCTCTTCGAGTTGCTGCGACTGATTCAGCTCTACAACGGCCTCGATATCCACTGCGATATCAACGGTGAAGACGGCTATGCCATCGGCACCGGTGATATCACCTGCACGGCGCACTCGAGCGACTATTCGCCGCAAGACTGGAAGATCAGCCTCAGCGAACTCCTTCGCCTGGTGCAGGTCTTCAACATTGGCGAATACTACGCGTGCGAGTCGGAAGACGGCTTCTGCCCCGGTGAGAAAGACTGACCTCACGGTATAGTTCAGTGAACTTTCCCGCCCCCGGCCAAGAGCCGGGGGCGGGTTTTTTATTTGGGCGTAGCATTTTTTCAAATGGGTGAACAATAAACGTATCACCAGTGTTACGTACTTGGGATCTGCGTAAGTTTTTTCTACCGCTGCTGGAAACCAGATGCTAGCGCGGAGTATCTAATGGGGGGAGCCCGCGCACAGTGTGCGCGGGTAGCGTTCGCCCCGAACCAAGGAGGGGCGAGATATGCGGTTGCCGCAGGGGTATGGGGCGGCTTTGTTTGCCGGGGTGCTTTGCGTGCTGTGCTTGGTTGCCGCGCCCGCACGCGCGCTGGAAACCAACTTAGAGACGATCCTCCTCAAGTTGCACGCTGCCGCCACCGACCCGGTGATCGACTCAGAAACCGAGGACTTCGACGAGAACCTGATCGTGGACCGCGCCCACACCCGTCTCATGGAGCGTGTCCTTTCCGACACTTCTGCCCCGAACCACGCGCTGCTTCTCGCCATCTACGCCCTCAACCTCGTCCGCCTCAACCAGGACAACACACTCACCTTCCAATGCACCCTAATCGAGCGTGCCTACGACATAACCTGCGACGAGCTCGAAGCATTTGGCGCGGGCCTGTTTACCATGGCCGAACCCGCAGGCGTGGAAATGGGCATTGAAACTCTGCGCACCCTTGGCCTGCGCCTAAACGCAGCGAACTACAATCTCACCGGCGAGCAATACATGGCGGCAGCAGGAGACCTCGACGGTGATGGTTTCACCAACCTTCAGGAGTACAACGCGGTATGCGGAGACCCCGAGCAATTCGTGCTCGCCGCCATGGACGAAGCCATCACCCCGCTCACCCTGCCCTGCTGCGTCAACTGCCCCCTCACCATAACCACCCAGCCCGAAGATTCCAATCGCTATACCGGTGAAGCCCAAGTCTTCACCGTTGCCCTGAGCGGCATCGAGGGAACGGTCGAATACAAGTGGTATAGGAACGGCGAACTGATAGACGGCGCAGGCGAAGAGCGCCTGAACCTTGGCGCGGTGGAACCCACCGACTCCGGCTTCTACCGCTGCGTCATCACCGACAGCACCGAGTCCGCCACCTCTCGCACCGCCTCCCTCACCGTGGCGGACCCCGTAAGCATAACCGCGCAACCCCAATCCGCCACCCGCCTCGTTGGGCAATCGCACCAGTTCTCCGTCACCGCCGTCAATGGGCTCGGCGCGCTCGCCTATCAGTGGCGCAAGGGCGGCGGCAACACCGGCGGAAACGCCCCCGTGCTCTCCTTCGGCGCGCTGGAACCGCAAGACGCGGGGAACTACGACGTGGTCGTGTCCGACAGCCGAGTCGCCTATCCCTCTACCTCCGCCACCCTCACCGTCCTCCCCCGGCTCATCATCTCCGCCGCACCCGAAGGCGCAAAGAAATACGTGGGAGATGCCCATGTCTTCACCGTAAGCACCGAGGGCGGACTCGTCTTCCCCCCCGCCTACGAATGGCTGAAAAACGGCCAACCGCAAGGCGGCACCGGGGCAGACTTGCTGCTCGAACCCCTCGCCATCGACGACACCGGCAACTACACCTGCCGCGTCTCCGACGGTGTGGACACCCTCACCACCGCCGTTGCCAAGCTCCAGGTGGTCGAACATATTTCTATCACCCAGCATCCCCAAGCACTGACCGTCACCGAGGGCGACCCCGTCTCCCTGCGCGTTGAAGTCACCGGCGGCTATTCCCCCCTTCTCTACCAGTGGTTCAAGAACGACGAACCCCTCGACGCCACACGGCCAAGGCTCTCGCTCGACGCCGCCACCATCGAAGATGCCGGAATCTACACCGTCTCGGTTTCCGATGGCAGCGACCTCGTCGTGAGTGATCCCGCCGTGCTCACCGTGAACCCCATCGTGGTGGAGGAGGGGGAAGGCGAAGGAGTCGTAGAAGGAATCTCGGAAGGTGAAGGAATCCTCGAAGGCGAGGGTGTGCTCGAAGGAGAAGGTGTATCCGAAGGAGAAGGCGCGACTGAAGGCGAAGGTGTGAGTGAGGGTGTATTTGAAGGAGAAGGTTCGCCCGAAGGTATTATTGAAGGTACGCCAGAGGGCGAGGGTGAAGGTGTTGCCGAAGGCGTTGAAGAAGGAATTACGGAAGGCATTGTGGAAGGTATCACCGAGGGAGAAGGACTTACAGAAGGCGAAGGCGTTAGTGAGGGAGAAGGCGCAGCCGATGGAGAAGGAATAGCGGAAGGCGAAGGCAGCATCGATGGGGAAGGCAGCGTGGAAGGCGAGGGTGAAGGCAGCGGCGCGCTGACCGCGACGCTCTACCCCATGCAGGACGCCACCCTCTACGAATCCGAAGACGGCAGCGTGGCCAACGGCGCAGGCGATTACTTCTTCGTGGGTCGCAACGCCTCCAACCTCGAACGCCGCGCCGTGCTTCACTTCGACCCCACCGCCGTGCTCCCCTCAAACGTGCGCATCCTTTCGGCAGAGCTTCGCCTTAACCTCTCCCGCACCAACGCCGCGCAAGATGTGACCCTCCACGAAGTAACCCAGGAATGGCACGCAGGCACCAGCGACGCACCCAGCGAAGAAGGCACCGGCACCACCGCCGAGCCTGAAGACGCCACATGGCTGCACACCGGCATTGGCGAATCCACTTGGCTGAACCCCGGCGGCGACTTCGTATCGCTCCCCCTCCTCTCGCAAAACGTCCCCGGCGTGGGTTTGCAGGTCTTCTCCTCGGAAGCCCTCACCGAAGAAGTGCAATCCTGGTTCGCCCGCAACGCGCAAAACTTCGGCCTGCTCATGCGCACCGCCAGCAACGGCGCAGGCACCGCCCAGCGCTTCGACTCCATAGACAATCCCGTGCAGGAAAACTGGCCCGCGCTGGTGGTGGAATACGAACTGACCATTCCCGAAGGAGAACCCGAGGGCGAGGGTGAAGGCACACTCGAAGGCGAAGGCGCAACCGAAGGCGAAGGCAGCGCCGAAGGCACGCTCGAAGGAGAAGGAGCCACCGAAGGTATCGCCGAAGGCGAAGGCTCCCCCGAGGGAGCACCCGAAGGCGAAGGAGAAGGCAGCCCTAGCGACAACGCACAGCAACTACTCGACGTATTCACCAGCCTCGACGAAGACGGCAACGGGCGCATCTCGCTGGACGACGCACGGCGCGAAATTCCCGCCCTCACCCAGCAAGCCTTCGACGCGCTCGACACCGACGACAGCGGCGACGTCTCCCTCCGAGAACTGCGCGATGCCACCGGCACGCCACAAGGCACGCTGAACGTGGACAGCACCATCGAATACGGCAACGTCCCCATCAACGTGGACCGCGACGCGACCGTCTTCGCCCGCAACCAAGGCGAAGGCCCGCTCACCCTGCGAGCCACATTGCCCACAGAGTCTGACTTCACCATCATCTCCGGCGGCAGCCTCACGGTCGCCCCCGGGCAGGTGGGCAACATCCGCATCCGCTTCATCCCCCCCGCCGAGGGCAGCTATAGCACCACCCTCACCGTCGACACGCTCGATGGTTCCACCCCAGCACAAGTAACGCTGAATGGCGAAGGCATCGCGCTCGAAGTGCCCGGCTGCGTTGGCGACCCCAACGGCCCCGGCGGTCTAAACTTCCAGCTCATCCTCACCATCACCCTCGGGCTGATAGTGTTGAGCCTAACCTTGTCACGCACCGCCAACAACCAGGGCCCCTGATGCGCAAGCCGATCATATTGCCCTTAGTCTTACTGCTCAACGCCGTGGGCATCGCGGGGTTCTGGGTCAATTGGTTTGCCCAAGGCAATCACCTCAACGCCATGCCCATCGGGTATCGCCTCTTTGAAAACACCTTTCCTCTGCCCGATGGAATCATGGCCGTATTGATGGTGGTGTTGGCGGCCCTGCTTTGGCGCCGTAGCACCCATGCGCCCCTACTGGCGATGGTGGTCAGTGGAATGCTGCTCTACCTCTTCGGGCTGGACACCCAATACCACTGGATGCATGGCGCATTCAGCACCGATGGCAAAGACCATGACTACTGGGGCGCAGTGATAATCAGCGTGGACACGCTAGCGCTCGGCATAGTCTTGCTGGTCTGGGCCTTGCGCCAACCCTCCAGCAGGCAGGCCTTGCAACCCAGCTATAGCGCAGATCGCATAGCTGCAATCTTCACCCTATGCGCGGTAATTCAGGTGGCGTGGTGGTCCTTGTTCGCAATCCCCCCAACACACGAGTCCCAGTATTGGCCCATGTTTCTCAGCATGTTTCAACTGGCTGACTTGATTTCCGCGCTACTTGCTGCCGCCGCGGCTGCGTTGCTGTGGAATGACCAGGGCAATGGAAAGTTGCTGGGTATCCACGTGTGCAGTGGCGCATTCTTTGGGATGCTCAACCTGCTCGGATACATGGTGATGAACCCGGAGTTCACCCACGTCTCCGTAGGCATGGGGGCTACGCTTTGCCTCGCCGTCATCGCGGCCATCACATGGCTCGCGGCATCTCTCCTCCGCCTGCAACCCCGCTCCTGAATCGTAGCCTACTCCGTAATCAATATCGGCGTACCCGTGGCTATCGCCTCAAACGCCGTGATCACATCGTCGTTGCGCAGGCGTATACACCCATGCGACGAAGGCTGCCCAATCTTGTCCTCGCCGTTCGTGCCATGAATGTAGATATACCGCTTCCGCGAATCCACGTTCGCCCCGTCTTCCGCCCGCCCCTGGTTGCGCCCCGGCTCCAACCCCTCCAGCCAGAGGATGCGCGTAAGCACCAAGTCTTCCTTGGTGTCCATGCCCGGGGTCCAAACTTCTTTCGTGGCCTGCCGCGAACGAAACACCTGCCCCCATTTTGCGCCCTCGCCGAATTTCTCCGCCACCTTGTGCCAGCCCGTCGGTGTGCGCTGGGTGCCTTCCCGGTTGCCAGGGCCGTTCGTCGCCGTGGCGCAAGGCACGGTCCACAGGCATTGCCCGCCCTGCACGATGTAGAAGCGCTGACGCGGAATGCTCACCCATACGCCCAGCCCATCCCCCACCCGCTGCTGCCATCCACGCGCGTCCAGCAGTTTGACCTCGGCGGGGGAAAGCGGTGTTGCTTTGGGCGGCGCAGGCTGCGGTGTGGACACGGCTTCTCCTTGGGTCTCAGGCGCACTGGGTGATTCCAGCGGCGCATTCGCTTCAGTAGATGCAAGCGGGGCCGCCAACGGCGCGGCCAAAGGGGCGGGCTCTGCCGCAACGGCAGCCAGAACCAACAGGTAAAACCACATGGGGAACGGCACTCCTTCCAACAACAGCCGTGATCATAGCATGAGGGTGGAGTTGATACGATTTTGTCTGCGGGCTAGACTCGCACCCATGACTGCTGCCGCACTTCCCGCCGTATCCCCCGCTGTTTCCCGCAGACAATTGCGGGCCTTTCTCTGCACCAACTTCATCTACGTGTGGCTGGTCCTCGGCTGGAGCCTGACGCTGTATCCGCTGGGCATCGACTTTGTCTACCTGGCAGATGCGAGCGGAATGCAGCCTGCCATCGGTCGCGTGTTTCACATGGAGATGCGGCTGTTCGGGGAAACGCTCTGGCAATACCGCGCCTTTAACATCCTCCTCCTTTATTGCTGCATGGTGTGCATCCTCTTGCTCACGCGCTTCGTGCTGGATGGCCCGTGGTGGCTGGGATCGTTGGCTGCCGTGTTGACCATGGCCAACCCCGCCAAGAGCGAGGGCGTGTTGCACCTCTCCGCCGTGGCAGATTTGCTTCCCGCCTTTGCCGGGCTGGCCGCGCTGGCGATGTTTGCGGCGTGGCATCGACATAGAAACATTGTGGTCTACCTACTTTCCCTCGTCCTGCTGGCCTTCGCCACCCTGGGCTTTGCAGAAAATCTCTTCCTGCCGGTAGTTGCCCTGCTGCTCTATGCCTTCGTCTCCACCGGACGCATGGCGCCGCATTCGCAGTTAATGCCCGTGGCCCTCATCGGTGTCGCTGGCGTGTGGCTGCATGGCTGGGTGTTCCTGCGGGGCTTCGATCCCGTGGCCGCATTCGCGCCGTTGTACCTGGCCTATTACCCACTGGGGCTGTTGCCAACCACGGCGGGGATCTTCTACCAGTATCCCTTCCTCTGGCTGGCGGTGCTGGCCGGGGTGGTGTTGGCTGCGGGCCTCTGCTTCCGCGTCACGCGGAATCCCGTGATTCTCTTCGGCATTCTCGCCGCGCTGGTATATCGCGCCGCCCCCATGGGCGAGTTCGACTTCGTACATCTTCGCGGCGCGGGTTCGCTGCTGATCCCACTGGCGCTGCTGTATATCTCGTTCGCCGCCGTGTGGATGCACGTGCAGCGTCACCCCCGCTGGCGGCGCGCCGCCGTGCTGTTTACCACGCTGTTGTGCGTGCTCTTCTTCGCGCTCCAAGTGCAGGCACTCCGGCATTGGCGCGAGGCAGGCGCGCTGGTAAAGGCGTTCCAAGCCCGTGCGGCCTTGAGCGTGGAGGAGGCGAAGGGCGAAGAGGTGGGCATTGCGCCAGACTTCCGCTATCACCACACCGCACCCGTGGCGTTGTATGCCTCCGTGCTCACGGATACTCTCTTCAGCAAAGCCCTGCCCGTGCGCACGACCCTGGCCATGAACTACTTCCCGCCCGGCAAGGGCGAGGTGAACATCACCGAGTGGAACAGCTTCGGCGCGACCTTTGAGATAACGGGCGCGACGATAGCGGAGCTGTTCGGGCCAGACCTTGCAACGCACAAGGTAGGCGACACGGTGGACTATGAGTTGTACCAACTGGAGATTCAGGCCATCGAGGCAGGGCGCGTGGTGGTGAAAGTCTATCCCTTGGAATCCTTCCTGCCTGACCGGGTGATTCCCCTGCGCAACCGGGGCGATGTGCTTTCGCTCTCGGTCGAGTCTTCACAGCCATGAGGAAGCTCGCGCTGCTATTGCTGTTGCTTTGCCCTTGCATGGCGCAAGCGCAGTATCCCCTTGACGAGATTCTTGAAGAAGGCTTTGTGTCTCATTGGATGGTCTGCGGTCCCTTCCCTTCGGGCATGGCGACATCGCTGCAAGCAGCGGTACGCACCGGCGTATCGCCCCACTCGGGTGAAGACTTCATGGCCGAGGCAGGCGGCGCGCCGCGTGTTCGGCCAAAGCACTTGCAAGCAATCAAGGTGCTTCGCCAGCCCGATGCTATCTGGCAGCGCGCTGGCACCGAGAGCCCCTCGCTGGACCTGGCCCCCTTCTATCCCAACGCCTCCGAGGGCGTGTCCTATGCGGGGTTCTATGCGGACGCCGCGCAGGACACCCAAGCCCTGATGGAACTGCACACGCCCCTCGGCGCGCAGGTCTGGCTAAACGGCTTGCCCGTGCCGCCATCGCAGGAAACCGCCCTTCCCTTGGTGGGCGTGGACCGCACCGTCCTCTCTTTCCGCAAGGGTAGCAACTTCGTCCTCATACGCACGCCAGGCATTGCCTACCCCGCGCTGGCAGAAGCCGCCGGGGTGACCGAGCGCGAGCTGTCGTCGCAGACCTTTGCCAACCGCACCCTTCTCGAAGGCAAGAGCGGATTCGAAATAGCGATGACGCTTGCCCCCGTGCGCCCGCTCGGCGGGTTATACGTGGTGCCGCGCCTGCAATCCACAGGGGCCTTCTCGGGTTCGCTGGGAGACGTGCGGCAGGAAGCCTTGCTCGGCTTCTTCAATCCAGATGACACGCGCTCCGCCGGGGTGCAGGTGTTGGTGAAGTCTGACAAGCTCATCGAACCGCTGCTGGTCGATGTCCCCGGCATCCCACCGGGCGCGAGGGTCAACGCCACCCTCCCCCTGCCTGTGGGGCGCAGCCAGCCCGGCGACGTGGTGCCGGTCAACCTCTCGGTTATCCACGAGGGCGAAACCCTCACGCTCGATGCCTCCATCGCCGTGAGTGCGCGCAGCGAGGGTGGCGAAGTCTTGCTGATGACCGGCACGCGCTTTACCCCTAGGGAACAGGAAAGCCCCGAGGAGCGGCTGGTGCGGCAGGCGGAAAGCCTGAGTGCACAACTGGCCTTGGCCGACACCGTCGGCGCCTACGGCTTTGAAGCAGGCACCGCCGCCGAATGGCAGGCATGGCTGGCGCTACACCCGGAAGCCACCGAGAACTGGCTCACTATGATGTCCATCGGGCGCGGCGGCGTGGCGGGCAACTATGCCCGCATCGACGAGCGCGCGGCCTCGCCGGAATTGCTGGCGCGGAACATGCTGCTCGGCGTGGAAGCCGCGCGCCGCATCGGGGGTGCGGGTTGGTACGACGCATGGGACGCGCCGGGCATCGCCCCTCAGACTCCCCAGCTTGTAGCCCAGTCGGAACTCGGGGGCATCCTTTCCAGCATGGGGCTGCCCGGCCTGCCCGCGTTGGGCTGGCACGGCGGCCTCGCGGGAGAGCCTGTCCTGCACCGCCATCTTGCGGCAAGCGAAGGCGCGACCAGCACCGATACCCTGCGCAACGATGTGCTCAAGCGGCGGCGCGAGTTGCACGAGGCAGGCTTCAACACCGGGTTGCTCGTGCTCGAAAACGCAGTTGCCCCGCCCGAACCCTTCATGCAAACCGCTCCTGCCGAACTGCTGAAAAACTTCCCCACCATCCGCATCAGTGGCAGCGCGGCGCAATCCTTTTTCGATTCCGCTGGGGCAAACCCCGCCGCCGCTCCGGGCAAGGTGCCTGCCGTGGCCACAAGCCTCATGTTCGGCGACCAACTTTCCAACCCCGTGCTTCGCGCCGCCTACAACGAAGTCGCCCGCCGCGCGGCACCCGTCGAGTCGCTCGCCACCCTGGCTGCGCTCAAGGGCTACGCCTACCCCGCCGACGCGTTCGAGTGGGTGTGGCGTGCGCTGGCGTGGTATGGGCAGGCGGACTACCTCAACGCACCCTCGGGAACAGACACCGCATGGCGCGCGCTCGATGCACTGCGCCGCGCCTCGGAGCATCTCGATGCCATCGAGTCCGGTGCCATGGCTACCTTGGCGGAGCAGGCGCGCTTCGTCGTCCCCGCCCTCCCCGACGGCGTAAAGCCCTTGGCCACTGTGCTGGTATTTGCTGCTGGCGGAACCGACTCTCCGCGCATTGCCGCGATTGATCTGCCCGTACCTGACAACGCCGAGGTCGTTGCCTTCGATGCAAATGGCGCATCCATACCTACAATTACCGGCGAAAGCGCCGCTCAAACCGCGATATCTGAACGCGCTGGAATCCTGCGCCGCATTGAGTTTGCCATCGACATTCCCGCATGGGGACTCGCCGAGGTACACCTTGCCTTGGCCCCTGCGGACCGCCGTCCCGCTTCCACCGAACTGCTCATCGAGAGCGACCAGTGGCTGGTGCAGTTTGATCCCTCGACCGGCGCGCTGGCGCAGGCGCTGCATAAGCCGACCGGCAAAGACCACGCGCGCGGACAGATGGCGGAAGTGATGACGCTGGGCATTGAGGGCGAGAAAGAAGCTGTGCCCGGTCGAATGTCGAAGGTCGAAACACACGCCCGCCCCGGCGTGTCGTGGATTACGGTGACGCGTCCGCTGGCCGACGGCACGTGGGCGCAGACCGTGCGCGTGTGGGACGGTGTGCCGTACATTGAGATAGCAGGCAGCATCACCGGACTGCGCGGCGCGCGGCGACAAATAGTCTCCACCATCGGCATCGATTCCGAAGGTCGCGCCCCGATCTTTGGCGAGCGCTTCGGTGCAATCGTCGGCGCACCCACCAGCAGCCTCGCCACCGCCCCTTACCCCGCATGGCAATGGGCCGCTGAATCGCCCACAGTAGAATTGCGCTTCGGCTTAAAGAACAGCCTGCCGCTCTGCGCTGCCGCCATAGCCCATGGGGGAGACGAAGCCTTGGCCGCAGGCGCGCGCACCTTGCAGTCCGCCCTCCATCAACTCGGTATCCCCTCGACCATCCACCAATCCCCTCCACCCGAGGAGGATGAGTTGTGGTCCGATGCCACCACCATACCCGACGCCATCGACGCGCTGGACGCGGGCGCGGGAATGCTCATCCTCTTGGGAACCCCCGAGGCCAACCCGCTGGTGAAGCGCGTGGTGGATGCGCAAACCGCCAGCGCACAGCAAGCCTTCGTGCGCGGCATTGAGCGCGTGGGCACCTTCGCCATGCGCTGGCCCGCGCCCAGTGGGCAGTCCGTTCCCGTGCTGGTTATCGCAGGCCGCAATCCTGAACTCGTGCCCCCCACCATCGAGGCCGTGGCCGAAGGCCTCATCGCGCTAGGCTTCCACACCCTGCCCGACGAGGCCTGGCTGGGCGACGCCCCTGAACCGCGCGCCGAAGACGGCATGGCCCTGCTCTTCCCCGGCGCGCAGTCCGTCGCTATAACGCACCGCGGTGAAATACTGTTGCACCACGGCGTCGACGATGGCTCGGCAGCATCTGATCCTTTCCAATTCCGCTACGCCCTGCATCCCTTCACTGGAGACTGGCGCACCGGAGGCGTGCAACAAACCGCTGCCGCCTATGCCACGTCCCCCACCGTGCGCGAAGTCACGCCCGCTGCGGGTGTCACATCGCTGTACGAACCACTCCTCGAAGCCTCCCCCCATGGCCTGCACATCGTATCGCTTAAGCAAGCCGCCCATGCCGAGACCGTGTGGGAAGGCGTCGCCCTGCGCGCCTATGCCGACATGCTCGCCCCATGGTCGGGCACGCTTTCCCTGCAAGGCGCATTGGCAGGCGCGGAGTCCACTAACCTACTGGAAAACTCGGGGGCTTCACTGGATATCGCAGGTGGTAGCGTGTCTGCGGAAGCAGGCGCGGGAGAAATCATCACCTTGTCCTTAGCCCCCAAGGGCGTGGCCACGCGCGTGGCCAAGGCGCAGTCCGAGTACCCCCAGCCTGCGCGCTATCCGCTGAACGGCGACGCCATCGCCCCCGAGGGCGGTGCACCGTTGGGGCTTCATGTAGTAGTGGACTGGGCCGCATCCACCGCGCAAGTCTTCCTGGTCAACGCGTCGGACCAAGCCATCGAGGGCGACGTCTCCCTCAGCGCTACCGATGGCCTGAGTGTGGGGCCGGAAGGCTTTTCCTTTGAGCTGTCCCCCGGAGAGACCCGCACCGAAGAGATCACCCTCTCCTCCCTCGGCAGCGTCAGCGGCGCAGGTGCCGTGCTCGCCCTTGCGCAAACCAACGCCGGAGACTGGTATGACTGCGCCCACGCCGGGAATGCCTGGCTGGATGTCGAAGCCAAGCAGGAGCTAGGCCGCGTAGTCGTACACATCACCAACCGCATGGGCGTGCGGGCCTTGGGCAATGTGCGTATCGCCGCATCCCCCCACCACTGGCCCGGCTGGCACAGCCCACTCGGCGAAGCCCCCCCGCCCGCCGCGCATCCACGCGAAGTCTCGATTGACCTGCCCCCCCTCGGCAAACAGGAATACACCTTCCTCGTCGCCAGCCCCGGTGGCGGCAAACTGGACGCAGCCGCGCTTGTGTCCGCAAATGGGCATAACGAAGTGTTGCCCATAGCAGGGCGATAGGGCGCGGGACCATCCGCACCTGATAAGATGACAATTCGAGTTCGCGGTCAGCACGGGAGAGGGAACCCATGAAATACGCAACTGCATTTCTTTTCTTGTTTCTTCTCGCTGCGGCGACAGCCCATGCAGAACTCACCGCCGACCCCGTAAAGGCGGGCCTGACTCCCGAAGGTGTGGCGACGCTGGACAAGACCCTGAGTACCTTCGCCAATCGCGGGCTGGTGGCGGGCGGGGTGGCCGTCATCGAGCGCAACGGAACCATCGGCTACGCGCGCGCCTTCGGAAAGCAGTCGCTCGAATCCGGCGCGCCCATGGCCATGGACACCATCTTCCGCATCTACTCGATGACCAAGGCCGTCACAAGTGTGGCGACAATGATCCTTGTGGACGAAGGTCGCATCGCCCTTGACGACCCCATCGCCAACTACCTCCCCGAACTAAATGACTTGAAAGTGGGGGTGGAATCCAAGGACGCTGCGACCGGCGCGAAAACCTTGGAGCTGGTTCCGGCGGACCATCAACCCACCATCCTGGAACTCCTCTCCCACACCGCAGGCTTTGGCTATGGCCTTGCGCCCAGCTCTCAAGTGGATGTGCTTTACCAGCAAGCCGAACTGCTGAAGAACGACGAGACCCTTGCGGAGAAAATCCGCAAGCTGGGCAAGTTGCCGCTCAAGCACCAACCCGGTTCTCAATGGGATTACAGCATTTCCGTAGACGTGCTCGGTCGGCTGGTCGAGGTGGTTTCAGGTAAGACCCTCGATGTGTTCTTTCAGGAACGCATCTTTGCCCCACTGGGAATGGTGGACACCGGCTTCCATGTGCCCGAGGAAAAACGCGCCCGCTTTGCCGACATGTATGCGCTTTCCATATTCGGCCAGTTAACGCCATCGACCGAAGACCTGGGACGCAAGTTCCTCGAACCACCTGCCATGCTGATGGCCGGCGGCGGCCTGGTCTCCACGGCGGACGACTACCTGCGATTCTGCCGAATGCTTTTGAACAAGGGGGCCGCAGGGGACACCCGGATTCTCAAGGAAGACACCGTGACCCAGATGACAACCGATGTGCTGGGCGATCGCCCCATCTCATTGATCGGCCGTGCCCTTGGCATGACCGGTGCCGGATTCGGGCTGGGCTTTTCCGTCACCAAGGAGCCCTTTCGTGAATCCCGTGGCGCCATGGGCGA
>JBIKMR010000314.1:0-4689 GCA_044359155.1 Candidatus Hydrogenedentales bacterium | reverse complement strand
CGAGAGCTCGATGGGTGGCGCGGTGAGCGGCACGCTGGATCTCTTCCTGTCGTCGAACCTGAAGATCATCAACGAGATCATGCTGCACATTACGCAGAACCTCTTGAGCAAGAGTCCGCTGGAAGAGGTGAAGCGGGTGTACTCGAAAGACAACGCGCTGCTGCAATGCCGCAATTGGCTGCGCGCCAACGTGCCGGGGGCAGATCTTATCGAGACATCGAGCACGGCGGAGGCGGCACGGCGCGCGGCGCAGGAACCGGGCACGGCGGCGGTGGCCAGCAAGCTGGCGGCCAAGACCTATGAGCTGGAGATATTGGCCGAGCGCATCGAGGACGCGGCGCACAACTTCACGCGCTTCTTCGTGGTGGGCAAGCAGATGGTGCAGCCCACGGGAGACGACAAGACGGCGTTGTTGCTTGCCGCGCGCGACCGGCCCGGCGCGCTGTACCAGTTGCTGCTGCCCTTCGCGTCGAGCGACATCAACCTGACGCGGATCGAGTCGCGTCCCTCGCAGCAGAAAGCTTGGGAGTACGTGTTCTTCGTGGATATTCTCGGGCACGCTTCCGACCCGAAGATTGCGGAGGTGCTGGACAAGGTTTCCGAGCACGCGCAGACCATGAAGATATTGGGGTCATTCCCGCGCGCGGACTACCCGGACGCCTGAGTTCAGGTGTCCAGTTGCGGGGGCTGGCCTATCTGGTGGGCGATGAACACGTCCACCAGTTCGTCGTCGTAATGCTTGCCGCGCTCTTGGAGGAAATAGGCGATGGCCTCGTCGTGGCCAGTTACCGTGCTGCGGTAGTGGCGGGGGCTGGTCATGGCGCAGTAAACCACCAGGATGCGAAGCATGCGCGCGAGCAAGGGGATGTCCTCCCCCTCTATGCCTTTGGGGTAACCCGTGCCATCGAAGCATTCCTGATGGGCGCGCACGGCGTCGAGCACATCGGCGCAGATGCCCATCTCTGCCAGCAGGTCTGCACCGAGCGCCGGATACTGCTTGAGCAGAATCCACTCGTCGTAGTTGAGCAGGCTCTTCTTCAGTAGCACGTCGTTCGAGAGGCGCAGCTTGCCTACCGCGCGGAGCAGGGCGGCGCGTTCGAGGGTGCGGCGTTCTTCCGGGGATAGCCCCATGGCCTCTGCAAAGCGTGTTGCGTGTTCGCGCAGGCGGGCGGCGGACCCGGCAGGGATTCCCTCGCGGCAATCAATCGCCTCGGCCAGCAACTCGAGCAGGGCTTCCCGTTCGTGGGATGCGGCATCCCCGGCTGGCGCTACATTTCGTTTATCCATGGTCTTCGGCCCTCTCGCTGTCGAAATTGCAGGGGCCATGCTATCAAGCAAGGCCCACGCTATCAACCACGACGTAACGGCTTCTGGATCGTGGCTTGGCAACTAGTGTCATCAAGTCGCATTCAAGGGCTTCCGTGCCGTATGATTACGGGTTATATGGAAGAAACACTTGCCCCGGAAGGGGCCCCCACATTTAATGACTTTGATTTGGACCCGCGTTGCCTGCGCGTGCTGGAGCAGCAGGGCATCCACACGCCCACGCCTATCCAGGCGAAAGCGATACCTTTGGCGATGCAGGGCAAGGACCTGATTGCCACGGCGCAGACGGGCACGGGCAAAACGCTGGGCTTCGTGTTGCCTAGCCTCACGCGCCTTGCGCGCGAGCGCGATGTGCGCAACCGGATGCTTATCCTGCTACCCACGCGTGAGCTGTGCCACCAGGTGGAAACCGTGGTTAGCGACCATGCCCAAGCACTGCGGCTTCGCAGCGTGACGGTGTATGGCGGCGTGGGCTATGGCCCGCAGAACGATGCACTGAAGCAGGGCTGCGATATCATCGTGGCCACGCCGGGGCGGCTGCTGGATCACATGGGCCGGGGAGCGATTCGCTTTAACGACCTTGAAGTGCTGGTGCTGGACGAAGCGGACCGGATGCTGGACATGGGCTTTCTGCCGGACATCCAGCGCATCCTCGGCAAGCTGCCACGCGAGCGGCAGACGCTGATGTTCTCGGCCACCTTTGCGCCAGAACTCCAACGCCTGTCCCGATCCATGCTCCGTGATCCTGAGCGTATTGAGATTGGCTTGGTATCTCGGCCCGTCGAGGCGGTGCGCCAGCTCATCGTACCTGTGCGCCAGGAAGACAAGCAGCGGATGCTGCTTCAGGTGCTGCAAGAAGAGACGCGCCACAACACCATTATCTTCCTACGCACCAAGAGCCGCACGGACCGGCTGGGCAAGTTGTTGCGTAAAGAGGGTTATAACGCCACGGTCATCCATGGTGACCTGACCCAGGTGTTGCGGCAGAAGGCGCTGGACGGATTCCGCGCAAACAAGTACGACATTCTGGTGGCTACGGATGTGGCCGCTCGCGGGTTGGACATCGAGAAAATTACGCACGTGATCAACTTCGATATCCCGGAAGGTGCGGACGATTACGTACACCGGGTGGGCCGCACGGCGCGCGCGGGCGAAGACGGCGATGCGATCACGTTTGTTACACCGAGCGAATCTTCCGCCCTTTCCAACATTGAGCGACTGATTGGGCGCAACATTCCCCGCAAGGAATATGAAGGTGCGCCGCCGCTGCTTCAGCTGTGGACGGCACCGGTGCAGAGGAAAGCGCTTGTTGAAGGCGAAGCCCCTGCCCCCCCGGCCAAAAGAATGTTGCGCCGCAGCACGGCCACCAGCCGCCGCCGCTAGAGTATTTTATCGACGATTTATCCATAAGCTATTCATTTTGAAAGCTTTACACATTTTAACCTCCATCCCCCAATCCATGGGGAGATTGTGTCAACGGTATCTAGGCCCAGACAAGGGCCAGAAAAAAAGCGTTGACACGCGAACTGGTTTGTGGTACAAACTAGTTACGTTAGGCAGGAGGTGGTACCGGGGAAGAGGCTCTGTTGGCCGATTACCAAACCATCAATTGCGTTATCCCAATTATGAATGGAGGTGAAAAGAAATGAAAAAGTTTGCTGTTATTGCTTTGGCACTTACGATCGGGGTCACCTGCTCGTTCGCCGCAAGTCTGAAGGTGCCGTGGTTCGTTGACAACGCTGCTCCGAACACTGGCCTTCCGCCCACGGGTGGTAGCGACACTTTCGCCGCGACGACGACCATCGTCTACCTGGCGAACACGACCGACACTCAGCTTGATTGCACGATCGCGTACTACTCGGCTGAAGGCACGTTCCTTGGCCCGGATCAGAATGGTTCGGACAATACGTTCATCATCGATCCGGGTGCGACCGTGGCGTTCCGCCCGGTGGCGACCGACCCTGCTGAAGTTGCGACGCCCCTCGGCCAGGAAAACCCGGCTTCCGGTAACCTGATCCCGAACCGTCCGCGCGACGTTGACACGAAGAAGAACGGCTCGATCCTGATCACGTATCAGGGTGGTGCTGCTGACCTCGGTGGTCAGGTCTCCTTCTTCTCGCAGGGTAGCACGCGTTCGACGGCGTTCTCGTCGGCCCACGCTCTTATCCCGCTTTTCGGCGCAATCTAATCCCGCAAGGGTCTTAGGTTAGGCTTTTTAGTGAGGCGAGAATGTCGCAAGACATGCTCGCCTCTCTTATTTTCAAACGCCCGGGTTTCGGCCCGGGCGTTTGGCTTTTCTAAGCCCAGCGTGAACACTATAATGCGGTTGCTGGATAAGGCGACTGGAGGACTTGCGCCGTGATGCGATTGGGTAAATGGATTGCCGCCTGTGCCACGAGTGCGTTGATACTGGCAGGATGTGGCGGCAAGGCCGCCGACCCGCAGGCTGCGGCGGGGTCCATCCTAAAGGTGAACCTTGGGGCCGAGGTGCAAGACTTGGACCCGCAGATTGTGACCGGTGTGCCGGAACACCGCGCATTGACCGCATTGTTTGCGGGGCTTGCCGACCTGGACCCGGCAACGTTGGAGCCGGAGCCGGGTGCTGCAGAAAGCTGGACGGTGAGCGAGGACTATCTGGTCTACACTTTCAAGCTGCGTGCCAATGGCAAGTGGAGCAACGGCGAGCCGGTTACTGCCAGCGACTTTGAATACGCTTGGCAACGCATGTTGTCCCCGGGGCTTGCGGCGGAATACAGCTACCTGCTGCACCATATCAAGGGCGCGAAGGATTACAACGACGGCAAGGTTGCAGACTGGACGACGGTGGGGGTGAAGACGCTGGACCCGTTGACGCTCGAGGTGACCCTGGACCACCCCACCCCCTTCTTCCTTTCGATGCTCTACCACCAATCTTTTTTTCCCGTGCATAAAGCCACCATCGAGAAGTTCGGCAAGATGGACGAGCGCGGCACCAAGTGGACGCAGGCGGGCAACCACGTGGGGAACGGGGCGTTCAAGCTTACCGAATGGCGCCCGCACGAGTACATCCTGACGGCGCGCAATGAACACTATTGGGACGCGGCCAACATCCGGCTGGACGGGGTGCAGTTCTTCCCGATTGACGACTCGCTGACCGAGGAGCGCAGCTTTCGCACGGGCGAGGTGCACATGACGGAGCAGATGCCGCTGCACAAGATTGACGTGTACCGTAAGGAAAACCCCGAGGCGTTGCAGGTGCGGCCCTACCTTGGAAATTATTTTTACCGATTCAACACCACGCGCAAGCCGCTGGACGATGTGCGGGTGCGGCTGGCGTTGAGCATGGCGGTGGACCGGGAAACGCTGTGCCGCGAGGTGCTGAAG
>JBIKMR010000313.1:0-4730 GCA_044359155.1 Candidatus Hydrogenedentales bacterium | reverse complement strand
CGTCTATACCACGGGGTATTTCTCGGGCACGGTGGACTTCGACCCCGGCGCGGGCACGGTGAACCTCAGCAGCGCGGGGAGCCGCGACATTTTCGTGTCGAAGCTCTCCGGCGTGCCACCAGACACCACCCCGCCCGTCTTCTCGGCCCTGCTGGCCGCGCCGAGCCTCGCGAAGCTGGCCACTGCCGTCACGCTCACGTTCACGGCGAGCGAGACCTTGTCGGCCAACCCGACCGTCACCGTGAACGGCCAAGCGGCAACGTATGTGAGCAACGCGGGCAACAACTACACTTATACCTACACCATTCAGGCGAGCGACGCGGACGGCGCCGCGAGCATCGCCATCAGCGGGACGGATGTGGCCTTGAACCCCAGCGCCTTCGCAACCAACACTGCGGCACTCACGGTGGACAAGATTGCGCCGACGGTAGCCATTGGCGCCCCCTCGGCTACGCTGGTGAATCCGCTTTCCACGGTGAGTTTCCCCATCACGGTCAGCGGTGCCGACACGATCAACCTGACAACCGGCGATGTCTCGATTGCGTATGCGGGCTCGACCTCCGGCGGCACGGTGAACGTGCTCAATGGCACCACGGCCACCCCGACGGTGGAAGTGAGCAACGTGGGCGCGACCAGCGCCGGGCATTACACCATCAGCATCGCGGCGGGGGTGGCTTCGGATTTGTCTGCCAACCTTTCCCTAGCCGCTGGGCCGAGCGCCCAGGTGTTTGTGGATGGCACCGGGCCCATCGTGACGATTGGTGTTGCCACCGGCGCTCCGATCAGCAGCACGTCCGGGGAGCTTGTGTTCGCCGTGCAGATCCTCGGCGCGAATACCATCAACCTGACGGAGTCTGACGTCACGGTCGGCTACGCGGGCAGCACTTCCGGCGGGGTGTTGAGCGTGCTCAATGGCAACACCGCTTTTGCCACGGTGCTGCTGAGCCAGGTATCCGGCGATGGCTATGTCACCATCAGTGTCGACCCGGGCGTGGCAAGCGATACGGCGGGCAACCAGTCGGCTGCGGCGGGGCCAAGCGAGTTGGCGCGCGTCGACAACAGCGCGCCCTCCTACTCCAACCTTTCGGCGGATCCTGCCTCGGCGTCCGCCGGGCAAGATGTGTCGCTGGAGTTCTTCACGACGGAGTTCACCACCACGGATCCGGAAGTGACGGTGAACGGCAACCCGGCGGTGCGCACTGCCAAGGGCGCGCCCATCTACTTCTATACCTACACGGTGCTGCCCACGGACCCGGAAGGACCGGCGAGCATTGTGATCAGCGGCATTGACGACGCGGCCAACGTGGGCAGCTTCAGCGACAACTCCGCTTTGACCATCCTCCCCTCGGAGGAACCGTTGCCCGTGGTGGCCTGGCCGCTGGGCGTGGCGCTGGCCACCGCTGGCGGGCTCGCGCTGCGCCGGAAGGCCCGCAGGTAGCCTCAACAGTCTCGACATCCTCTGCCCCGGCGTTGCACGCGCAGCGCCGGGGCTTATTCGTCTCCACAAGGGTGCGGGCAGACTGCGAATAAAGGTGCGAATAAAGGGACGCACTACGCATTCTTTTCGAGACCTCATTGTTAATGTGAGCATAACAGAGTGAAACTCCATTTCCATCACCGAAAAGTTCTTCCTGTTCCGGGTGGGGTGACTTCGATTTTCTTCCGCGCGGGGCGGCGGTGAGGCTTCGGCCCAGCGTTTGTTCGATGCGCACCACATACCCCTTCTCGCCGCATGGCCTGCCGGTGTTGGTGGCTTGGCGGATCTGCTTGGTCTTCTCCTCGCCCTCGGGGTTGGAAAGCCAGTCTGCCCAGCCGTCTACCAGACCTGCGGTCGGAAGAGTGACGCGGTCCGGAGACCACGTCACAACAGCCGAGCGCAGAGGGCGCTGGGGACATCGCCCCTACCGGTAGACCGCCGTACTCTTTGCTTCAGCCCGATTCGCTTGCACCCTCGGCTTGGACTATGCTGTGATCTGCTTCACTCGTTTTAGCTTTACCAAGGAATACCCCATGCGTCTCATTGCCTTGCTGCCCGTGTTTGCGGGCGTTGTACTTTTGGCCTGTTCCGGGCAACCGCCGAAGCCCGCGCCTGCGGCATCGCCGGATGCTGCGCCTGCGCCTGTGGTCAGCGCGGCGGACGACAACGCGCTCGATATTGGCGATGTCGAGTTCTCCGTGTCTTGCCTGCTGACCATTGCCGAGGCAGACCGTGCAGGCGGCGTGACAGTAAAAGAATTGAAAGACTACAAGAAGAACCTCGCCATGGTGACGGCTGACTACGCGGGGCCGCGCCCGGCCACCGTGCCGGTGACGTGCCACTTGGAATCTGCTGCCAACTATATAGACACGCCCGTTGCACTGCGTGGCCGGGTATTCCGCGAAGTGGCCCCCGGCGAGAAGCAGGAGATCGGCGCATTCACGGCGGTGGCGGGTGCCATGGCCACCGACCTACCAGAGCGCGGCTTTGGCCTGCCCCCGGCGCAATGGACCTTTGACGCGGCCCAAGGCTTGGACAGCCTGCCGGATTCCATGCTTGTCACCGTGGAACTGACTATGCTGCTTACCCCGCCCGGAACCAAAGAGCTCGACCTGGACCCGGCTACCGTCGAGGTAGAAGCGTCCATGCGTTCTGTCGAGATCAGCAATCCGCTGCGCCTGAACTTCCTGGGGGATGCCCAAGGCACGCCACCGGTCACCGCCGTATCCGCAGCCCCCGAGGCACCAAGCGACACGCAGGCCCCCGATGTTACGCAGTAGCTCCCTGCTCCTGTGTGCGCTGGTGGGCAGCTTCGCTGCCTTCGGGCAAGACGTAGCACCGGTAGCGCCAGACCCCGCGCTTGCCCAAGCCATAGGCACGGGCACCGCGTCGCAACCCGCCAACTTGATGGTGCTGGGTTTCGAGCGTGTATTCGAGGGCACCACCTTTGCAGAGATATCCCCGCAGGCCGAACAGTTTCGAGCGAACCTGCTGTCCGCCTTACAGGCCGATGGCAGCCAGGCCACCCTGCGCCTGGACATCAGGATTGAGGAAACCAATCCCCCAAAGATGGTGGCGCGCGGCGGTATCGTGGTGAACTTCGCGTCCTTGCTTATCCAGCCGGACATCGAAGCCGCCGTCGCCAACGCGTTGGACAGGAATTCAGCCCTGCTTCTGGGCTTTCAAGCCACGCCCGGAGCGGTGACTTATGAAGTGGCAGACGATGCCGTCCTTCGCCAAGACGCCATAGCCAAGGCCACCGAGAATGCCTACCTCCCGGCAGAGGCCATCGCCCGCGCCTTGCGTTCCGATGTATACACCGTGGACCAGGTCCGCGTGATAACGGTTGCCATCACGTCAGGCCCGCCGCCTCTCACCGCAGAAAACCAAACCCCCACCGGGCGAGAAGTCACCTGCACTGCCGAGGTGGAAGTGACGTATCTGCTCACCGATAGACCTTAGTGCGTCTTCGGCAACGCGTCCAGACTGTTGGTAAAGGGTACCGTCAACAGGTAACTGTCGGGGGACTCGTGGGCGAAGTGGCCGTTCTGCAATTCAATCGCGGCTTTCGCGGATTCCAAGTCGAGTTCTGAAACCCCCGTCACCGCATCGGGCAGGTGGGCGTCGTCAATCATCGGGGTGCCCGTGCCGCGTTGCAGTGTAAAGCGCACCGCCGCATGGTCGCCCACGGGTGCAACCGCCACGCGCACCCGGCGTTCCTGCCCGTCGGAAAGCATCCCCTGCTCGATATCGAGCAAGACCGCGAGCAGTGCATATTGGAAGGCTGCCGCATAGCCAAAGACCTGCGGCAGGTCCTCGGCCAGGTCCACGTCCACCTGCACCCCGCGCACACGAAACACATACAGCCGCAGGTCCACCGCTTCCCGCACCAGTTCGGTCACGGAGAATTCCTGCGTGTGACGAATGGGGCGCACGAGTTGCGCGTAGAGGTTCATCAATCGGGAGCACCGCGTAACCGCCCCCACCACTTCGCCCAGTTGGCGGGTGGTCTTAGCAGACACGCCCGGTTCCATCTGCGCCAGCTCGGCATAGGCCATGGCTGCGCCCAGATAGTTGTTGGCGTCATGCACCAATGGGCGGGCGCATGCCCCCGCCATCAATAGGCGCAATCGCTCAAAGTCGGGACTATTCGGACCATCCATCAATTGCAGCCCCCTGCTGGGTGTACTACTTCGTACATCCCGATAACCCTGTATACCCCGCCAAGAATAGGAGATTTCACAGATTAAAATCAATGGAGCTGATAAATCAGAAAAAGGCTGGATTCGGGGCGTGTAAACACCGCCAGAGAATACTGGCAAAACCATATCATTTCTGCACGGTCTTCTGGATTTAGATTCCAGCAAACCAGAATGTGAAACCCCACCCCCGCAATGGTGTACCTTATGCAGTCAACTTCGCCGCATGGGGCGGGGCATTCTGGAGGCGAGCCGCTTGGGATTCTTCTTGGTAATGAAAGCTGAACTGGTGCGCGGGTGGATCATTTCCCGGCGTTATTGGTTCCGCACAATCATCAGCATGGCGCTGGGTTATGGCATGTTGATGGTGCTGATATACGGGTTCATGTTCAGCCAGGACACCATCACCGCCGAACTGGGTGACCGCCTGGGCGATGCCGAGAAGGCCACCAACTTCGTGCTGGGCTTCATCATCGGCATGTTCGCCTTTGGGGTGGTGGGCATGTACACGCAGGGCCTGCAAGGGCTGGCGCGCTCGGGCGTGCTCGAACAGT
>JBIKMR010000074.1:0-16218 GCA_044359155.1 Candidatus Hydrogenedentales bacterium | reverse complement strand
TCAGCCCCAATGGCAGCATCCAAACGCAAGACAGCCACAGTCCAGCGGGCGCCTACGACTTGAGCGGCAACGTGAGCGAGTGGTGTCATGACTGGAGCTCAGTAACGCAGTACGATAGCACCCCCGCTAGTAATCCTCTAGGCCCCACCAGCGGTACTTTCCGGAGGATGCGCGGCGGGGATTGGCGCTTTTTCGACTACAGCGCGCGAGCATCTTATCGAGTTAGCTATCCTCCGCAAACTACTGACTACAGATCGGGTATGCGCGTCGCGCGGACTCCGTGATTTCCTCGATCCCAAGTTGCACTTGGGAACGCCCTTCTCTTCGCAGCTTGGCTGCTCAAGGCGGGAGGTAGAACATCCAATATGACCGCGTTGCCAAGTACAACTGGCAACAAGCGGTCCTGCCAATGAGCTGCACCAAAATGAAACCGGGGCGCTGCAATCCTTGTAGCGCCCCGGTTGTTTTTCAGCGGCAGAAATTATTCGTCGTCTTCGTCGAATTCGGGTTCTTCGAAATCGTATACGAGCACGCGGGTCCAGTAGGAGCGGAAGGTGTCGAGGAAGGCCTTGTGGATGGGGTGTTCCTGGTAGCGGTCGTGGGCTTCCACGTCGGCCAGCAACACCGTGAGACCCACGTCGTAGGAGTCGTCGATGACGGGGCGCTTGGGGGTTGCTGCGGGGAATCCGATGAAGACGTCCTCGGCATCGTCGATGTCATATAGGGACTCGATGCCCGCGTAGAAGGCATCGCGGTCGCCATCGGTGAGTTCCGGCTTGAGCCAGAAAAGCACGTTGTGTAGGAGCATGGGGTAATCCTTTTCAGGTTGAGGGTTATTGGAGTGTGCCTGGGTCTTCTTGGGTGAAGCGCAGGTGGTTGAACAGCCAGAGGGTAACCAGGGCGTAACCGCCGACGATGTGCCAGACGGCGTGCCACGCGAAGATACGGTACCAGATTTCGTCGTTCGCAGCGGTGGCGAGAATCATTCCGGCGAAGAACATGACGAAAGTCATGACCAAGGCGGGGCGCGCGACGCGTGGAATCCGCTTCCAGAAGGCGAAGAAGATGCCCACGCAGAGCCATGCGTTGAGGATGAGGATGACTTCGCCCACGTAGAATTGGCCGAAGTCCCCGAAGTCCAACGCCTTTACTTTTTCGGGCAGTCCAATCTCGTAGAAGAGCCAGCCGATGGCGGAGAAATCGAGCAGGGTGACCACGGCGCGGAAGTAGTTGCGCGTGGGTTTCTGGAGGAAGTCGCCACTCACGGCCATAAGGACGGACCAGGTGAGGAAGATGTTGCTGCCGACATCGGAAGCGGAGGCGAATCGGTTGCCCTCGTCAGAATGCAGCCACACCGTGGGGAGGCCGGTGAGCAGGATACAGAAATAAACGAAGAACCAGCGCGGCGGCTGGCGCTGGATGAATAGGCAATAGGCCATGGGCACGATGCCTGCAAGGCAGGTGGCAAACCCGGTGACGGTGTTGGCCAACTGCGCGGCGTGCAGGAACTGATAAAAGTTGTCGTACATTTCTTATTTCCGCTTGGGTTAGGGAAGTTCTACGAAGAGGTTGCCGTCTTTTGTCAGCACCTTGTATCGGGTCACCCCGTCCATGGCATCGTCTCCAGGGATAGAGAGGTCAAAGTTCCAGCCGTGCCAGGGGCAGACGACGCTGGTGTCTCGGAGGAAACCGTCTGACAGCGGCCCGCCCGCGTGGGGGCAGCGGTTGGAACAGGCAAAGTATTCACCGGCAATGTTGAAAACGGCCACCTGCTCGGCAGGGGTATCCACAACTAGGCTACTTCCGGCGGCAAGCTTGTCGGCTGGGCCCGCCGCTACAAGGCGCGACATTCGTATAATCTCCACAAGTAAAGAACCTGTGTTGTATCCTTTGCGCGCCGGGGCTGTCAAGAATTCGCGTGTTTAGGGTTCATGCTGCAAGGGGGATATTGGGAGCGCAGCGCTACTGCGCTGCCCGAGCACGCAGCATAGTTCTTGGTCCCCCCTTGAAGGGAGACAATGTTGCGCTTCGGCGCAACATCCGGGGGATGTTGACCTGTTGTGCGTCTTCAACCCCGCAGCCCCGACCCTAATCCAGCAACACCGCGTTGCTTACGTCGTTCCCAAAATCATCAAACCGCTCCAGCGACCACACCACTTCTTTCGTGTTTTTCACAATCTCGATAACCTGCGGCTGGCCCGGCCCCGCGTGGCAATTACCAAACACGAGGTTGCCATTCGGTAACATTTTCAGTGTCGTCACCCATGCCAGCGTTATCCCCGGCAGATCGTTCTGCTTCACGCTCCACACAATCTCTTTCGCAGGCGTCACCTCCAGCACGCTGTGCCCATTGCCCGTGGCTATCAGCGTATTGCCATTCTCCAGCCGAATAGCCCCAAAGGCTTGGTTGCCAAATGCTTCCGGGCCATGCCCGTCTTTACGTTCCTGCTCGAACAGCGGCACGGGATATTCCCACACCACCGCGCCCTCCCCGTCATATTCCCGTATCACCCCGTCCCCCTCATGGCATACCAGGTAATTTCCATTGTCCAGCTTACGCGCCAGCCGCGTGTCTCGGTGCGGGTCGGGATTGTCCACCTTCAACGCAATCTCCTTCAGCAGCTTCCCCTCCCGATCCACCTCGATAATCCGCCCCGCCCCCGATTCCGCAATCATGACGTTCCCACCCGGCAACGGCTGAATCGCGTGAATCTCAATCCGCCGGTCGCGGTTCCCATTTTCGCGATATGCGTGATAACTCCAAACCTTTTCTTTGGTTTTCGGATCGATCTCCACCACGCTGCGGAACTTTTCCACCGTGAGGATGTTCCCATTCTCCAGCCGGTGCAGATCATGAACCATGCCCCAGGGCATCTCCCACTCAATTGCGCCATCACGCGATAGAGTTGCCAGTCGCTCGTTTCCATGCAGCAGCACGGCGTGTTGCGCGGTGGCGGTATTGGCTATGCAGGCAAGGCATAGCAGGGCGGGGATGATGCGGGTAATCATGGTAGGGGACTCCTTGGGGTGATGCGCGCCATTCGATACCTGCGCGTCGGCGTATGTCAAGAGGCCGCACCCATCGGCGCTATCCATGGCTTGGGCCACAGGTTGCGCCGCTGGGCTGCGAGGTCCACCGTGGAGTCTACCAAGGGTCGGTAGGGGCGACCGTGGAGTGAGGCCCACACTTCCACGCGCACCTGCACGGTGCGGCCTTCCGCTGCTTCGCGCCGGGTGATTTCGTGGGCCAATTGCAGAATGAGATCGGGGTCGAGGCAGAGGGTATCTACCTGCCAGCTCGCCACGTAGTCGGGTAGGTTGGCGTGGCGAGTTGCGCCGGTGGCGGGGTTAGTGATGCTGAATTGGATTAGCCGCACTTCGGCCTGCACGGTGATGTTGGTGATTCCTTTCGCGCGGTATTCAGCAATGAGTTCGGACGCCATACGCTGCATGGCCTGCGGGTTGGTGTAGAGGGTGGCCGCTTCGTCTCTTGGTAGCCGGTCGTGGGGATCGATGTAGTCCACTTCGCCGGTGGCATTGTTGGTCACGGTGTACCACACGAAGCGCGACTCGACTGCCTTGTGGCGCAGCATCATTCGCCAAGCGAAGTTGTGCCCCTCTTCCGTCCAGCTGGGGTTGCCGGGGTAAAGGAAGTGTCGAAAGGGAACGAGCGCTTGCGCGGAAATCCACACAGCCAAGAAGACCCCGACTATTGGCGACAACGTTCCAACGCCTTGCACTGTCGGCACGAGTGGCCGATTGCGCAGTCGCGCCCAAAGCGCGGTGGGCCAGTTGGGAGGGAAGAAGAGCAGCGTGGCTGCCAGCATGAACCACGGGAAGATGGCAATGTGGAAGAGGTAGGCGTTGCTTAGGTGGAAGGTGGCGGCGGCAAGGAATGCGGGTACGCGCGTGCGCTGCCAAAGAAGGGCAGGCACCACCAGTAGATCGAGCAGCAGCCCACCACCCGAGAAGAACCACACGGCAGGCTCGCCCGTTGCCAGCGCTCCGATGACGGGGCGTTCCGCCCAGTCCGCCAGATACGTGCGCATGGGTTCGCCATGCAGCCAGTCCCAATTCAGCTTCGCAATTCCGCCATAGAAATAGACCACCCCCACCTGAAATCGCAACAACCACAACACCCACGTTTGGCAGGAATCCGCACCCAGCGCCGGGCGCAGCCGCGCATCCAACGACCAGCGCCGGTGCAACGGCAGCAGGATGATCAGGAAACTTATCAGGCAGATAAGGTAGGCATGGTTTAGAAACAGCGACTTCTCAAGCAGAAAGTAATACGTGACGACGAGGAAGTTGACGGAGGCGGAAATGCGGTAGGCCAGTCCCAGCATAATCCCCATGCACGCCAGCCCCTGCGCGAAGAAAAAGCCATGCTGCACGAACTCCGGCACAGGCCGCACCCAGCCGAAGCCGTAATAGGTGAAGTGAAAGGCAGGATCCACAAACCACTGCTGAAACCCGCCATACCCCGCATACTCCACATAAACATGGTGCAGCATCAACGCACCAAACGCGATGCGAAACAACGCCAGCGAAGCGTTGTCTACCATGCGTAACAAGGCGGTTCTCATGCCTATAGTGGTCTCCCGGTGGGGGAAGGATAGCGCAGGTCACAAGTGAAATGCGTGGTGAAAAAGGAATCAACATGAACAGTGACGGCAATATCGGCATTGGAGCGCCAAGTATATGCTCTAGACGAGCTTCCCCTCGTTATGCAGGCACTGCGTCAAACTAGCCTCACCACACAAACCCATCGCCTTGCGCCTTGCACTCTGCCAGCAGTAAAGCGACGAGCCGCTCCCGCTCCACGGCGTGGGCTGCATCGCCGCTCCGGTCGTGCAACTCTGCGGGGTCCTTGTTTAGGTTAAACAAGCGGACATGGCGCGCGCCTCGCGCGTTGCACAGCAGCAGCTTCCAGTCTCCCTGCCGAATCCCGCGCTGCTCGCCCTTGTAGGCAAAGGTGACAAAGGGGCGGTGGCTGTCCGCCTCTCCCCGTAGCACCGGCGCGAAGCTCTTCGCAAATGGGGGGCGTTCCGCTGCCACGCCGCACCAATCGAGCAGCGTGGGGGAGAGGTCGTTCAGGTAAACCAGCGCCTCCGTCTTCCGCCCCTCGGGCACGCCCGGCCCCGCCATTATCAGCGGCACGCGGACGCTGTGTTCGTAAACGCTCTGCTTTCCCATCAACCCGTGCGATCCAATCGCCAACCCGTTGTCTGCGCTATACACCACCAGCGTGTTATCCGCCGCGTCGCTTGCGGCCAGCGCATCCAACATCCGCCCGACCTGAGAATCCAAATGGGTGATCGATGCGTAGTACTCCGCCAAGTGCTGCCGCACTTCCGCCTCTGTCCTGGGGAATCCTGCCAGCAACTCGTCCCGTATCTTCAACTCCCCGTTGTCGAAAGGGTGTTCGGGAAGAAAATTCTCCGGCAGCGGCGGCAGTTTCTTGGCATATCGCTCGTGATATTCCTTCGGGGCCGAGCGTGGATCATGCGGCGCGGTGAAAGACACATACAGGAAGAACGGCTGCGCCTCGCTCCGGCCTTGCAGATATGTCACCGCAGCATCTGCCAGCAAAGCAGAAGCATGTTCCCCTTCGCGCACCTCAATAGCTTCCTTTGGATAGGCGCCAGTGGGATCATAAGGGCGCAGCGGCACGCTAAAGGGATCGTGCATCCCCGCCATGAAGATGCGCGCGCCCCCGGCAAAGGCCCGGTTCATCGAGGCGTAGTCCTGGTGCCACTTCCCCGTGATGAAGGTGTCATACCCCTCCTTGCGGAATTGTTCGGGTAGCAGGGGATACTCCGCCGGAATCGGACTCGCCATCTCGTCAAACGCAAACAGCGGTCGCCCCGTCATCAGCATCGCCCGGCTGGGCATACACACTGCCCCATTGCGCGACCCCATGATGTACGCATTCGAGAACGCCGTCCCCCGTGCCACCATCCGGTCTAGGTTCGGCGTGTCGATGTGCGGGTTCCCCAGTGCCCCAATCGTGTCTGCCCGCTGATCATCCGCCAGTAGCACCACCACGTTAATTGGTGTGGCGTTTGCTGTCGCTGCCCCCAATGCCAGTAACAGGAATATCATGGTTCGATTCATCAACACTCTCCCGCCGTGAGTATGCCGTAAACTTGTTGTGGCAGGGTTTCAGACCCTGCGACTCTTGCGACCGTAGGTCTCCTCTTTTTGCCTCCACTACATGGGTGCGCACGGCGTTTACCATTCGCACCGAATCCGTTATAGTGCCATCACGGGACAATAAGGAAACTGGGTATGCAAAGTAACGTAAATCTCCGGGCGGCCCTTGCCGAATCGTGGGGGATTCTAAGGGAGAATCCAAAGCAGTGGATTCTAGTTCTGCTTGTGTTTGTGATCCCAGCTATTCCATTTCCATTCTTAGAATATTCCGAAGAAAACCCTTGGCCATCAATTCTGCTAGGGATCGCCTCACCGATTTGGATCGCTCTTGGACTATGGCTTAGCACAGGGCTGACCCTGTTAAGCATACGCGCTGCCGCAGGAGAGCCGTGGAGCGTGGGGAACCTGTTCGATGGCGGGCGATGGATCATGCGTTTCCTCGGCATCCATCTATCGATATTGGTTTTGATGATTCCCTGCATGGTGGTATGGGGGCTTGCCTATTTCCTCCTCTTCATATCCACTACCCAAGAAGATGCCATGTTGGCTTCCAGCGCAGAAGCGGCGGGTGAGCTGGCAAAGGATTTTGACTTCTCACCAGCCAGCATTGCCCTGTCTTTATTGGTCTCGCTGGTGATTTCTTGGATATCCGCCTGGTTCTACTTCGCTTGGTACTTGGCGGTGGACAAGGACATGCCCTGGATGGAGGCAGAAAAGCATTCCTTCAAGATGGTGCGAGGAATGCTAGTCATGCTGACACTGGTTCTTTTTGTTCTTCGCCTGCCGATGGATTTTCTCAGTGTGCTCCCAATTCCTGCCCTCATTACGATGATCTTCTATCAAGTCACAATGCTGTTCTGGAGTCTGATTGCAGCCATCCTCTACCGCGAGCGCCTGCGTGAGATGGAAGCCGAAGGAGGCCACCCACTCGGGCGGAGATCAATGTTGAGCCTGCCAAGGGAGGATGACCCTTGGGAAGTAGCTGACGAGGCTGTGGTGGAGAATCAGCAGGTAGCAGATTAGCTCTGTTGTGGCAGGGCTTGTGCGCCTACCCTCCTGCCTTGCGTATGCCCCCCCTGCTTGCTAAGGTGAAAGCCTTGGCCGTATTCCAAAGGAACCTTCCATGCGCAATCCCATCGTCGCAGTCCTCGTACTTCTCGCCCTCGCCGCCGCGCCTATAGCCCGTGCCGACCATGAGTTCTACATCTCCCCGGCGGGCGACGATACCTGGAGCGGCACCGTGCCGGATGCGAAGGCAGGCGCGACGGATGGTCCGTGGAAAACCCTCGAAGGCGCTCGCGATGCGCTGCGCAAGCTGCGTGCAGAAGGCAAGCTCGAACGCCGTGTCATCGTCAACCTGCGTGGGGGAGACTACCCCCGCTACGGCGCGCCGTTGGAGCTTGGGCCGGAAGATTCCGGCAAGCCCGGCGCGCCTGTGCTGTGGCGCTCCATGCCGGGAGAACGCGCCGTCCTCACCGGGGGCGTGCCCATTGTGCAATGGGACGTGCGCAATGGCGTGTGGGTGGCCAACGTGCGCGAGATTGCCAACGCCGAAACCGGTGCGCCCGCGTCGCTCTGGGTAAACGGAGAACGTCGTACCGTAGCGCGTATGCCCAACGCCGGCGAGTTCTTCTTGGCCAAGGGCAAGGCAGACCCCACGCTGAAAGTGGACCTGACCACCAGCCGCACCTACGAGAACCACGCCTTTGAATACAACGATGGCTTCGCCAAATGGCCCGACCGCGACCAGGCCCTCATCGCGGTCTACCACGCGTGGGAGGTTTCCTACCACCGCATTGCCGACCTGAACGAGGAGAAGCGCACGGTCCAGTTTGTGAACGACGCCTATTGGCCCTTCGGGCAATGGGGCACGGAGCAGCGTTACCACATTGAGAACATCGCCGCCGCGCTCGACCAGCCCGGCGAGTGGTACGTGAACCGCGCCGAGGGAATGCTCTATTACCTGCCCCTGCCCGGCGAAACCCCCGAGAACACCCTCGCCATCATCCCCTCCGCAAAGCAGTTTGTGACGATAAATGGCAACCCCGAAGCGGGCGCCTTCGCCGAGTTCATCCAGTTTGAGAACCTGCTCTTTCACCACACGGACTGGCCCATAGGGGCGAAGGGCCACAGCGACCCGCAAGCCGCCAACAGCGTGCGCGCCGCCATCGAGCTCAAGTTTGTCCGGCACTGTGCCATCACCCATTGCGAAGTGGCGCATACCGGCGGCTACGCCCTCTGGCTTGACGCAGGCTGCCAACAGAACCGCATCACCCGCAACCACCTGCACGAACTTGGCGCGGGCGGCGTCCGCGTAGGCGGCAGCACCGAACCCGTCGGCACCATGTCGCAAGACCAAGTCGTGGCTTCCCGCAACCTCATCGACAACAACTGGCTGCACGATGGCGGCAAGATATACCACGCCGCAGTGGGGGTATGGATAGGCCACGGCAACTACATCACCGTCGCCAACAACGAGATATCCGACTTCTACTATACCGGCGTGTCCAACGGTTGGGTATGGGGCTATGGCGACAACCCCACCCACCACAACATCATCGAATACAACCACATCCACCACATCGGCAAGGGCCTGCTCAGCGACATGGGGGGCATCTACAACCTAGGCATACAGCCCGGCAGCGTGTTGCGCAACAACCACATCCACGACGTGCGCAGCTTTCAATACGGCGGCTGGGGACTCTACACCGACGAGGGCAGCAGCGAGATACTTCTCGAAAACAACGTCGTCTACAACACCACCAGCGGCGGCTTCCACCAGCACTACGGAAAGAACAACCGCATCCGCAACAACATCTTCGCCTTCGCCGACAGCGAAGCCCTCATCGCCTCCCGCATCGAGGAACACCGCTCCTTCGTATTCGAGCGCAACATCGTCATCACCCGCAACGGCAAGGTCACTTCGCCCAACTGGCCCAAGGCCGACCTCTGGAGCGACAACAACCTCTTCTGGGATGTGGCAAACACGCCGCTCGATTTCTCCGGAACCACCCTCGGCGCAGTCATGGCCACGGGCCGCGAACTCAACAGCATCAACACCGACCCCAAGTGTGCCAATGCCGAAGCCTTCGACTTCACCCTCGCCCCCAATTCCCCCGCTATCACCCAACTTGGCTTCATCCCCATCGACCTAACCCGCGTCGGCCTGCAAGGTGAAGCTGAATGGATAAACGCCCCCAAGGCTCTGGAAGCGCTACGTAAAAATTAGCTCCTTACCGCGTTCGCTTGTAATACAGCTCCGCGTGTTTCTCCGCAGCCTCCTGCATCCGCTTCGCCAGTTCGGCATTCTCTGCAATCACGTTCTTCGATTCCATCGGGTCGTGGTGCAGGTTGTAGAGGGAGAGCGGTTCTTCTTTGTGCCCAAACTTGCCGGGCTTGCCGTCGCCACCGGGGGTTTCCACCCAGCGGTATTTGTGTTCCAGGTGCAGCTTCCATTGGCCATTGCCGGTCATGATGGCTTGCAGCTCGTCGCCCAAGGAGAAGTAGTAGAAATCATGGGGGTTGGTGGCGTTCTCCGTGCCCGCGATTATCGGTAGTACGTCTTTCCCGTCGATAGCATATCCAGGCAGGGGCGCGCCGATTGCGTTGGCGACGGTGGGCAGCACGTCGATGGTGGACCATGCCTTGTCACTCACCGCGCCCGCAGGCACTTTGCCCGGCCACCGCACCAAGCACGCGCTGCGGGTGCCGCCGTCGAATGTGGTTCCCTTGGCCTCGCGGAAAGGCGTCGCCCCGGCGTGGTTGCCATACACGGTCCATGGGCCGTTGTCGGATGTGAATATCACTACCGTGTTGTCGCTCACGCCCGCGCTGTCCAGCGCATCCAATATCTGCCCCAGCGACCAATCCAGTTCCATCATCACGTCGGCATGGGTTCCCTTGCCTGATTTTCCCGCGAAGGCCTCGCTGGCAAACAGGGGTACATGCGGCATCGAGTGGGGGACATAGAGGAAGAAAGGCTCCGCCTTGTGGCGCTGGATAAAGTCCACGGCGTGTTCCGTGTAGCGCTTGGTCAACTGGGTCTGGTCTGCCGCCGTCACGTTCTCAATCACGGCCTTGCCATTCTCGAAATACTGCAATGGCTTTTCACTCCAGGCCTTCGGGTTTTCCGGGTGGCCCGCCCACATGTCGTTGGAATACATCAGCCCGCAAGACTCATCAAAGCCCCGCGCCTGCGGCTGCGTGTCCGGCTCGTCTCCCAAGTGCCACTTGCCGAAGAGGGCGGTGGCATAGCCCGCAGGCTTCAGCACTTCCGCCATCGTCTTGAATTCCGGCTCCAACCCCCGCGCCCCCGGGCGCAGCGCGCCAAACACCTTTACTCGCCCTGGGTAGCACCCAGTCATCAACGCCGCCCGCGACGCCGAGCACACCGCCTGCGGTACATAGAATTGGGTGAAGCGCGTACCCTCAGCCGCCAGCCGCTCGGCGTTTGGCGTGGGGTAGGGAGGCTCTCCAAAAGGGCGGAAGTCGGCATGGCCCGAGTCGTCGAGGAAGATGAGTACGATGTTGGGCTTGGCGGGTTCGGCGGCAAAGGCAGAAAGATTCACCACAGAGACATAGAGACACAGAGATATCCACAGACAGTTTCTTGCTCTGTGCCTCTGTGTCTCTGTAGTAAATGCCTTCATCTTCCGCTCTCCCTTTTGCATCCCAACCGCCCCACCGCTACAATACCGGGCTTTGGCATGGGTTTTCCCCTTTTGGCTTGGGCACTCCTTTTCTCCTGTATTTCCTGAGGTAGTATCAATGCATCCATTTCGCACCCATACTTGTGGCCAGTTGCGCAAGGCGGACGCCGGGCAGCGCGTAAAGCTGTCGGGCTGGGTGAACCGCAAGCGCGATCACGGCGGCGTTATTTTCCTGGACATTCGTGACCATTACGGCCTGACGCAGGTGGTGGTGAACCCGGGGCAGGAGTTCTTTGACGCGGCGGAGAAGGTGCGCAACGAGAGCGTGGTCACGCTGGTGGGTGAAGTGGTGGCGCGTGTGCCCGAGGCGGTGAACGCGAACATGTCCACCGGTGAAATCGAAGTGGTGGCGCAGGAATTCTTTGTCGAGTCGATGAGCGACATCCTGCCCTTCACGGTGAACGCGGAACACGACGACCCCGAGGACACGCGCCTCGAATACCGCTTCCTCGATTTGCGCCGCGAGCGCCTGCACAACAACATCCTGCTGCGCTCGAAGACGGCCCGGCTGGTGCGTGAGCATTTGGCCAGCCGGGGCTTCACGGAATACCAGACCCCCATCCTTACGAGTTCGTCTCCCGAGGGCGCGCGCGATTACCTTGTGCCCAGCCGCCATTACCCCGGCCATTTCTACGCGCTGCCGCAGGCGCCGCAGCAGTTTAAGCAGCTGCTCATGGTGTCGGGCTTCGACCGTTATTTCCAGATTGCGCCCTGCTTCCGTGACGAAGATTCGCGCGCGGACCGCAGCCCCGGCGAGTTCTACCAGATCGACATGGAGATGTCCTTCGTAACGCAGGACGACCTCTTCGCCGAGCTGGAAGACATGATGGTGCGCCTGTTTACCGAGCTTTCCAACAAGCACATCAATGCGGTGCGCTTTCCGCGTATCCCATTCCTCGAAGCGATGGAGAAGTACGGCAGCGACAAGCCGGACATTCGCTATGGCCTCGAGATGGTGGACTGCACCGATCTCTTTGGCAACTGCGAGCTGAAGGTGTTCTCCAGCCAGGTGACCACGGGCGGCGCGGTGAAGGTGATTTGCGCCAAGGGCGCCGCCGAACAGACCCGCAAGTTCTACGACGATGCAGAGAAATTTGCCAAGAGCGAAGGGGCCAAGGGTCTTGCCTGGATCGCGCTGAAAGACGGCGAGATGAAGGGCCCCATCGTCAAGTTCCTCAGCGACGCCGAGAAGGTCGCGCTGAAGGAACGCATGGGCGCGGAAGAGGGCGACGCAATGTTCTTCGGCGCGGGCAACCGCGCGGAGACCAACACCCTGCTGGGCAAGGTGCGCCAGTATCTCGCGCGCGAGCTTGGGCTGATTGATCCCAACCTGGCCGCCTTCTGCTGGATTGTGGACTTCCCCATGTTCGAGTGGAACGAGGAAGACAAGAAGGTCGATTTCTCGCACAACCCATTCTCCATGCCGCAAGGCGGCATGGACGCATTGCTGAACAAGGACCCGCTCGACGTGCTGGCCTACCAATACGACATCGTGTGCAACGGCATTGAGTTGTCGTCCGGTGCCATTCGCAACCACCGGCCCGACATCATGCTCAAGGCTTTCGACATTGCGGGCTATTCCGAAGATACCGTGAAGAGCAAGTTCCCCGCGTTGTGGAAGGCCTTCCAGTTTGGCGCGCCCCCCCACGGTGGCATCGCCCCTGGCTTCGACCGCATCGTCATGCTGCTTGCGGACGAGCCGAACATCCGCGAGGTCATCGCCTTCCCGCTCAACCAAAAGGCGCAGGACATGCTGATGCGCGCGCCGAACACGGTGGAGCCCAAGCAGCTGAAAGAGCTGCACCTCGACATCGTGTATCCCGAGCCGGAAGCGTAGGAACCCGCCATGCTGCGCGCGCTTGCCCATGCCCTGACCGGGCAGCGATTGCGCGCGGAAGATTCCACTTGGTTGCAGTATGACCGCCCCCTCGTGGTGGCGCATCGCGGCGGGGGCGGGCTGCGCCCAGAGAACACAATGCCCGCCTTCGAGCACGCCGCCGACTTGGGGGTGGATGCCTTCGAGACGGACGTACACTTGACGCGGGATGGGGAGCTGGTGGTCAGCCATGACCCAGACCTAGACCGTATCTCGGACGGCACAGGTGCCATTGCCCGGCTTTCCCTTGCCGAAGTGCAGCAGGCCGATGCAGGCTATCATTGGTCGGATGATAACGGGGCCACCTTCCCCTGGCGCGGGCAAGGCGTGCAGATTCCCACGGTGCGCGAACTGTTCACCCGCTTCCCCGAAAAGCGCTACATCATCGACTGCAAGCCTGAGAATCCGATTGCCGCGCGCAAACTCGCCGAGGTTGCCATGGAATGCGGCGTGGGGGAGAGGGTCTGCCTCGCCTCTTTTAGCCACGATAATGTGCTCGCTATCCGCGATGTTCACCCGAGTATCACCACCTCGTTGAGCTCGCCGGAAGTCCACGTGTTTTGGGCCGCGCAGATACTGCGCTGCGATGCGCTCTACCGCAACAAGGCAAGCGCAATTCAAGTGCCACCCACGCAATACGGCGTACCGTTCCTGACGCGCCATTTCATCCAGCGCGCACACGCCAACAACATGCACGTACACGCATGGACCATAGACGAGGAAGAGGAAATGCGCCGCCTGCTGGCGCTCGGTGTAGACGGCATCATCACTGATTACCCCGACAGGCTGCTAAGGGTGATGGCGTCGCTGCCCTAATCTCACCCCGCCTTGCGCCCGTGGTAACTCACCATCGTCCCAAATATTGGGTAGGCGCAGGGCTGGGTATGTACGTCCACAAAGCCTGCATCGCGCATGAGTTCGGGAATCGTGCCGCGCACATTGTCGCGCGTGGCATCGAAGCCATCGAGCATTCGCAGGAAGAAAAACAGGAACGCGGTCAGCGGATTGGACGGAATGCCGAAGTCTGCGATGTGCAACTGCCCGCCGGGTTTGAGCACGCGATGTATGCCTGCAAGCGTCTGCTGCTTCTGCTTCCGATTCAGGTGATGCAGGAACAGGCTAGACAGCGCACGGTCGAAGCGCGCATCGGGGTAGGGCAGTTCCGTGGCGTTGCCTTCTTGCAGGCGCAGGCTCACCCCCGCTGCCCCAGCCTTAGCCTCTGCGCGCGACAGCATGGCAGCGTCGAGGTCGATGCCATGCACTTCGCCTGATTCCCCCACCAGCATGGCCACCCGAATGCCCAGCGTGCCGGTGCCGCACCCCACGTCGAGCACATGTTCGCCCGGGCGCAGCGCCGCCTGCTCGAGCAGGGTAATCTTAAAGGCGGGGTCTTTCATCGTGATGCGCAGGATGATGTCATAGAGTGGGGTAAACGCATGAAAGCCAAGCGCCGGAACATACCTGCTTGCACCTGGCTTCATGGTAGATACCGCCTATTGATTCCGTCATTCCTGCGAAGGCAGGAATCCAGTTCCGCTGTCGCTTGCGGGCGTTTTCCGCCCGCACGACAAGAACATCACGGCTACGTCTTTGCCTATCAGCAGGCTAGATGCCGCTGCCGCCCACGTGGATGCCGCATTCCTTGCCGTCTGCATCAAGGTAATTAAACCACCGCCAACGCCCTGCCCGCTTGGGTTCGTGCGGCAGGGTGGGCGTGGTGCAGATCACGCAGCCGATGCTGGTGTAGCCCATGCCATAGAGCGCATTCATGGGCACCCCATGCTCGGCGGCATAGGTGTCAATCTGCGCCTTGTCCCAGTCGGCCAAGGGGGATATCTTCAGAATCTTGTGGCCGCCGCGGTTGATCAATTGCAGCTTGGGCGTATCCACGCGCAGCTCGCTCTGGTCGCGGCGCACCCCGGTAAACCACACGTCCAGCGTTTCGAGTGCGCGGTCGTTCGGTTCCACCTTGCGAATCTTGCAGCAATACTCCTGCTTGTCCTTCGTGTCAAAGAACAGGAATTCGCCGTGCTGCCGCACCATGCGGTTCAGACGTTCCGGGTCGGGATTGAAGCGTTCAATATCGATGCCGTACTTCTGCTCAATGGCGCGCATCACGTCATACGTTTCCTGCGGCAGGCGCAGGGTGTCCACGGTTAACACACGCATTCCCGGCGCAGACTGCTGCATCATGTCCACCATCACGCAGCCGGTGTCCTGAAAGCTGGTGATGATGCCCGCGCGCGGGCCATGGTGTTCGAGCGCCCAGCGAAACAATTCCCCGGGGGACTTGTCGCGCAGCTCCTCGTACAGGTCTTGTTCCGTCGTGGTTACTACTGACATGGTATGGGTCCAATAAGTCCCATCGGACCTATTCGCTGATGCCGACAAGTTCTTTCAGCTGGGGCACGCCAACGCGCGCGGACCAATCGCCGAAGTATTCGCCCTCGTTGCGCTGGTCTTTCCACAGGGTGAGCAACTTCGATATCGTGGGCACGATATCCTGCTCCTTGATGGTGGCAATAAACTTCTGATTCACGCGCGTGCCGAGGTAATCGCCCCCCACGCAGAGCGTGTAGCGGCCAGGACCTTTGCCAATCAGGCCAATCTCGGAACTGCTCGACCGCGCACAGCCGTTGGGGCAGCCAGTCATGCGGATCATCACGTCGTCGTCCCCGTGGCCTGCGGCCTCCAGCTGTTCCATCAGCGTGGGCATATAGCGCTCCGCCTCGCTGGTGGCCAAGTGGCAGAGTGGCAGCGCGGGGCAGGCCATCTCATACCGGCGCAGGTTGCTCACGCCGTCATTCGTGGGAATGTTGTACTCGGCTAGCAGGTGCTGCACGCGCGCCACGTCCTCGTCCTTGATGTTCGCAAGGATGATGTTGTGGTGCGGGGTAAGGCGCACCGACGGGCGGAATTCCTCGACGATCTTCTTCAGGCCGCTCTTAAACTGGAAGCTGCCTTCGAAGTCCTTCACGCGCCCGTTCTCAATCCACAGGCCCACATAGTTCAGGCCGTCCTGGCTCTGCTTGTGCCAGCCCAAGAAATCTGGCTGAGCGCTCGGCTTCACGCCGCGCGGCTGCTCAAAGGTGCGGCCCGCATATTCGTAGATCAATTTCTGGAAGGCTTCCACGCCCAGGCGGTCCATGGTGTACTTCAGGCGCGCCTGCTTGCGGTCGCTGCGGTCGCCGTAGTCGCGCTGCGCCTTGATGACTGCCAACGTAATCGGCAGCACCTCGTCCGCCTGCACAAACGCCACATGCGACGCCGCGCGCGGATAGGTGCGCTCCATCGTGTGCGAAAAGCCCAGCCCGCCGCCCGCGAGAATCTCGTAGCCGATTATCTTGCCGTTCTCCGTCACCGCCATGATGCCGAGGTCGTTGGTGTACAGGTCCACGCTGTTGTCGAAATCCGTGCCGATGCCAATCTTGAACTTGCGCGGCAGGTACAGCGTGCCATACAGCGGGTCCGCCACTT
>JBIKMR010000312.1:0-4765 GCA_044359155.1 Candidatus Hydrogenedentales bacterium | reverse complement strand
ACCAACCGCAAGCGCCGCCTCAGGTCCCCTCTCCACCTGGAAGGGGGAGAGGGTTAGGGTGAGGGGGTGCCCGCAAACAAAGCACCAACTCCACACTCCACACCACCCTACAAAAACTCATCCACCAACGCATCGCTCGACGCATACAACCCCACCCGCTTCGCGTGAAACTCTCGACACTGCGCAGCACAAACATCCGCAATCCCATCCAGCCGAGCGCCCGCCTGCAATTGCTCGCGCAACCACGGCCCGCCAGCCAGCGTGTCGAAGAACGGCACAAACACCAGCGCCTCCCCATGCACCTCCATCACCGCGCGCAACACCGCCACGGCCAGCATGAACGGACGCGCCGCATCGCGGTCGTACAGCGTAAAACGCAACCCCTCGCAGGTCTCGCCGTTATACGCAGGCTTCGCCGCGCGACCCGCAATCGGCGCGGGTACATACCGTGTCGCCTCAACTGTTACACCCAGCGCATACCGACGGTCCAGCGCAGCAAGCACGCGCGCGGCACCCAGCCACGGCGCGCCACACACCTGGAACGGCCACGGCGTGCCGCGACCCTCGTTCAGGTTCACGCCCTCGAAAAGACAATTGCCCACGTAGAGCAGTGCCGTGTCCATGTCGGGAATGTTCGGCGAAGGTGCGCGCCACGGCAGCCCCGCGCTATACGCCATCAACTCGCGTGGCCAATTGTCCACGGCAATCACGCTCGGCGCCACGCCCCCCACGTCGGGCAACGTGCGATGCAGGAACAGCGCAAACTCGCCCAGCGTCATGCCATGCCGCACCGGCACCGGCGCAACGCACACGTTCTTACCAAACACCTGCGCCACCGGCCCCTCCATCACTTCGCCCCCCAGCGGGTTCGGGCGATCGAGCACCACCACCGGCACGCGCGCCGCAGCGCACGCCCGCATACAGTCCAACATGGTGGCCGCATACGTGTAATACCGCGCGCCCACGTCGGGCAGGTCGATAACAAAAACATCCACGCCCGCCAACTCTTCCGGGGTGGGTGCGGTCTGCTGACCATACAGGCTGGTCACAGGCAGCGCGCCCGCTTCGCTCGCCACTTCGGCCCCGGCCTCGGCCTGCCCACGCAAGCCATGCTCAGGACTGAACAGCCGCCGGAGGTTCACGCCGCCCTCGCGCAACACCTCCACCACCCCGCGCCCGCCAGCATCCACCGCGCCCGTATTCGTTAGCAGACCCACTCGCTTGCCCCGTAGCGCGTCGAAGGCGTCCACGGCCAACTGGTCCAGCCCGGTCTGCGTGTTGCAGCGCTGGGGGTACCACCGGCGCGACACGGGCACATGGAACACTTGCCGCAACGATTGGTTGTCGCGCGCGCCGCGCGTGGGGTGGCACGTGTTGCTCAGGAGAATCGCATAGCGCCGCGTGTCGCGGTCCAGCCACAGGCTCGTGCCGGTCCAACCCGTGTGCCCAAAGCTCTGGCGCGATGGCAGGTAGCCCTCGTTGCTGCGCATCCACCCGTCCAGCTTCCACCCCAAGCCCTGCCAGCGGTAGCCATTAAGCAACACAGGTCGCAACATCAGGTCGAGCGTCGCCTCATTCAGCAATTGCCCACCCAGCAGCGCCGTGCAAAATTTCACCAGGTCGGGAGCCGTGCTGAAGAGCCCCGCATGTCCCGACACGCCGCCCATCGCGGACGCGTTCTCGTCGTGCACTTCTCCCACCAGCAACCGCCCGCGCCACGCGCACTGCTCGGTGGCGGCGGCGCGCTGCGCAATCGCGGGCGCAGGATTGAACGCCGTGTCCGCCATGCCCAGCGGCTGGAAGATTGTGCGCGCGCAATGCACGTCGAAGGCTTCGCCCGAGACGGATGCCACAATGTGCGCAAGCAGCATGAAGCCAAAATCAGAATAGCGGCGACGTGTGCCGGGCGGCGCATCGCGTTCGAGCGCGGGTATGCGCGCAATCATCTCGGCGAAGGAATGCACTTCGCGGTAGAGCGCCTCATGCGCGGGCAAGCCCGACGTGTGCGACAGCAAGTGGCGAACCGTGATGCCACGCATTCCAGAAAGTTGGACGAAGTCCGCAATCGGCTGTTCGAGCTTGAGCTTGCCCTCCTGCACCAGCCGCAACACCGCCGTCGTCGTTGCCACCACCTTGGTCAGCGATGCGAGATCATACGGAGTGTCCACCTGCGCGGGCGCGGGTTGCGGAACGCGCTGCCGCAATCCTGCTGCGCCAAGGAACACCACGTCCTCGCGATGCCCCAAACACCCCACCGCACCCGGCGCACCCGAGCGACGCACCGCTTCTGCCAGCGCCTGGCTGGCCAGTGTTTCCATCATCGACATGCGAACGGCCCCCTGAACAACTAACACCTTGCAGGGAAACGATAGCAGAAAATGTTTTGGGCCGGAGATGATAAACATCTCCGGCCCAAAAGGGGTTCGCGTTTTGCGCGAAGCCTACTTCTTGGCGGCGGGCTTCTTCGCTGCGGGCTTCTTGGCGGCAGGCTTCGCGGCAGCCTTCTTCGCCACTGGCTTCGCAGCAGGCTTCTTCGCGGCGGGCTTGGCGGCCGGCTTTGCGGCTGCCTTCTTCGCTACCGGCTTCGCAGCAGGCTTCTTCGCGACCGGCTTCTTCGCCAAAGGCTTCTTGGCTGCCGGCTTAGCGGCGGCTTTCTTGGCTGCGGGCTTCGCAGCAGGCTTCTTGGCTGCCGGCTTAGCGGCGGCCTTCTTGGCTGCCGGCTTGGCAGCCGGCTTCTTTGCTGCCGCTTTTTTCGGAGCGGCGGCTTTCTTCTCAGCAGCGGCCATGTGACTTCTCCTTATATAGGTCACACTATCCAATCGGTAAGGATTCCCGTGTCGCAACAACTGGTTGCAACGTCCCCACCGTGTTGAGCATCCCCACGCGCAGCGCAGTAAGCGCCCGCGTTTCCCTTGCACGCCTTCATCGCGTGCAGATTTTTTCCTGCGTGCGATTCGCGCGTCGCGTGCCATGAAAGCTTTCCGCTGCTTCCATCGCGCGCTTCGTTTGCGGCGTGCCTTCGTCTCCCCACAATTCTGTGGTGCGAAAATTCAAATGTAACATCGTGCATTTATCAAACAACGATGCAAATGTAAAGAACTTTTTTCATTCGCAAAGAATTTTTTTTCATCGCGCGATCACGCGCAGCGATCACGCGCGATGAAATCGACGCTCGCAGATCATCAACGCAGCATCGTTTCGATCATCCGTGCGGGTGCGCTTCGCGATACACGCTCTTCAGTCGCTCGATGCTCACGTGCGTGTAGACCTGCGTGCTGGCAAGGCTTTCGTGCCCCATCATCTCCTGCACCACGCGCAGATCTGCGCCGCCATCCAGCATGTGCGTGGCAAAGGTATGGCGCAACGTATGCGGCGAAACATCGTTGCGGTGCGGCAGCGCAATGCGCGCGTGCGCCTCTACGATTCGCTGCACACTGCGCTCGCTAAGCGGACCGCCGCGCTGGTTCACGAACAGCTTGTCATGCTCGGGCGCGCCGAACTCGTGCCGCACCCGCAGGTACTCCGCAAGCGCGCGCGCCGCTGGCTTGCCCACGTAGGCGATGCGTTCCTTGCGCCGCTTGCCGAACACGCGCATCGCCCCATGCCCCAGGTCCACGTCGCCAATCGACAACCCCGTAAGCTCCGCAGCGCGGATGCCGCTCGAGTACAACAACTCGAGCAGCGCGCCATCGCGCTTGCCCGCCGCCGTCGATGCGTCGGGCGCTTCGAGCAACGCCGACACCTCGGGAATCGACAACACCTCGGGCAGGTCTTTGGGCATACGCGGCGCGTTCACCAGCTCCGCCGGGTTCTCCGACATCTTGCCGTGCCGCACGAAGTAGGCGTAGGCCGTGCGCAGCGAGGCCAGCTTGCGCGCACCTGTGCGCGCCGTGCCGCCCGTGGTCTGCACATGCGCAAGGAAAGCGCGTATCGCGTGCTTGTCCGCCCGCTGCAAAATATCCAGCGTTGCCCTCGGGCGCGGGTCAGCGGGGTCCCGCGTGAACGCCTTTGCCCCGTTCACCACAAAGTCGCAGAACTGGTCAATGTCCCCCATATACGCGCGCAGCGTGTGCGGCGAAAGGTTCCGCTCCACGCGCAAATGGTTCATGTACATCAGCACTTCGATGGCCGACATGGGGGCTATTTCCTGCACCAGCGCGGGGCGCTGAAATCAAGGGTTGACCAAGCACGTTTTATTTTGGGATGATCCACGGCTTGCATCAACCCGCCCGTTCCGGCGTATGCTGCCCGTTTGCCGACCATCCATAAGGGGTCCGACGTGAAACTCGTCATTGTTGAATCACCCGCCAAAGCCAAGACCATCAGCCGCTTCCTCGGTAAAGAGTACCGCGTCGAGGCGAGCTACGGCCATATCCGCGATCTGCCCTCCTCCGCCAGCGAAATCCCAGAAAGCTGCAAGAGCAAGCCTTGGGCCCGCCTCGGTGTGGACATCGAGAACGACTTCGCCCCGGTCTACGTGGTGCAGGCCGACAGCAAGAAGCAGATAGCCGAATTAAAAAAGCTGATGAAGGACGCGACCGAAGTGGTGCTGGCCACCGACGAGGACCGCGAGGGAGAAGCGATCAGTTGGCACTTGCTTGAAATACTCAAGCCCAAGGTTCCGGTCAGCCGCATCGTGTTCCACGAAATTACCGAGGAGGCGATCCGCGAGGCCGTGTCGCACCCGCGCAAGGTGAACGACGAACTGGTCCGCGCGCAGGAAAGCCGCCGCATACTCGACCGTCTCTTCGGTTACGAGCTTTCC
>JBIKMR010000310.1:0-4804 GCA_044359155.1 Candidatus Hydrogenedentales bacterium | reverse complement strand
ATGGCGGCACAAGCACGGAAGCCAACCCGTCGCACACCTACGCGGCAGGCACGTATACCATTCGGCTGACGGTGACCACAGCCGACGGCAGCGATGAAGAGGTGAAGACCAGCCTGATTCAGGTTCAGCCAGATCCTTCGTGGGCGGCGGATACGAGAACCTTCGACATCGAAGTGGCGGATGAGGTGATGGTGGTCGAGGAGGAGGATCTCGAAGACGTCATTCTCCAGTACAACCAGGAGGAACACGCCTACCTGCTCGACCCCGATACCCTGGACAGCATGGGCTACACCTTTGATGTCGGTGATCCAATCATCCTCGCTGGCATCGAAATCGGCCGCATCACCCGCGCCGAAGAAGACGAAACTGGCCTATACATCGAGACCGAGCAAGTACCCCTGAACGAAGTCTTTCCAGACGCTGACATCGCGTGGGACTATGGCGTCGAATTCACCCCGGATATCGTAAAGAGTATCGAGATTCCCGGGGTTGGCGAGTATCCCATCAAGGCGGGCACACCGATAAGCGTGACTTTCGAGCAAGGGGAATTCAAGTACGAACTTACCGCCACCTTGAACGTTGACTCCGCTGACTTTGACTTTGTGGTCACCAAGGGAATCGGCGCGGGGGTGAAGGGCAAGTTCACGGCCAAGGGTCAAATCTCCCGCTTTCGCAACAAGAATCAGATTTCGATTGCTGACGGCACGGTGCAGCAGTTCAATCACCAACTTAATGGTATAAAGGGCACCAGCACCCTCGACCTCACGGTCGCGGCATCCGGCGGGGACGCTATCGATTTTAAGATTCCTGTGCCCATCATGAAGGTGCCGTTTGTTGTGGGATACATCCCAGCGGTGCTTTCCATAGGGGCGCAGTTCGTGGTAAACGCAGCCGTCCCGCTCGATGGCAGTGCGCGCGTGGGGACCACGTTCACCTTTGACAGCGATCTTGGTTTCAATTTCAATGGCACCACGGTGGAAGCAGGTGGGCGCGCTGGTAACGCAACGTTCGGCGACTCGACCCATCAGACTGGCGCATCAAGCGCCATCTCCGCCAACTTCGGTGTAGGCTACCCCCGCGTATCGATGAGCATCGCAGGCGGAACCTTGGTGGGTTGGGCACAGACCGCATTCCTGGTCGGAGGCGCGTACACCTTCTTGCCCGCATGCCAGACAGCAGATGCCTCCTTTATCGGTTCCGCTGGATACGATCTCGGCATCCTCGGTTTCGAACTGGCTTCGGGCAGCAAGAAGCTGTTCGAGCAGAAGAAGGAACTGTTGCGTGCGGGACAGTGCGGCAAGTCCGAAGACTATGATGCCGTCGTGGATATCTTGTGGGGCTGGGAATTCGCGGAACCTGAATAGACCACGTGACAAGTGAAAGATAGAAAGGCCGCCGGAAGTTCCGGCGGCCTTTTCAATGTTGCGTGCTGTGAAAGTCGTTTCGCTCTGGGTGCTGACCGCCCTATGGCCTAGTGCTTCGTGCCGATACTCGGGCGATAGCCGTCATTACGGCGGCGATGAAAGCGCGGATACGCCTGCCGCGCAGGAAGCACCGATGTTTTTTACTTCGGAACCGATGCCGCGCAACTGATCCTCCACGCCCAGTTCCGGGGCAACGCCGCAGGCGGAAACCCCCAGCCCGTGGCCGGACGCGGACAAAACGCATGGGGACTGCACGACATACTCGGCAACGTGTGGGAATGGTGCCAGGACAAATACACCCTGCATGGTTCAAACCGCCCAAGTACGGCGGGAGAGTCATTCCGCACGGTACGTGGCGGTGCCGCCAATTCGACGGGTTCCCTATTGCGCAGTACCTACCGCACCGCACTCCCCATCGAGACCCGCTCCCCCCGCGTTGGCCTGCGACTCATCGTCTCGCCCTGACCCCACCGCCCCACTTGGCCTCCCCACGCTCCCTGCGCTACAATACCGCCCACGGAGGAGTAGCATAATTGGTAATGCAGCGGTCTTGAAAGTTTGGCTGAATTCGGCCACTTTCGGGATGTGCGTTGCCGAGGGGGCCAAGCGTTCGTGGCGTCCTGCCCCCGGTCCCGGGCGAACGACTTGGGGTTTTGACCAATCACTCAGACGCCTCATTCCCGCTGCCTCGCTACCCCCGCTCCCAGAGTCGCAGCCTGGGACGCCGTCGCCTCCTCACTCGCCGCCACGGATGAGATTCCGATTGTGGACCGCCCGTGGACCGCTGGACTTTGCGGGTGATGCGGCCCCTCCATCAATCACTGCTCCAGGAATGACTGGAGGTCGCTGGCAAATCTAATCGGGTTCTTGAACTGGGGATTAATTCAGTTATGAAGCCACTGTTAACTGATGCCAAGGATGGCATCCATGCTCCGCCTCCCATAAACCCAAGTATGGTGCCTAGACCTTAGGGTGCGAAAGCTGGTTTCGCCCTATTCTGACTGGGCAATGCGGAATCCATAGCTATAGCTGGAACTCGTGGGCAAGCTTTGGCCCAGACGGTAGGTGGTGCGGCACATGTCCTCATTGCTGTCCCATGCGCCCCCCCTCAGCACGCGGTATGTGCCTGCGGCGGGTCCCGCTGGATTGGAGGCAGGGCTGTTGGCGTAATAGTCATCCGCGAACCAGTCATGGCACCATTCCCATACATTGCCACTCATGTCGTAGCAACCCACGGGACTGGTGCTGGGGAGCGTCTGCACCGCCGTTGCAATGCCGATGTTCAACCCATCGAACCAGCCGACGGGGGAAGACTGGGGATACTCGCTCAACCCGATGGGATTGGACAGGCTCGGGGGCAGGTAGAGGTTGGCGCGATTGGTGCCAATCTCGTTACTGGTGAACCCGTAGCGCCAGTGCTGGGTTCCGTCCCACGCCGCGGCACGTTCCCATTCCGCTTCCGTGGGCAGCCGGTATCCATTGCGCACGGGCGTGTAGCGATTCCAGTTGGAGGTGTTATAGCACGGATCAACACCCAACGCTTCGCTGAGCCAGTTGCAGTAGGCGACGGCACCATACCAGGTGACGGCCACCACCGGATGCTGTGCCATTGAGTAGCTGAAGCCACCGGCGCCGGTACGCGACTGCACGGAAAAGACGTCATCGGTATAGAGGATTGACGAGACTGCCGAGCTGGCATTGATATAGGCGAGCAACTGCCCATAGGCATAGATAGAGCCGCCGGTGTAGGGGCCGCCGGTGCTGTTGCGAAGGTAGCCTCGGGCATGTGCCCAATTGAGGACGTTAGCGAACTCCTGATTGGAGACTTCATAGGTGCCAATGGCATAGGCATCAAGGTTTACCGTATGGGTTGGCAACTCGGCATTGCTGCCAATGCCGGTGTAGGGTCGGCCCATGACGAAGCTCCCGGCTGCGATAGAAGCGAGCCCGCCTTCGAGCTCTCCCTCGGCAATGCCTTCGCCCTCTGCTGTGCCCTCAGCTTCTCCCTCCACGGTGCCCTCTCCCTCGCCTTCTCCGGTGTCCGGTCCGAGCGAGATGAAGATGTTTACCGGGGAGCCAGCATCCACGGAAGCGCCCGCGGCAGGATCCTGTTCACTGATGCGGCCGGCAACTATGGTGTCGCTGTAGACCTCGAAGACGCTACCCAGCACGAGCCCCACGCTGCTGAGGGAAGCACCCGCCCCGCTTTCTGTAAGGCCAACGAGATTGGGTACGGCAACCAACGTCGGGCAGCCTGTCAAGGGAAGGGTAAATATCAAGGTATACAAGGCTGCGCAAATAAACTTAAAGCGATGCATACTGAGCCCTTTCTGGAGAGAGCAAATGCGATAAGTTACGAATAAGGAGAAATAAAATTTTTCCTACCTTATCTCTAAAAGATCACCCGGGTATTTTAGATCAGCGGGTTCATCCATTGTCAAACCGAGGCGCTGTCTGCCGAGCCATCGTCGGCCTGCTAGCCCGGTGTGGCATCGGTGCAGAACCTTGGGCTAAAATCCCGACCTCAGGAGGAGTAGCATAATTGGTAATGCAGCGGTCTTGAAAACCGGCGGCTTCGGCCTTACAGGTTCGAGTCCTGTCTCCTACGCCACCCAAAAAAACCTTGCCCCGCAAGTGGACCGTAGCTCGGCGCAGTCAGTGTCGGTCGTCGGGCATCAGCCAAGAGCGTTCTTGATGAGGTCAAGACTACTACTGTGCAACTGTACGAATTGAAAACCGCGATATTCGCGAGCATCCGGAAAATGGTGCCGTGTTAAAGAAAAATGCCGGCAAGCTGGGCGTGCCTTATCTCGTGATTGACGGCGAATGGAAGAAGGGCTACCAGTCCGAAGAGGCTTTCTCGGAAGCCTTTGCTCGTAGTCTATTCGGCCTATAGTCTGGGACTGGATACTGCTGGTTTGTTTCCTCTCTGGAACAGGTTTACACTTTCGTTATGAATGCGGGGGACGTTCCATTCGACGAACGCGCATGGGAACACCTCTGCCCAAACGTGGAAAGCAGTATCCATGAAAACCCCAATTCTTCGTCCTGTTGTCTTTTTGTTTCTTTTGTCGCTTGTCTCCGGCTTATCGGGCTGTCCCGCACCCACGACGATACCCCCAACAGCTGACTTCACGGCCACGCCAGTTTCCGGCACGGCACCGCTCGTCGTACAGTTTGCCGATGCCTCGACTGTAGGCAGCAGCCCCATCACCAGTTACGCGTGGAGTTTCGGCGATGGCGGCACAAGCACTGAAGCCAACCCGTCGCACACCTACGCGGCAGGCACGTATACCATTCGGCTGACGGTGACCACAGCCGACGGCAGCGATGAAGAGGTGAAGACCAGCCTGATTCAGGTTCAGCCAGATCCTTCGTGG
>JBIKMR010000311.1:0-4804 GCA_044359155.1 Candidatus Hydrogenedentales bacterium | reverse complement strand
GTTCCCGTCCTTCTTGATGTGCAGATAGTGGCCGAGGGTGCCGTCTTCGTGGCGAAGGGTGATGCGGTTGTTGGGCCAGCCGCGTCCGTTGCCATCGTGTTCGACCACCACTTGGGTTACTTCCCCCGCGCGCGCGGCGAGAATGTCTGTGCCGACGGGCATGGTAAAATCGAAGGCGTATTGTTCCCAGCCTCGGTGGCTGACCACAGCGCGGTTGCCCTGGATGCAGAATCGGGTATCGCCCCCCTTCCATGGGAGCAGGTAGGGGGAGGCGTCTGCTGCGGGGTAGATGTAGAGGTCGTTGGGGCCGGTGAAAATAACGTAGACCACCCCGGCCCCCAGCAGGACAATGGCGAAGAGGGCGGCGAGCAAGGCCGCACCGCGTTTCAGGTAACGCATTGAAAAATCCTCCAGCGGGTGAGTAAACACGAACGCCGTCGGAGACGCAAGAAGCAACGCCAGCTTGTTACCATGGGGCTTGAAATGGCACCTTAAGCGCCCTGCAAGGAGTAGCACCATGGCGGAAGCCCTGAAGAACCTCGACCGACTGTCCATCCATAGCATTACCACCAAGCCCCTGAAACTGGCGGAGGCCGTGGCGGCCTATGCCGAGGCCGGGGTAAAGGGCATCACCGTTTGGGAAGAACATCTGGAAGGAACCACCGCGAAGAGGGCGGCCAAGCTGATTCAGTCGGCGGGGCTGTCGGCCACGGGATTGTGCCGGGCGGGGTTCTTTGTGGCCACGGGGGCCATGGCGCGCGAGGAAGCCAAGACCCGCGCCATGCGGATGATTGATACGGCAGCCGAACTGGGCGCGCCGGTGCTGGTGCTGGTGTGCGGGGCGGACCCCGAGGTGGAACTGCCCTTGGCACGCCAGCAGATACTGGACGCCATCCACCAGATTGAACCCTATGCCAAGGCGTGCAAGGTGAAGCTGGCGATTGAGCCGTTGCATCCCATGTATACCGACACGCGCTCTGCGGTGAACACCATCGACCAAGCCAACAACCTGGTGATGGTGTTGGACAGCCCCTGGGTGGGCGTGGCGGTGGACGTGTACCACGTGTGGTGGGACCCCTTCCTGCGGGCGGAGATCAAACGGGCGAGCGGTACCATATTCTCTTTCCACGTTAGCGATTGGCGCGTGCCCACGCGCGACCTGCTGAACGACCGCGCGCTGATGGGCAGCGGCTGCATTCCCATTCGGCAGATTCGGGAATGGGTGGACGAGACTGGCTTCACGGGCCCCATTGAGGTGGAGATATTCTCCGAAGAGGAATGGGCCAAGGACCAGAAGCGGTTCTTGAAACGTATCACTGGAGCTTGGTTGAAGAACTGCTGAGAGCGAAAGCATTACGCAGGAATAGCAACTGCAAGGCGCGTAAAGCCTATAATGTTGCTTGTATCTCGGGACTTGCCATGACGCATTGTTCACGCACAATTCCTTGCGCACTCCGAAGCTTGTTGGCCATCGCCATGGCGGTTACCTGCGGCACCCTGTCCGCGCAAGAAACGGTGACGATTCAGCTAAAGTGGCGCAACCAGTTCCAGTTTGCGGGCTACTATGCGGCCAAGTCTTTGGGGTATTACGCCGAGGCGGGGCTGGACGTGACCATCAAGGAAGGCTTTCCGAATATCGACGTGGTGGACGAGGTGCTGTCGGGGCGGGCGCAGTATGCTACGGGAATGCCTTCGCTGCTGGTGAACCGAGCCAAGGGCGATCCTGTGGTGGTGCTTGCTGCGATCTTTCAGCATTCCCCTGAAGCCTTCCTCTCGCTGGAAAGCTCTGGCATTGCCAATCCGGAAGACCTGAAGGGAAAGCGCGTTGCCGTTTCGCCGCATAGCACGCCTTCGGTGATGGCGTTGTTGAAGGCGGTGGGGATTGGGGAGGATGACTATGTCCAAGCCCCCCTGAAGTTTGGGGCGGACCAACTGTTGAAGGGTGAGGCGGACGCGATTGCGGCGTACATCACCGACGAGCCGTATCAATTGATGCAACAAGGCAAGGCGCACACCTTGCTGCGCCCGCTTGGGGCGGGCATCGATTTTTATGGCGACTGCCTTTTCACCACGGATGCGGAGCTCGAGCAGTTTCCCGACCGTGCGCGCCGTTTCCGCGAGGCTTCGCTGCGTGGATGGACCTATGCCATGGCCCACCGGGAGGAAGTGATTGCGCTGATTGAGAACGAATACGGCACGCTGGTTCCGCATGACCACCTGCACTACGAAGCGAATGCCATGCAGCAGTTGATACTGCCGGACCTGATCGATCTGGGCAGCATGAGCGTGCAGCGTTGGGAACGCATTCGCGACACGCTGGCCGAACTGGATGAGGTGCCTTCTGATTTCGACGTCTCTCCCCTGCTCTTCAATTTGGAATCGACCGTCCCGCTGGACAGGCTGCGCCGCCTGCTCACGGGGGCGCTGCTGATTGGTGCGGTATTGACCTCGATGCTGATCTGGGTGTCCATGCTGATGATACGCCGCAGGCAGGAAGCCATCGAGACGCAGACGATTCTCGACACGGCGGTGCAGGCGATTATCACGGCGGATGAGCGCGGCATCATCTATGCGGCGAACCGGTGCGCGGGGCAGATGTTCGGCTATGAACCGAGCGAGCTGGTGGGGATGCGCGTCGAGGTGCTGTTCTCTGAGGAGGCACGCGAGAAGCACAGCGGTTTTGTGCAGCGCATATTAAGGGGTGACGACGACAGCGGCTTTCTGGGATCGGGCACGGAGCTGGTGGCGCGGCGACGCAACGGCGATTTGTTTCCCGCCCACATGAGCCTGGGGCATTCCTACGCCGGGGTGCGGCACCGCTTTGTGGCGGCCATCGATGACCTGACCGAGCGGCAAAGGTTTGAACGCGAGCTGCGGCAGAGTGAACTGCGCCTGCGCACTGTGATTGACACCATACACTCCGTGTTCTTCATCAAGGACCGGAACGGGCGCCACCTGCTGGTGAACGAATTTTACGAGGAAGCTACCGGCTACCCCGCTGAGCAGGTGCTGGGGAGGACAGACGAGGATTTCTTCCCGCCGGAAGTTGGTCGGGCGATAATGGACCTTGACCGTGAGGTGATGGCATCCGGCAAGCAACAGCGCTTCGAGGAAAGCGTGCCCCACCCTGACGGCACGATGCACACCTTCCTTACCGAAAAGGTGCCGCTGTTCGACGAGAACGGCGAGACCATGGGACTGGTGGGTATTGCCACGGATATCACCGAGCGCAAGAATATGGAGTTGGAATTGCGGGCAAAGGAGGAGCGGCTTGACCTTGCGCTGAATGGGGCCTACCTTGGGCTATGGGACTGGCAAACGCCTAACGACGTGCAGCTGGTGAATGATATCTGGATTGACATGCTGGGCTATGAGCGAGCGGAATTCGAGGCATTGTTCCCTGAGACGCACGAGCGCTGGTCCAAGCTCGTCCATCCGGACGACATGTCGGGTGTCTTGGAGGCATTGCGCACGCACTACGAGGGGATTGTACCCATGTACCGGGCAGAGATGCGGATGCGCACGAAGCCCGGCGAGTGGAAATGGATTCTCTCCTCGGGGCGCGTCATCAGCCGAACGGACTCGGGCGAGGTGCTGCGCGTGGTCGGCATCCACATGGATATTGATAACTATAAGCGCCTGCAACAAGAACTTGAGACCGCCCGCGAAGTGGCGGAATCGGCGGACCGGGCCAAGTCCCGCTTTCTGGCGAACATGAGCCATGAAATCCGCACGCCGATGAACGCGATATTGAACGTTGCGGAACTATTGCTGGATTCCCAACTGGACGAGCGGCAGCACCAGTACCTGCGGGTAGTGCATACCTCTGCCAAGAGCCTGCTGAAATTGATCAACGACGTGCTGGACCTGTCGAAGATCGAGGCGGGCAAGTTTGAGACGGAGGCCATCAGCTTTAATCTGGGCGAGTTGATGGAGGACTTACTGTTGACCTTCGGCGAGCAGGCCTCGCGCAAGGGAATCGAGTTAACGATTCATCTGGAGGATGGAACGCCTGAGCATTTGTCGGGCGACATGTACCGCCTGCGGCAAGTGTTGATCAACCTGATAGGCAACGCCATCAAGTTCACCGAGCGGGGTGAGGTGAGCGTGTTGGCGCGATCGGCCGGCCAAGCGGAACATGGCCTCGTGCCGCTGGTACTTGAGGTGCGCGACACGGGCATCGGCATCGATCCCCACCAGGCGGAGCGGCTCTTCGACGCCTTCTCGCAGGCAGACAGTTCCACCACGCGCCGCTTTGGCGGAACCGGTCTGGGGCTGGCCATATCGCAACGCTTGGTATCGCTGATGGGCGGAGATGGCATCGTGATTGAGAGCAGTCTGGGCAGCGGTTCTGTGTTCCGTTTCCAGTTGCCCTTCTCGCTGGCTGCCTGCCCGCTGCCTCTACGCCATGAGTTGCTCGACGGGGTACGGGTATTGCTGGTGGAGAACGATGCCGGGGCACGTGGAGCTTATGCATCCATGCTGGATCGTTGCGGTGCGACGGTGGTGCAGGTTGCCACTACGTCCGAAGCGGACAGCGCCCTGCGCGCTGCGCTGGATGCCACCCCCGTTGACGTGGTGGTGCTGGATTGGAACTTGAACGGCGGCGATGCAGCGGCGTTGGCTTCGCGAATTCGGGAGAGTGAAGACCCCCTCCCCCTGCCCTTGGTGGTTGTAGCTGGCCTGACGGGGATGGCGGAGATTGACCGGCTTCGGGAAATGGGGGTGAGCGCGCTGCTACGCAAGCCTGTGACAGCGACCGAATTGCACGAGGCTGTGCTCGATGCCATGGGAAGAAGAAGTA
>JBIKMR010000309.1:0-4826 GCA_044359155.1 Candidatus Hydrogenedentales bacterium | reverse complement strand
TCCCAGTTCTCGTAAGTGGTGTCGCCGTAGGTGGGCACCTGCACCAGCAGCCAGCCGCCGGGCTTCAGGGTGCGGTACATTTCGGACATCGCCTTGCGGTCATCGGGAATGTGCTCCAACACATGCGAGCAGAGCGTCACGTCCCACGTGGCCTCGGGATATTGAATGTCCGTCAAGTCCATCTTCACCATCGCGCGGGGGCTGTCCAAGTCGGCGCTCAAATAGTTTATGCCCGGCAGCTTTTGCAGGCGCGTGGCGAGTATCTCTTCCGGCGCAACATGTAACAGAGACTTGGGCGCGCCATCGAAGAGGTTGGTGAAGGCTTGTGCATAGCACCAGAATAGGCGGTGGCGTTCGAGCGCGCCGCAGTGGGGACAACGCGCGTTAACACGTTGTGTTGCGCCAAAGGGAAGGAAGGCGTCTACCGGCTTCTCGCACACGGGACAGACCAGACCGGATACTTTCTTCTCCTTCACTTGCTCCACCGGGGCAGAACCGGGTTGGGATGGCAGCGAAGCGGAGTCCCCCTTGCGAACCCATGCCCAAGGGCCCTCGATGGAAATACTCCGCACGGCAGGGTGCAGGCGGCGCAACAGGGTAACGGCCTCGGCCCCGCTGCCCACGGCCAGCCAACCATCGGGGCGGGTTAGCCTTTCACAGGATACGGCGCGATAGGCCAAAGCTTCAGCATCGGCGGCGGCAACCACGGTAAGGTCGTACTGCGGATTGGATGAGTCAAGCAGCTGGGTCAACCCGGCGGGTATCCCCGTCTGCCACGCCACGCGTGTGGCAAGTTCTTTGTTGCCAGTGAGCGATGCCGGGGCGATGCCCTTCGCAGAAATCACGGTAACTTTGCCAATCCCACTTTCGTCCAGTGCGGCGGCCACGCCTGCCGCGAATAGGGCTTGCGAATCCTCAATCACCAATAGTACCGACTCGGGGCGCAACTGGGTAATGCGCTTGTACAGCGCCTCCGCCTCGGGCAGGGCCTTGTCGTTCTGGAAAATATCGGCTACCGCGCTGAACTTCATGACGTGTTTCCCTCACACCCTGCGCTTCCCCGCGCGTTCAAGAGGCGGCAGTGTACCCAATGCGCGGCCCCGCGCGCACCCCAAGAAACGCCACATGCCCGCAAGGCATCAAGCATTGCGGGCATGTGGATAATCTAATATTGGTGGAGGTAGGCGGGATCGAACCGCCGGCCTCAGCATTGCGAACGCTGCGCTCTCCCAGCTGAGCTATACCCCCAAAGGCGACCGATAGCGTAACAAGTGAAGGCGGTGCTTTTCAATATCAACTTCTCGGCAAGGCTTGGGGGCCGTACCCCCAAGCCAAAAATCGCCATCGCTTTTCAACGTGCTATCCTCTGGAATCGACTTCACAAACCGGCAACAGGGATTTATAAACATGCTTGGCCTTTTCCTACTCCTCTCCAGCGCACTGGGCGCGGAAAGCGCGGCAACCTGGGAAACCGACACCTTCCGCTACACCCTTTCGGCAGATGCCACCAGCATGGAATTCGTAGACCTCGCGGAGGGGCAGAACTATTGCGACGTGGCAAAGGCCACCACATTCGCACTTTGGTCCGACGGGGAAGCCCGCCCCGCGACCCAGGCCCACCGCAAAGGGAAACTGCTGACCCTGCAGTTCGGCGGCCCCGATCGTGAAGCGGACTTCCGCGTGACTACGCACCCGCAGCGAATCGAGTTTGCACTGACCGCCCTGCGCGATGCCGCAGGTACCTTGCAGGAATTGCAGTTCGGCGCGATTCCCCTCACCCTGGCTGGGCTGCCGAGCGAGCGCTTTGCCGTTAGCCCGCTGGCGCTGAACCTGGAAACCTACGTCGCCGAGATACCCGGATACTCCGCCAGCATCTCCGGCGCGAAGGCCTTCAAGAAACTCGGCATCTTAGGCGCGGGCTTCGCCGTGGTGGCCTGCCCTTCGGGTGATCTGCGCAACGCACTGAAGGAAGCCGTGGCAGAATCAAAGGCCCTGCCCAAATCGGACAACGGCGGACCGTGGGCGCTCGACGCTCCCATCAACCAGCAATCCTATTTCCTCGATGTCTCGGGTAAGGTAAACGAGCAGACCGTGGATTCGTGGATAGCCATGCTCAATGGGCTGGGTGTGAAACAACTCGACCTGCACGGCGGCTACGCCTTCCGCTGGGGAGACTACGCCCCCAATCCAAGGGAATATCCCAACGGGCGCGACAGCCTGAAGGCCGTGGTGGACAAGCTCCACGAGGCAGGCATCGCCGCTGGCTTGCACACCTACGCCATGTTCATTGCCAAAGACACCCCGTGGGTTACTCCCGTGCCTGATCCCGGGCTTGCGAAGAGCCGCACCCTCACACTGGCGGCAGACATCACGGCAGACGCGCCCGCCTTGGACGTGCTCGAATCCACCGAGGGCATGACCGCGCTCACGGGCTTTCATCACCGCAACAGCGCAACCCTCCAGATCGACGATGAACTCATCGTGTACACGGGCGTATCGCAGCAGCCCCCGTATCGGTTTACCGAATGCACACGCGGTGCCTATGGCACCGTGGCCACAGCCCATGCCAAGGATGCCAAGGTCCACCACTTGAAGGAGTGCTTTGGACTCTTCGCGCCAGACCCCGACTCCGAGTTGTGGAACAAGGTCATTGTAGAAACCGCCAAGACCTACAACTACTGCGGCTTCGACATGATGTACATGGATGCGCTGGATGGCTCCGACGTGGTGGACCTGAAGGGGGGCGGTGAGCTTGCCTGGTACTACGGCGCGAAGTTCACCTATGAATTGGTTGCCCAACTGGAGAAATCGCCCCTGCTGGAAATGAGCACTTTCGGCCACCATCTCTGGGCGGTGCGCTCGCGCATGGGCGCATGGGACGCCTGCCAGCGCGCGCCCCAAACCTTTGCCGACATCCACATGCTTTCAAATGGGGAATGGCAGAAGCGCTTTCTGCCCACCAACCTTGGGTGGTGGGGCATCTTCCCGTGGTCCGGGGTGCAACCCAAGCGGTCGCTGGCGGACGATGTCGCCTACATCTGCACCAAAGCCATTGCCACCAACAGCAGCCTCTCCTTGCTGCTCGGCTTCTCCCCCGACACCTATCCCACCAGCTACCAACAACAACGCTTCGGAGACATCATTCGCCAGCACGAGGCGCTGCGCCTTTCAGGCACGGTACCAGCGGGCATACGTGAACAACTTGCCACGCCCGGCCAAGCCTTTCGATTGGAGGCGGACGCGCTGTTTGTACCCGTGGACTCTGCCCGTCATGACCTAGCCACGAGCGATGGCAGAGACACATGGCAAGTGCAAAATGCATACGCGGCACAAGAGCCTAGGATTACCGTGGAGCACCTGCTCTCCGTCGAAGCTTTGGACTCCGAGAATGCGGAGCTTATAGACGACTTCTCCGATGTGGCTGGCTACGGTGAAATAAAAACCAACACCGGGGTCACGGGAAGTTTCTCCGTGGTGGAAGAGCCGGTGAAGGATGCCAAGGGCAGCGCCATGCTTCGTGCTACGAACCAGGGCGCCAGCCCCAACCGGGCATGGGCCACGGTGGAGCGCACCTTTGATCCCCCCCTCAACCTCAAGGGGCGCGGCATGGGGCTATGGGTGCATGGTGACGGCAGCGGAGCCGTGCTCAACATACAGATACAATCCCCCAAGCACACAACCTTCGCGCTCACGGAACACTACATCGACCTCGACTTCACGGGCTGGCGCTACATCGAAGTGATTGAAACGGAAGACTACGCCATCGAGGAATACGAATGGCCCTATTCGTTTCCTCGTGAAGACTGGCAGGGCAACCTGGCCTCGGCCATGGGTTTCGCCTATCCGCTCTACCACGCCCATCTAGACTATGCACAGATCGGCGCGCTGCGGCTAGCGTTGAACGGCATCCCCGTGGGTAGGGAAGTTGCCACCTACCTTGGTCCCATCCACTCCCTGCCACACAAGCCGAGCAGCCTGAAGAACCCGAAGCTGGTATTGAACGGCCACGAGGTGGCGTTCCCGGTAACACTCGAAAGCGGCCACATGCTGGAGTTCACACCACCCTCGACCTACACCGTCTGCGATGCAAAAGGAGAGTTGGTGGAACGCGGCGAGATCAATACGCCCTGCCCGCAACTCGAGCCCGGTGCGAACAGCGCGGGTTTTTCCTGCCAGCCGTTAGCAACTGGAAGCCTGCACACCCGCATCACCCTCACCACGGCAGGCCCGCCGCTCAAGGAATGAATCAGCAGATTCAAAGTTCAACTGCAACAAGAGTTCGGTTGAAGAGGAGTATCGCGCTGCTTTCTTGGAATCCACTATTCATGCAGATAGCAACAAGCAGTACCGCGCCCCCTGCGCCCGAAGGTTGGCGCTATCAAGGGGGGAAATGGTGAATCGGCTAGGGATATCAAGAAGCGGGGGCAAAGGCTTCCTTGAGCACGGCTTGCAGCAGGTGGGCGGCGTGCGCGCGGGATTGTTCAATCTCCGCTTCCAGCGCGCGGCAGGTGGCCATCAGCGCCTCCACCCGCTCCACGATGGCGGCTTGCTCGGCGAGGGGGGGGAGGGGCGTTGGGAGCGGATACACCCGCTTGCCTGAAATGACGGGCTGACTTCCATCATACGATAAGTGGTTGAGGTTTAGGAAACGTAGGAGCAGGACAAGGAAGTCCATTGTCAGGCAGCTTTCTGAAAACGTGGTTATGAAGGCGTTATCCGTTACCCATGCTCTTGCTGGCGTCTTGTGAACTGCGCCGCAATTCGCGCCAACGCGCCCAACCACAATAGTCTCTGTCTCAATGTTTGGTTTGTCGTGGTAGCCGTTG
>JBIKMR010000073.1:0-16688 GCA_044359155.1 Candidatus Hydrogenedentales bacterium | reverse complement strand
CCCGCACTTTGGTTTACGTCTGCGCTGCGCCCCGCGTTGACATCCGCCCTGCGGCCTTGGGCCTTGCCGGTGAAGAACCTGCTCTGGCCCGAGTTCTGTCGGGAATGCGGGGTGCAGCTGCTCACCGGGGAGAACGGCTATTTCTGCCCCGGCTGCTGGGAACGCAGCCCGGCGGTGCGCCGCCCCTTCTGCACGGGCTGTGGCCGCCCCCACGCCGAGATGCGCGGCTTTGGCGCTAGCGAGAACTACCCGTGCGCCGATTGCCGTGAGCGCCCGCTACCCCACGTAGACCGGGTTTATGGGGCAGCGCGGTATGAAGACGCCGTGGCCGAGGCGGTGAAGCTGCTGAAGTTCCACGGCAAGACCCGCTTGGCCGCGCCATTGGCCGAGCGCATGGTGGATTTCGCCCGTGAGGAAATGCCGGTGGGGGACTACACGCTGGTCTGCCCGGTGCCCTTGCACCGAGTACGGCAGCGGGCGCGTGGGTTCAACCAGGCCGCCCTGCTGGCGGAGCGGGTAATGCCCGCTTTCCCTAATGCTACGCTGGATGCCCGGCTTCAGCGGATACGGCCCACGCGCACACAGAGCAGGCTCACCCCCGAAGCGCGCCGCAGCAACCTGCGGGGCGCGTTCGCCGTGACGGGGGATTCCATGAACGGGGACACCGTGCTGTTGGTGGACGACGTAGTGACCACGGCGGCGACAGTGACAGAATGCGCGCGGGTGTTGCGCATAGCGGGCGCGGTGCGGGTGGACGTGTTCTGTGCCGCCGTCAGCGCGCCGCGGGTCCAGTGGTAGCAAAAAGAAATCCACGCCCTTGCCTAGTGGCAAAGGCGTGGAGAAGTGCGGAGAATACAGGCTAGCGCGCTACGCGCAGCCTCTCGACAAATGCCGCCAAACCTTCCACTTTTTTCAAGTGGATGTTGGTTAGCCCGGCCACCCGAAGCTTGTCGTACGCGTCCAATTTGTCCACGGCAACAATCGTGCCCGACTCATGGGTGCGCTCGCCACTGATGCGGTCGCCGGAATACTTGAACACAGCCACTGTTCGACTCTCCTTTTACTGCTGGCCGACCCAGATATAGATGAATGAGTGCGGATCGATGTGGGGCCAGCGCCGGAGGAATGCCCGGTCGAGGTGTGGCTAGTTCAACTTTCTGAAATCAAGATAGCAAAATGCGGTGTATACGTCAAGGTAAATATTGCATTAAGAGTTTTTTACAATTCGATGAAGAGACACATTTCACATTTTGGAATAAGGAATGGGTTAGTTCTTCTCGAGAACCACGAGGAAGTCGTTGTAGCTCTGGCCGTTGTTTGCGGTGATGGAAACAACTTCCCAACCTTCGCGGAGCATGTCTTCGAGATCAAGCTTACCGGTACCGTTGGATTGAATGATGAGCGACGTTTGCAAGGCAGGTTCCCTCTATAACTACACCCGAACGAGTTACTGCGGCGTCCGGTCCGTTTGTGGATACAGTCCGGTAAGATACGAAACCAAGGCGGTGCAGTTCAACTGTCCCGGCGCGGTGGGTTCTCCCAAGAAGGTAAAGGTGAGTAGCGAACCCAGCGCAGGGAAGAAGACGCGGGACGCGGTTCCGGCGGGGCCCATGCCAATTGCCACCACGCCGCGCCCGGCATGGCGCAGGGTAAAACCGGCCAGGCGGCGCAGGTCGTGCAGGGTTTCGCAGTGCGCCGCCACCTTCACCACGTCTGCCCCAGCCCGGTCCCCAACGGGGATGAGCGCGTCCAGCGTGGCGTCGTCGGGGCAGGCGTTGAAATCGTGAAAGGAGCCCACGGTCAGTTTGCCCACCGCGCGCGCCTCGGCAAACAAAGTCTCGCAGGTTTCGGCTGCGCTGAGTTCGCAGTCCACACCTTGCACCAGGGGAAGCACGGCACGGTAGAGCGCAAGGCGCGCGGCTTCGTCGGCCTGCCATTGGCCACCCTCGCGGGCGTGGCGGATGGTGGCGAGCGTGGGGCCCACGGCCAGGCGGCGCACCTGTTCGACCACGTAGTTAGAGCCTAGTTCGCGGAAGTGGTCGATACGCAATTCGATGGCGTGGGCACCCGCATTCAACGCGCCCTGCAATTCGTCGGCAGACACATCGTCGCGCGCCGCCACGATGATGGTCGGCGTGTCGCCCAATGCGCGTGTGCCCAGATGCCAGTTCGCCACAAGAATTCTCCGAGTGATTGGGCGGAAGCCTAGCGCGTGCGTGGCGGCAAAGTCCAAGCGGTGAAAATAAAACGCGGGGGTTTCCGTTTCCAGAAACCCCCACGCCGCTCTTCCCCAAGAGCACTGAAAGTATCAACTTACGTTGATGCAATTAGTTGATGTTGACGCGCGCCGCCTTAATAGTCAACGTGGGTCCGGCTTCGATGGTGTTCCCCTTGCTGAGTGACGGGAAGACATAGCGCATCGGAAAGCATTCGTGGTAGTGATACATTTTTCCGACCGGCTTGCCCTTCGCGCTGAGGTCAACCATGCTCATGCTTTTCTTCCAAGGCTTGCCCTGCACGGCGGCGTTGACCCAGTCGCAGATAACCTGAGAAGGCCCATCATCCGGCAAGTCCAGCGAGATGTCTGTCACCAGCTTGTTGCCGGGCGTCTCCGTATGGAAGCGGGAGTTGCGGAAGGGGGAAGTGATGATGAGCGCAGGCTCGCCGCCACTCCATCCCTCGACGGTATCGTCCGTGGAAGTGCTTCCATCGTCTTCGATTATCGACATCTTGCCGGGATTCGCCTTGCCAGACTTGCCCTGCTTGGCCTTGTACATCTGCACGCCGTTTGGCTTTACTTCGTATTCCTCAATCACCCTTACGCTGCCGTCCGCGTTCTGCTCTTCCACCACGCTATACGAAGTGAGAAAGCAATCGAGGAAGGTGTAGCGCATTATCTCCTGCCCCATTCGATCCGTAAGAATCACGCTGCCGCTCTTGCGCTCAGTCTGGCCCGCAAGCACCTTCTTGTACCACTCAAGCAATTCTTGGGATGCGCCGGTACCCGGTTCCGCCTGAAAGGTGACGTTGCCGTATTGCGGCTTGCCGGGCTGAAATCTGCGATACTCGACATCCAACCCTGTGGTCATCTCGCGCGAGTCGAAGGTGAGGTCTTCCATGACAACCCCGTAGCAGTCGTGGAGTATAGTGTCTGAGCCGTCAACACTGGAACCCGAAAGAATAATTGCAAAATTCGTTGCGCTGGCGCTGCCCCCGGCCAGCAAACCCGCCAACACCAATCCCCAAAGCACAGCGTTCTTAATCGTAGACATGGTTCCCTTGCCTCTCCCGTTTAGTCTTGCCAAGCCCCCTTGACACCCAACTTTACCACGGGTTTTTGAAAGTGCAAAATGGCTTGGGGAAAAGACTTAGGGTGGGTGGCAATAGCAATATTTGTGCGGGGTATGCGGATCGGATGAACCTAAAACCAGAACTGGAAGCCGTATACCGTCGCTTTAACCGGCGAGAGTTTATCGACCCTGATCCGCTGCTGCCGGTGTGGGACTATGAGGACCCACGCGATCAGGAAATCGTGGCGTTGGTGGGGGCCAGCCTGGCATTTGGGAACGTGAAGACCATTCTTGCCAGCATTGGGATTGTGTTGAAGCTGCTGCCTGCCCAGCCACGCGACTTGCCGGGGGTTGCCGAGAGTATGTTGAGCAAGCAACTGGCTGGGTTCCGCCACCGCTATTCGACCGGTGCGGAAATGGCGGCGATGTTGTCTGGCGCAGCCTCTGCGATGCGGGAGCACGGATCACTGGCGGGCGCGTTTGATGTGGACTGGCGGGCATCGGGCAAGGACTTCGAGGGAGCGCTGAGTTTGTTCTCCCAGCGCTTGAGCGGCGGCAACAAGAACTACCTGCTGCCCGACCCCGCGCTGGGTAGCGCGTGCAAGCGGTGGATGATGTACCTGCGCTGGATGGTGCGCAAGGATGCGGTAGACCCCGGCGCGTGGCAGACGCTGGGCTGCGGGCTGAAGCCCGCCCACCTGCTAGTGCCGGTGGATACCCACATGCTCCGCATCGCCACGGCGTTGCACTTCACCGCGCGCCAGCAAGGCAGCCTGCTCACCGCGCGGGAAATCACCGGGCACTTCCGCAAGGTCTGTCCCCGCGACCCCGTGCGCTATGACTTTTGCTTGACCCGGCTGGGGATTCGACGCGCGCCGGAGATGGCGGCGTTGTTGGAGCGGTGGCGGGAGGAGGAATGGGACGGATAGGACAGATGGGACGGATGGGAGAAGAAGGGAAGGCTTTTGTAGGACCGATAAGACTGATGGGTCCTATTGGTTCTTCAGCACTACCCCATAGCTGGTTCGCTCGACAGCCAGCGGTAGTGCGGGGTAGGTGTCCACTTGGGCGCAGAGGTGGATGTCCTCTTCGAAGCCCAGTTGGCGCAGGGATTCGGAGTGCGGGGCGGTGGTGAAGAGTTGTTCAAGCCCTTCGGCTTGCACGCGTTGTTGCCAGTGTTGGCATTCGCTGTGGCCTTGGCCAATGGTCCAGCCGAGCAGCGTTGCAAGGTACGCGGCTGCCGCGCGGTCTTCTTGCGCGTCGTAGTTGGGGTCGGTCACGAGTCCGGCGGGGATGAGCACCACGTCCCTTTGCTCGCGCTGAAGGTGGGCGACCACAGCGTTGGCATTGGCCGGGCCACCCAGCAAAATGGCGGGCGCGCCCCATGCCTGCACGATGCGGGCCGCGCCGTTGGTGGTGGTGAAGATCACGTCGCACCCGGCGGCGTGGGGCGCTTCGCGGGGGGAGTTGCCGTGGTGGAATCCTCCGGGGGGCAGGCCGCCGCGTTCACCATAGAGCAGGGCATCAGGCCAGTCCTGTTGCGCGGCGAAGGCGTCTTCCACATGGTGTACGACCAGCAGGCGGCGTGCGCCGTGGTGCAGCAGGGCGGCGGCGGTGGCACTGGCGCGCAGGGCATCCACCACCACGGCGGCGCAGCCGTGCTCCCGCGCATAGGCACACCCGGCTTCTCCCTCGATGAAGTGCGCAATCGGCATCCGGTTCTCCCGCTTGTGTCCTGCCCTGTCCGCCGTCTATTGTCGTTGGATCACCAAGTATGGAGGGCGCGGATATGCGGGCACAATTTGCGGGCATGTTGGTTTGTGGGGCGGCGTTGGCCGCCTCGGTGCAGGCGGCAGACCTGCCGGGCACGGGGGCGGACGAGGGCAAGACGGTGGTGTATCGCGACACTTGGGGCGTGCCGCATATCTATGCGCCCACGGTGGAGCAGGGCCTGTTCGCCATGGGCTATGCGCAGGCGCAGGACCGCCCCGAGGAATTGCTGAAGAACATGGCGCGGGGCATGGGGGAGAGCGGGCGCTTCGAGGGCGAGAAGGCGGTGATGCAGGACCTGGTTGCCCACCTGTGGGATTTATACGAAGGCTCGAAGCGCGACGCAGACAAGGTGTCGTCGCAACTGCGCGCGCATGTGCAGGCCTTTGCTGCGGGCATCAATGCATTCTACAAGGCGCACCCGGAAGACGTGCCCGCGTGGTGGAACCGGGGCGAAGTGGACGAGTTCATGGTGGCTGCGTTTGGGCGCATGTTCTTGCAGTCGTGGTCCTTCGACGATGGCTTCGCGGACCTGATGCGCGGGGGCATACAGCCGGGCTTCGACGAGACCGAGCGCGGCTCGAACCAGTTTGCGGTGTCCCCGGCGCGCAGTGCCAATGGCGCGGCGATTCTCTATATTGACCCCCACCTTTCATGGTACGGCGCAAGCCGGTTCTGGGAATGCCGCATCCACGCGGGCGAGTGGGACGGCAGCGGCTTTACGCTGGCGGGCAACCCGTATATCGGGTTGGGCCACAACGCCAACCTGGCGTGGGCCATGACGACGGGCGGCCCCGACACGGCGGATGTGTTCTGGCTGGAGGTGAACCCGGAGAACCCGCTGCAATACAAGCACGACGGCGGCTGGCGCGACTTTAAGGTGCGCAAGGTGAACCTGCCCATTGGCACGGAGAACACCAAGGAAATGACACTGCTCGATTCGCACCTCGGGCCGGTGGTGGCGGTGCGTGAGGGCAAGGCCTATGTGGTGGCGTGCAGCTATGCCGATGCCGTGAACGGCAACCAAGCCTGGTATGAACTGAATTTTGCGAAGGACTACAAAGGCGCGGTGGCGGCAGCGGCCACGCAGGAAATCTTCCCGCAGAACGTGATGGTGGCGGACACGGAAGGCAACATCTATTACCAGCGCACGGGCCGTGTGCCCATGCGCGTGCAGGGGCAAGACTGGTCACGGCCCGTAGACGGCACCGTGTCTGCCAACCAATGGCTGGGGCTGCATCCCTCGTCTGACCTGGTGCAGTTGCTGAATCCTGAAAGCGGCTACATGCAGAACTGCAACATTCCGCCAGACGCGATGATCGTGAAGGGTCCGCTTACGGCAGACCGCTGGGCGCCGTACATCTATGGCGACATTGGCTATGGCGAGCGCGGCGGATGGATCAAGCAGCGCGGCGCGCGCGCGCTGGAACTGCTGGCAAACGACGATTCCGTGACCATTGACGAAGCCCTGGCCTATGCGGTGGATTCTTCGGTGTATGGCGCAGACCGCTGGCTTGCAGAGCTAAAGACCGCACACGGCCTGCACGGCAGCCAGCGCGCGGCAGACGTGAAGTACACCGGCGGTATGGCCGACGTGTTGTCATGGGACCGGAATGCGGACAAGGAATCGACCGGCGCGTTGAAGTATTTCTACTACCGCAAGCAGTTGGCGCGCGACCTGAAGGACGAAGGTATCAACCCGCTGAAGGAAGAGATAGACGACTGGTTCGCCATTGTGGAAGGTCGCGAGCCGCGCGAGCCACGCATCAAGCCGGAAGAATACGAGCAGATGGTGGCGAGCTTTGCCGAAGCGATGGCGCAGCTGGCGAAGGATTATGGATCGCTCGACGCGAAATACGGCGACCGCTTCCGCGTGGGCCGCGAGGGTTCCAAGGATTCCTGGCCGGTGAGCGGCGGCGGCGACGAGGGTCTGGGCGTGCGCACGCTGCGCAGCATGACCTATGGCGGCGAGAAGGACGGCCAGCAATGGGGCAAGGGCGGCCAGACCTCGACGCAGATTGTGGCGCTCACCAAGCCGATTCAAAGCTGGACACAGCCCCCGCTGGGCCAGAGCGACCGACCGGACTCGCCGCACTTTGACGACCAGGCGGAGAAGCTGTTCAGCGAGGGCAAGCTGAAGCCCAGCTGGTGGTTGCCGGAAGACTTGAAGGACAACATTGAATCGCGCGAGGAGATTGCGCCGACGTTGTAGTGGGAGCGCAGCGCTTGTCCGCCTCAGGAGGGCTACTGCGCTGCTGACCACGCAGCACCGGCTCCCAGCCGGTGCTGCGATTGTCTTGAGCGCTGAAAGCGCGGCACAGCGTAGCCTAGGGTGAAGCGAAGCGGAACCCTAGGTAACATGTGCCAATAAATTTAGCAGCCCTGAAGGGGCGGCGCAGATTGTGCCACCCCTTCAGTGTTCTGAATTTTGGGAAGTCACGCTACCTAGGGTTCCGCTTCGCTTCACCCTAGGCTACGCTGTGCCGCACCTTCGGTGCTGAAGAAACTGACACTCTCGATTGGTACATCAATTTAGCGACCTTTGTTGTGGCGTGGTCTCCTGACCGCGCCACGCTGAGACCGAAGGTGTCCTCCTGTCCCCTCTCGACCGCTTCGGGGGAGAGGGTTAGCGTGAGGGGCTGTTCGCAGCACCGACTCCCAGCCGATGCTGCGTAGTCAGCAGCGCAGTAGCGCTGCGCTCCCATACATCATTTTCCCCAAGCGGTGCGGATAACCTTCGAGATGTCGGTGTTGTCGGCGAATTCGCCGTGGCGTTCGTCGGTGCCGTGGATGTAGTCGCGTAGCTTTTCGGTGCCTGCTCCCTTGGCGAACACGGGCACGAGCTGGTTGGTGTGGCCGGTGGTGTGGAATTCCATACCGGGCATTTTGCCTTCGCCATTGTTGGTGAGCGGCTTCCATTCGGGGTCGCTACCGGGGCCGGTGAGGTAGCCGCATTCGTGGTCGGCGGTGATGAAGAGCATGGTCTCGTCCCAGTTGCTGTTCTTGTCCACCCAGGCGACCACGGCCTCGACGGCCTTGTCGAAGTCGATCTGTTCCTCGACCAAGCGGCCCGCCTTATTGCCGTGCCCGGCCCAGTCAATCGCGCCGCCTTCCATCATCACGTAGAAGCCGTCCGGGTCTTGCGAGAGTTGCGCCAGCGCGGACTCGACCATTTGCGCCATGGTGGGCAGGTTGGGGGTGAACGGCACGGTGAAGGCGTCGGCCTTGTCGTCGCCCTCGCGGTTGCATTGCAGCGTGTCTGCCACGGGCACCAACGCCAGCACGCGTGCGGCCTGCGGGGCAGCTGCCAGCGCTATGATGTCTGCCGTCGTATCCATCACCTTCCATGCGTCAGGCGTGCCGTCACCATTCGCGTCGCTTGCGGCTTCGCCTGCGCGCAGTTGCTTCCATAATTCCACGCCCCCGACATAGTCGTACTTGCCGGTGGTGGCGTACGGGTCGGGGTCCATGCCGCCCACCTGCTTGCCACTGTTGTCGAACCAGGGGTGGCCCGGCGCCATGATGAGATCAACCGGGCATTCCATAAGCATCTTGCGGGCAATTTCCAGCTCATTGCCACGGCCCACGTCATAAGTGGCAAAGCTGGCGGGGGTAGCATGGGTGAGGCGTACCGTGCTCAACACTCCCGTTGCCTTGCCCATGGCTTCCGCCTCGAGCAGCATGTGCGGCAGCTTCTCACCTTCCTTGCTCATGGCGATGCGGGCATTCGGGCATTTGACGCCCGTGGAGATTGCGGTGGCTGCTGCGGCGGAATCGGTGGGAACGCGCAGCAGGTACTTGAAGTCTTTCCATACCTTGTCCACCGGGTAGCCCTCTTCGTTGTTTGTCGAGAACGTGGTCACGGGGGTGTGCTGGAAGGTGGTCCAGTAGAGTTGCTTACGCGCTTCGCCGTGGCGATAGAGGCTGCCCGATTCAATCTGGTTGTAGCCCATTCCATCGCCCACCATGATGATGACGTTCTTGCCTGGGGCGGCGTGGGCGGCGGTGCAGCAAAGGGCCGCGCCAAGAAGCAGGGTGGATTTTAGAAAATTCATTGGGTTCTCCAAGATGAGTTGCACAGACTTACACGGACCCGCACTGACGAACACCGACTAGACGCCGGTGTGGCCGAAGCCGCCTGCGCCGCGCGTGGTGTCGTCGAGAGAATCCACTACTTGCCATTCCGCGCGCAGCACGGGGGCCACCACCAGCTGGGCAATGCGGTCTCCCCGCTGGATGGTAAACGTTTCCTCGCCGTGATTGATGACGATGACGCGGATTTCCCCGCGATAGTCGGCGTCTATGGTGCCGGGGCTGTTCACCATGCTGATGCCGTGGCGAATGGCAAGGCCGCTGCGGGGGCGGACCTGGGCCTCGGTGCCGGGGGGCAGGGCAATGCGGATGCCGGTGGGCACCAGGGCGCGCTGGCCGGGGGCAAGGCTCAGGGCTTCAGCCACGGCGGCGCGCAGGTCCATGCCTGCGGCGTACTCAGTTTCATAGGCGGGCAGGGGCAGGTCTTCCGCTCCGGGCTCGACGGATAACCGCACTTCCATTACAGGGCCATCTCGACCAGCTCGGGGCCTTCCTCCGGCCCCAGCACCACGTGCGCGGTGTTGGCCACGGTGAAGGTTTCCTGGGAGAAGCGCTGCACGTCGGCCACGGTCACCTTGTGCAGTTCGTCGAGCACCTCGTCCACGGGAATTATGCGGCCATAGTGCATCAGGCATTTGCCAATGCGGCTGGCCCGGGCGGAGGTGCTTTCGAGCGACATCAACATGCCACCCTTGAGCTGTTCCTTGTTCTTCTCCAGCTCGTCCGGCCGCACGCCCTCGTCGCGCAGCTTGCGAATTTCCTCGTAGACGAGCGACATGGCGCGCGCGTAGTTCTCGGGGGCCACGGCGGCGTATACGCCCAACACGCCTGCGCCGGGGTAGAAGGAGTGGAAGCTCTGGATGTTGTAGGCCAGGCCCTCGTCCTCGCGGATGCGCTCGAAGAGGCGCGACGTGGAGCCGCCGCCCAGCACGGTCGAGGTGAGGTCGCAGATATAGCGGTCGGGCGTGCCCAATGCGGGCGCGGGGAAGGCGAGGGTGAGGTGCGACTGGGACACGTCGCGCTCGTGCAGTTCGGCGCCGGACTGGAACACGGGCGATGCGCCGGGGTCGGTGGGCGTGCCCGCAGGCAGCGGCTCGAATTCGGCCTGTATCTGCGCCAGCACGGGGGCCTCGTCGAAATTTCCCACCACCACGAAGAACATGTTGGCGGGCGCATAGCCCCGGCCAAAGAAGTCGAGCACCATCTCTTTCGAGATGTTGGAGACGGTTTCCTCTGTGCCCGCAATCGGGCGACCCAGCGCGTGGCTCGGCCAGTGGTACTCGGTGAGCAGGTCGTGTATCAGGTCGTCGGGCGTGTCTTCGCTTGACGCGATCTCCTCGAGGATGACGCCACGTTCCTTGTCCATGTCACAGAAGATCGAGTTCTTCACGATGTCTGCCAATACTTCGATGGCGATGGGTACGTGCTCTTGCAGGATGCGGATGTAGTAGCAGGTGTAGCCGCGCGAGGTGTATGCGTTGAAGTGGCCGCCGCGCCCCTCGATGGCGTCCATCAAGTCGTGGGCCGTGCGCGTGCCGGTGCCCTTGAAGAGCAGGTGCTCGATGAAATGCGCGATGCCATTCTCGGCGGGAGATTCGTGCATCGAGCCGCTGCGTATCCACACGGAAACGGTGGCCGAGCGCAGGTAGGGCAGGCGCTCCATGGCCACGGTCATCCCGTTGGCAAGGCGCGTTACCTGGGCGTTGGCTTGCGAATAATGGTTCTGTTCCATGAAGGAAGTTCCTATGGCGTACGCCTGGCGTGCGGAATGGGCGAATGTAGAAAAACCGGGGAGGCCCAGCCTTGGGCCTCCCCGGTAAGGATAGCAGAAATTAACTAGCGACGACCGCCGCCACCACCGCCGTTGCGGGGTCCACGATCACCGCCGCCACGCGGTCCACGGTCGCGATCGCCACCGCCACGCGGTCCACGGTCACGGTCTCCGCCGTCGCGCGGGGGACGGTCGCCGCGCTGTGCGCGGCTGGCCTCGACTTCGTCGGCGTCCAGGCGACCCAGCTCGACATCGGCCAGCACCTTGGAAAGGTTGACGCGGCCCATCTTGTCGATCTCGATGACCTTCACGTCGATCTCGTCGCCCACGTCGCAGACGTCGGTGACTTCGTTGACGCGGCCAAGGGCGAGTTCGGAGATGTGGACCATGCCGTCTTTGGTGCCCATGAGGTTGACGAAGGCGCCGAAGGGCATGATGCGCACGACGGTGCCGTGGTAGATCTGGCCGATTTCGACTTCCGCCGTAATCTCCTTGATGAGGCCCATGGCGGCGTCCGCATTCTGCTTGGTGAACGCGGCGATGCTGATGTAGCCGTCGTCTGCCACGGTAATCTCGGAGCTGGTCTGGGCCTGGATGCCACGGATGACCTTGCCGCCCGGCCCAATGATGTCGCGGATGCGCTCGGGATCGATCTTCATGGTGTAGATGCGCGGCGCATACGGCGAGATGTCATCGCGCGGCGCGGCCAGCGCCTCGTTCATCTTCTCGAGGATGTGCTCGCGGCCCGCGCGCGCCTGCAAGAGGGCGGTGCGCATGGTGTCGCGCGAGAGGCCCTTCACCTTCGTGTCCATCTGGAACGCGGTGATGCCGTCCTTCGTGCCGCAGACTTTGAAGTCGAGGTCGCCCAGGTGGTCCTCGTCTCCGAGGATGTCGCTGAGGATGCGAATCTCGTCGCCTTCCTTAATCATGCCCATGGCGATGCCCGCCACCGGTGCATGGATGGGAACGCCCGCGTCCATCAGGCTGAGGGTGCCGCCGCAAACGGTGGCCATCGAGCTGGAGCCGTTGCTCTCGGTAACCTCGGACACGATGCGAATCGTGTACGGGAAGTCCTTAAGGTCCGGGTCTTCGGCGCGTTCTTCCACCGAAACGAAAGGCAGCGTGTTTTCGAGCGCGCGCTCGGCCAGCTTGCCGTGGCCAATCTCGCGACGGCCCGGGCCGGACATGCGGCGCACTTCACCCACGGACCACGCCGGGAAGTTGTAGTGCAGGTAGAAGCGGCTGAAGCCTTCGCCGGTCAGTTCATCCAGGCGCATCTCGTCGCGGCTGGTGCCCAGCGTGGTGGTGACCAGCGCTTGGGTTTCGCCGCGCGTGAACAGCGCGGAACCGTGCGCGCGCGGAAGCACGCCGACCTCGATGGAGATCTGGCGGACGGCGTCGAGCGCACGGCCATCCATGCGGACGTTGGTCTCGATAACGGCCATGCGCATGGTGCTCTTCTTCAGCGCGCCATAGGCGGCGCTCACATCGGCAGCGACTTGGGCATAACGCTCTTCGCCATACTTGGCCAGCAGCGTCTGCTTCACTTCGTCCTTGAGGCCGTCAATCGCCGTGTGGCGGTCGTGTTTGTCGCTCACGGCAAGGGCCGCCTTGAGGCGATCCTTGGCAATGCCTTCCACGTCGGACACCACCTGCGCGTCGAGCGCCGGGGGGGTGAAGGGCATCTTCTCGACGCCCACGCGGGCGCGGAGTTCCTCTATGCCGGCGATGATCTTCTTGATCTGCTCATGGCCGAACTCGAGCGCGTCGAGCATCAGGTCTTCGCTGGCCTCGGCGGCTTGTCCTTCCACCATCATGATGGCGTCTTTCGAGCCTGCGATGATGATGTCCAGTTCGCTCTCGGCCATCGAGTCGATGGCCGGGTTGGCGACGAGTTCGCCGTTGATGTAGCCCACGCGCACGGCGCCGATCGGCTCGCTCAGCGGAATCTTGGAGATGTGCAGCGCAGCCGATGCGGCGTTGATCGACAGCACGTCGGGGTCGTTAATGTTGTCTGCCGAGATTACGTTCTGGCACACCTGCACTTCGTTGTAGAAGCCCTTGGGGAACAAGGGGCGCAGGGGGCGGTCGGTCATGCGGCACACGAGGATTTCGCGCTCGCTGGGGCGCGCCTCGCGGCGGAAGAAGCTTCCCGGAATCTGGCCCACCGCGTAAAACTTTTCGCGGTAGTCCACCGTCATCGGGAAGAAGTCCATGCCCTCACGAAAATCGGGGGCCACGCACACTGCGGACAACACCATGGTGTCGCCGCAGCGACAAATTACCGAGCCGTGCGCTTGCTTCGCAATGCGCCCGGTCTCGAATTCCAGCGTTACGCCGGATGCGATTTCAACAGAAAGCCGTTCCATTCAGTTTGTTTCCTTTTTCATCACGCGTTGAACGACTTTCTCTTCAACTGTCTTCTTCATCGTTCTCTGCTTCCCTTCGTTCTAACCACCGGGGCTTCCCATACCCCCCGGCGGCCCATGCACACAGTGCCTGTAAGACTTACAGGACTGTCATAAAAATCGCGGGGCGGCATTTGCCGCCCCGCGAAAGCCCAACTATTTACGCAGACCGAGTTCCTTGATGAGGCCACGGTACTTCTCGAGGTCCTGGTTGCGGAGATAGGTCAGCAGGTTGCGGCGCTGACCCACCAGGCGCAACAGGCCCCGGCGGCCCGTGTGGTCCTTCTTGTGCGTGCGGAAGTGCTCGGTCAGGTGGTTGATGCGCGCGGTAAGCAGCGCAACCTGCACCTCGGTCGAGCCGGTATCGGCCTCGTTCTGACCGAACTTCTTGACGAGTTCTTCTTTTACTTCCTTCGTAACAGCAGCCATTTCACCATTCCTTTTCGTTGTCCACCCCAAGCCCAGATCGCCGCCGGTGAAAGCGCGCGCCCGAGCAAGGGGCACCCATGTTTATGACATATAGGACGCGTTTGTCCTATTGAGTCCTATGCCTTGTCCGTCAATGCTGCCAGCCCTGGCAGCACTTTGCCCTCGAGCATTTCGAGCGACGCGCCGCCGCCCGTGCTCACGTGGCTCATGTTGTCGTCCAGCCCATACTGCACCACGGCTGCGGCAGTGTCGCCACCGCCGATGATGCTGATGATGTCGGCGTTGGCCGCAAGGAAGTCCGCGATGCACTTGGTGCCTTCGGAGAACTTCTCCATCTCGAACACGCCGAGCGGCCCGTTCCAAACCACGGTCTTGGCCTGGGCGATGTTGCGCTTGAACAACTCGCGGGTTTCGGGGCCGATGTCGAGGCCCTGCCAGCCATCGTCGATGCCCTCGCCCGCGCTTACAATCTTGGTGTTCGCGTCGTTCGAGAAGGCGTCCGCCACCACGAAGTCCAGCGGAAGCAGCAGTTCGACTCCCTTTTCAACGGCCTTCTCAATAACCTGGCGTGCGGTGTCGATGCCCTTTTCGTCGAGCAGTGAATCGCCGATGTTGCGGCCCAAGCACTTCATGAAAGTGTAGGCCATGCCGCCGCCGATGATGAGCGTGTCCACCAGGTTCAGCAGGTTGTCGATGACCGTGATCTTATCAGAGACCTTTGCGCCGCCAAGGATGGCCAGCAGCGGGCGCTCGGGATCGCTGAGCACTTTGCCGAAGTAGGCCATTTCCTTTTCGACAAGGAAGCCTGCGGCACAGGTGTCAAGATAGTGGCACACGCCCTCGGTCGATGCGTGCGCGCGGTGTACCGTACCGAAGGCGTCGGACACGTATACGTCGCCCAGCTTCGCCAATTGCTTGGACAGCTCGGGATCGTTCGTTTCTTCACCGGGGTTGAAGCGGGTGTTCTCGAGCAATAGCACATCGCCCGGTGCCAGCGCGGCAATTGCCTTCTCCACCTCGGGCCCCACGATGTCGTCCACTTTAACCACGGTCGAGTCGGGCCCCAGCAATTCATGCAGGTGCTTGGCGATCGGGTCCATGCGCAGCAGGGCCAGCTTGGCCGCGTCGCCCTTGGCCTTCTCGGGCCGCCCGAGGTGGGACATGAGAATCAGCTTGCCGCCCTGCGCCCGAACATGGTTGATGCTTTGCAGCGCCGCGCGGATGCGCGTGTCATCGCGCACCGAGCCGTCTGCATTCTGCGGGACATTGAAGTCCACCCGCATCAGCACACGCTTCCCGGCTACGTCGATATCGCTAAGGGCAAGTTTGTTCATGGCGGATTAACCAGCCATCTTGCGGAACAGGTCCACGCAGCGGTTCGAGTAGCCCCATTCGTTGTCGTACCAGGCGATGACCTTGATGAAGTTACCGTCCATCACGCTGGTCAGGTCGGAATCGAACACGCAGGAATGCGGGTTGCCGATGACGTCGCAGGAGACAATGGGGTCTTCCGTGTACTGGATGATGCCCTTCATCGCGCCCTCGGCGGCGGCCTTCACGGCGGCGTTGATTTCATCGCGGGTGGCGGGCTTTTCAAGCTCGGCCACCAGGTCCACCACGGAACCATCGGGCGTGGGCACGCGCATGGACATGCCGTCCAGCTTGCCTTTCAGCTCCGGCAGCACCGTGCCCACGGCGCGGGCTGCGCCGGTGGTGGTGGGGATGATGGAAAGCGCTGCGGCGCGCGCGCGGCGCAGGTCCTTGTGGGGCATGTCCAGCACTTGCTGGTCGTTGGTGTAGCTGTGGATGGTGTTCATCAGGCCGCGCTTGATGCCGAAGGCTTCGTGCAGCACCTTGGCCAGCGGGGCCAGGCAGTTGGTGGTGCAGCTTGCGTTCGACACGATATTGTGCTCGGGCTTCAGGCCATCGCAGTTCACGCCGATGACGGCCATGTAATCCACGGCGTCCTTGGGGGGAACGCTGAGGAGAACCTTTTTGGCACCGCCCGCGATGTGCATTTCGCACTGGGCCTTCGAGGTGAACACGCCGGTGGACTCGAGCACGATGTCCACGCCCAGCGAACCCCAGGGGATTTCCGCCGGGTTCTTGATGGCCGTCACGGTGATGCGCTTGCCGTCTACCACGATGGCGTCGCCGTCGGTGGAAACGTTCTTGGCGTACACGCCGGAGACGCTGTCGTACTTGAGCAAGTGCGCGAGGGTCTTCGCGTCGGTCAGGTCGTTGATGCTGACAACCTCGAAATCGCTCGATGCGAAGGCAATCTTGAACACGTTGCGCCCGATGCGCCCGAAACCGTTGATGCCAATCTTGATGGCCATATGCGTATATTCCTTATGATTTGCGCCGCTTTGCTGCGACGCACGGTGTTTGGTTCAGAGCCGCAAGCGCACCACAGTGCGCCACGGCCCGCAGTTGTTGGGTCGTGTGAATGGGGCAGGGTGGGAAGTTTAAGCGCTTCTTGGGGGAAGCAGCGGCAGGGATGCTGCACGCGCCGGAGCGGTCTCCCCGTCCGGCCAGCGCGGCGCACATCGCGCCTGCGCGTGTGTCCGATATCTCCCGGTACACACCTGTAACCTTCTTTACCTGTTCCTATTCGGGCGCGATTATGGCAAATAAAGGCACCCAACGTCAAACCGGGCAGTGGGTTACGATTGCATTAGGTGGCCTGGCTTTCAAGGCAGAAGCCGTCTTCTGCCTGATCACAGGGGGTATAGCTGCCCACGTTGAATATCTGGATGAGGCGCAGCAACTCGGACAACGCAATCACCCAGTCCTGCTCCTGATAGTCGGAGGCATGGGGAGTGCAGGCGCGGTCGCCCTCGCCCAACGCGAACCCGTCCTCCGTTTCCAATGCACAGCTGAACCCGCCGCCATTGTAGAACTGGATGACCCGCAACAGTTCCTCCA
>JBIKMR010000308.1:0-4890 GCA_044359155.1 Candidatus Hydrogenedentales bacterium | reverse complement strand
AGAATAGAGAGGTAGTGCTTGGGCGGTATGGGTCTGCCGGGTGCGGGGTGGAGTTTTGGTGCATGTGCAGTAACCTAAATGGTTTGCGTGGTCTTGCGTCAAGTGTTTCCTTGGCGGGGGCAGTGCTGTGTGTGGGCTTGGCGCAGGCGGACAGCATTCGCGTGGACACCGATTGGTACCAGAATGTTTACGTGGTCGATTCAGACCAGTTTTACCATGTGCTGTTTCCAAAGGATGGCACCACCAAAAAGGTGAGCAAGAAGCGGCAAGACATCAGCGCGCCGCGCTTCTCTAAAGACCCCGCAGAACGGGCGAGATTGAAGGAGCAGTGGGACGCGGCGGCGAAGGAGCGGGAGTTAACGGACGCCCGCGAAGTGGAACTGCGGGTGCAGACGACGGACCTGTCCAACCGCGACTTGCCTCGCCCGGCCACCATTCCGCTTTCAGCGGCGGAGATTGCCGCGCGCGAGGCGGCGTATCAGCAGACCCTGCTGGAACGACAGGCGGCGATGGAAGAACGCCAGCGCTTGCTGGATGAGCGCGCAGGGATTTTTCCTGAACCGGAACCCGCACCATTGGCACCCGAGCAGGGCGCTGTGGAAGAGGAAGCGGCAGTGCCGCCCGGACCACGCGCGCAGCCCGCAGAAGCGGTTAGCCCTGAGGCGCAGGAACAGGCGGCGAAGGAGCAGTTGCAGGCGGAGCCGTATATCGGCAACGAGCAAGACCAGTACTACTACGAGCAGCAACGCAACCAGGAGCAGGAGCGGATGCAGGCGGAAGCGTATTACTGGCAGGAAGAAGCGCAGCCCCAAGGCTATGTGGACGCCAATGGCTTTGCCCCCGCCACGCCGCTGCCCCAACCCTGACCTGAGCAACCGTCGGCAAACCCGCGACGCGGGCCTACACGCCAGCCTCCAAGGAATTCCCCACCCATGCCCAAGTGTGTCTTGTTGTCGTGCGAAGACCTGACTGATTTTGTGGTGGACGACGACCTGTTGCTGGAGCCTTTCAAGCAGCAGGGGTGGGATACAGAGTTTGTGCCGTGGAGCGCGCAGGGTGTGGATTGGCGCGCGTATGACGCGGCGATCATCCGCGCCACGTGGGACTACACCCATCACCTCGCCCCCTTCCTCGCGGTGCTGCGAGACATTGAGGCAGCGGGCGTGCCTCTGTTCAACCCCTATCGGGTGATTGAATGGAACGCGCACAAGAAATACCTGATCGAGCTGGAAGCCAAGGGCGTGCCGATAGTGCCGACGCGCGTGTATTCGCAGGTGCACGATGTGCCGCTGGAATCGCTGTTCGATGCGTTTGCCACCGACGAATTGATCATCAAGCCCATGGTGAGCGCAGGCGCCATCAAGACCTATCGCTTTACGCAGGAACAATTGCCCGGCCTGCGCGACAGGTTCAACACCGAACTCGACGGGCTCGACCTGATGGTGCAGCCCTTTGTGGACAGCCTGCTGCGGCAGGGCGAGTATTCGCTCTTCTACTTCAACGGCGTGCTTTCGCACACCATCGTGAAAGAGCCCCAGCCGGGAGACTTCCGCGTGCAGGAAGAATGGGGCGGCATCATCAACCCCACCCAACCCACGCCAGACATGCTCGCCGTGGGCGAAGCCGTGCTCGCCGTGCTCCCCGAAGTCTGCCTCTACGCCCGCGTCGATATCGTGCAGGCCGACAACGGCCAATGGCAGGTGATGGAAGTGGAACTCATCGAGCCCTCCCTCTACTTCCGCATGAACGAGCAATCGCCCGCACGCTTCGTGCAGGCGTTTCTGGAACGCGTCTGCAAATAAGAAACGGCCAGGGCGTGCAACCCTGACCGCTCTTGGCATTAATTACATTCTGTCGCTTACGCCGCCTCGCCGAGCAGGCCTTGCACTTGGGACTGGAGGCCGGCTGCGGTGGCGGATTGGGGGGGCATGGGCTCGCCGACTTTTACGTGGACGTTCGAGCGCAGGCGCTGGAGAGCGCGGGCGGCGCAGCGTCCGGGTTGGTGGCTGAAGACGCTGCCCCACAACCCACCGAGCGCAACGGGGATGACGGGCACCGGCGTGCGTTCGAGGATGCGTTCCACGCCGGGCTTGAAGTCCTGCATTTCGCCATCCTTGGTGAGGCGACCCTCGGGGAAGATGCAGACCACGTTGCCCGCCTGAAGTTCCTCGGCAATGCGTTCCATGGCAGCGGCCAACACTTCGGGTGATTCCTTTGCAGAGGCAATGGGGATGACGCCGTTGCGCTTGCAGAGTTCGCGCAGCAGCGGGTAGCGCATGAAGCTGTAATGCATGACCAGCCGCACCGGGCGGCGGCAGGCCCCGGCGATGATCAGCCAGTCCACGTAGGTCACATGGTTCGCAACCATCAGCGCGCCGCCCTCCCGGGGGATGCGGTCTGCCCCGGCCACCTTCACGCGGTAGAGCAGGTTGGACACCACCCAGCAGAGAAAGCGGTAGAGGAACTCGGGGATGAGGGTGTAGATGTAGACCGCGACTGCGGCGTTTACCAGCCCGAGGGTGAGGAAGATGGCGGGGATGGTGAAGCCCAGCAGGTTCAGCCCGATGAGCGCCACCGAGGACAGCACCATGAACAGCGAGCTGAGGATGTTGTTGCCCGCAATGATGCGGCTGCGGTGGCTGGGTTCGCTGCGTTCCTGCACCAGCGTTTGCAGCGGCACAATGTAGAACCCGCCAAACACCGAAAGCAGCACAAGGTCCGTAATGATGCGCCAGCTATACGGCGCGGCAATGAATTCGGCCACGCCAATCAACTCGGCGGGCGGTGCGCTGTTGAAGTACGGCTCGCCTACGAGGAAGAGATCGAGCGCGAAGACCGTCATGCCGATGGACCCCAGCGGCACAAGGCCCAGCTCGAGGATGCCCTTCGAGAAGCGGTCGCACAGCATGGAGCCCGCGCCAATGCCAATGGAGAACAGGGTGAGCAGGAAGGTGATCACCTGCTCGTCGCCGTGCAGCACGTCTTTGCAATAGCCGGGGAATAGGGTCATCAGGCTGACCGCAAAGAACCAGAACCACGACACCCCAAGGATGGACAGGAACACCGGGCGGTTCTTGCGGGTGAAGCAATAGGTATCCCACGTGGGGGTCACCGGGTTCCAGCGCACCTTAAGGCCGGGGTCTTCCGCTGGGGTAGCCTTGGTGAAAAAGCTGACGCCCAGCCCGAGGATAGCCAACAGCACCACACCAACGCTCACCAAGTCGGTGCCATTGTCCATGGATATGAGGATGCCCGCGAGGATGGTGCCCGTGAGGATGGACAGGAAAGTGCCCAGCTCAATCAGGGCATTGCCGCCCACCAGCTCCCCATCCTTCAACAATTGCGGCAGAATCCCATACTTGATGGGACCGAAGAAGGCGGATTGCAGCCCCATGAGGAACAGGGTGGCCAGCAGCAGCGGCAGGCTCTCCAGCCAGAACCCCACCGCCGCGCCCCCCATGATAAGCACCTCCGCCGCCTTGATGGGAATGATGAGCTTCGTCTTCGAATACTTGTCCGCCAGCTGGCCCGCCGTGGCGGAGAACAGGAAGAACGGCGCAATGAACAGGGCCGTGCTCAAGGCCACCAACTGCTGCGATTCCACCCCGCCCAGCGACCACGCCTTGTACGCAATCAAAATCACCAGGGCATTCTTGAAGACGTTGTCATTAAACGCCCCCAAAAACTGCACCCAAAACAACGGCCAAAACCGCCTGTCCACCAGCAAACGCATCGTATTCATTGGTCTTCCCTCCCGTCGCCAATCGACGTTGTGCATACAGTTTAACTTAAGATTGTTAGAAATAAAACAATCTTTTTATAAACGGTAAGACAAGGCAAGGTAAGATAGGAATTGATTAGGATGGGCGGGCAAACAGGGGCTGGGGCATTGCCAAGCGGATCTTGGCAGCGAGCGGGGAGAGGAGGTTCAACTTAAGATATTATCAAACATAACCCATTTTATTTTAATGACTTAGGCAATAGGCTGTTAGGTAAATCATGGGTTGGTTTGGCGACTTGTAAGAGTGTTACCTAAGATTTGCCTGTTTCCCAAGAGGGCCTGGCACGAGGTACGTCACTACAGCGGGCAGAGTTTGGCAACGAGCGGCTGTCATGTTTCATTCATTGTTTGCCTAAGCCCCAAAGGGGCGGCGCAGGTTTGGGACCAGAAGGTGTCGCTATTTATCTTCCAAGGTCTTGTATCCGTCGAATGCGACTCAAAAGGTCCTGCCGTGTATTCTCACCATCGTTGTACCAGTCGGTACTCCAAACACGTTCTATCCTCCAGCCTTTGGCCTCCAACACTTTTTGGCGCCAAACGTCATTCATTCGCGCACTCCATGAGCTATGCCACCGCCGTCCGTCGCACTCGATCCCCACCAGATATCTCGTATCCTCTTTCTGCACCTTGATTCCCAAGTCAATTCGAAATCCACCTACACCAATTTGGTAATCCACATGGTAGTGCGAGGCTAGGAAGTCCGCTACTTCATCCTCGAAAGGCGACTCAGCGGCTTGTCGGGTGGATGTAATAGCGTGGCCGGAAAGTGAAACGAGAATGGCCTCGGCTTCCTCCATGTTCTGGTTGTTTATCGCTTGAGCATAACGAAGATACTTCCATAGATAGTATCTCTCTCTTAAGCCTTTCTCGTTTTCGTTCGAAATACGATCAATATCGAGCGAGCTGAGAAGAATGACGCCTTTCTTCGCACGTGTTACTGCTACATTGAGTCGCCTCTGACCTTTCTCCAGAATACTTAACGGGCCGAAACTGCGAGTGCCGGCGTCGTAGGTCGTGGAAAAGATAATCAATTCACGCTCGTCGCCTTGCACATGCTCAACACTACGAACGAACAGAGATTGATCGTCTCCTTCTGGACCACTTTGTTG
>JBIKMR010000307.1:0-4947 GCA_044359155.1 Candidatus Hydrogenedentales bacterium | reverse complement strand
CTGCCGAGCAGGAAACAAACAAGACCTCGTTCCTGGCGCGCGCGGTTGCGGCGGCTGCGGCAACGCGGCCCGAAGTGCCCGCTGTGCGCCCTGCGGCGGTCGAGGCGTCGCCCGTAGCCCCCGCGCCCGGTCCCATTGCCAAGCGCAGGTTGCGCGATGATGACTTCGTGGACGACGACTTCCGGCCCTCGCTACGGCCCATTGTGCGCGACGAGGAACCGGAAGCCGCATTTGCACCTGAGCCTGCGGCACGCACGTGGGATCCCGTGCCGCGTGACGCCTTCGAAGAGCCTGCGGAATTCGGCATGGAAGAACCCGAACGCGCATCGCGCTTCACCATGTACACCCCGATCGACGCTTTCGAGGGGAACGATGAGTTTGGTTCGGGCGTGATGCTGAACACCATACGCGTGCGCCGAGGAGACGATGCGCCCCCCCCGGCGGAAGAGATGGCGGAGCCAACTCCAGCACCCGCACCGGAACCTGAGCCGCTGCCAACGCAAAAACCCGTCGCCGCAAAAGAGAAGAATCGCAACAAAAGCGGCAAGCCCCAGAAGCCACAGGCGCTGCCGCCAACAAAGGCAGCACCCGCAAAAGAATCCCCCACAACGGAAGACGCGCCGACAAAGCCTCAGCTACGCTTGTTCTAACAGGCATAAAGGGAGAAGACCTTCTTGCCGCAACGCAGACAATCGGAACCCGTGCACTTCACAAAGCGTGTGCTGAGCTTCTTGTTTCTGCTGGTGTACGGGTTCGTCATCGTTGGTTGTGGAAAGCACGGCGTGCCATTGCCATCAGGGAGCGAAGAAATCTTCGCTGATTTCCGCGCAGAACCGCGACAAGGGATTGCGCCGACGGAAGTAACTTTCGTTGACCAATCGTGGACAGGGGATGCGGCGATAACTGCGGTGGATTGGGAATTCGGCGATGGAAGCAGAAGCAATGCTCTGAATCCTGTGCATACCTATAAGCAACCCGGAATCTACCATGTGCTGCTACGGATAACCGTTGGCGAATACGAATCCACTTCTTCAAAGCCGGTTGAAATTACCCACGGGGTGATACCGAAGTCAGAGGGTCAGGGCGGACGGCTAGTCCTTACCCCAACAGAAAACGGGGCGAGGTTTGTCATTTCCCACCCGGACAACCCGGATGCATTCCTTACGCTATGGGGCCCGGAATCTACCACCGTGCCCCCGTTGGACATTGGCGGCAATGAACTTTCTGACGGGCCGATCAGTTGGGAAAAAGACGGGGCTACCGGTAGCCTGTCCTTTCGCATCGAACGCCCGGAAGGAACTTTCAATGCGCGCTTTGTCCCGCACGAAAAGCATGTGGATTGTTTCTATACTGTGGGCATTGCAACTTCGCTCATGCCGAAGCCGAGGAACTCGAAGATCATTTCCTGCCTTAGTGCTTCAGGCAGTATGTTTGATGGGCGCTTCGAGGATATCGCGAATCGGATCCACTATTTTGCAGGGGCCCGTTGGGTGGCGGTAGGTGGCGAGCCTGAACATGGGCCACGGAACATCATCTCATTCGACGGGCTAACCGAGGTCGAGAACCTTCCGGGCTCTTCGACCAAAACTTTGAACTCGCCCCGCGCAACGGAATCCCTTCTCGCCTGCGTGGCGCGCAATGAAAAGTGGATTGCCGCGATTGCGACAGAATCCAAACCATGCATGTTGTTTTGCAACACCTTCCCCGGTTACCGGTGCGTCCATGCAAACTCTAACATCGAGTTCAATGGCCGCGACGCCGCCACGCTAAGGAAAACGATATACCTCTTCGAGGGCTCCCTCGATGAACTTGCCGCGTTGCACCAACGGCAAGTAGCCGAGTGGGGCGCAAACCCGTAGCAACCTCCCGTTCACCCGCCCATCACGCAACGCTAGAGCAGCTTAACTTTTTTCAGATACAGTAGATGGCGATTGGTGCCCGGTTTTTCATGCGAAACGAAAAGACTGCTCTCTGGTCCCATCTCCACCGCCCGCCCTGCCGACATAACTTGACGAGGACAGAGATTCGGGGGAGAGGGTTAGGGTGAGGGGGTTGGCTCTATGCCTATGGGCGCGCAGCTATTCGCGTGAATGAATTCTTGGCTTGCTCTGAGCTCGCCGCCGCTTTTCTTCAGTGCCAAAGGCCCGCGCCATACCAGCCCAAGCCAACGGGCTGGGACAACCCAAATGCACTCCCCCAAAGGGCTCAAAGCCCGAACCACGCGGCAGGGCAAATACGCAGTAAATCGTGGCGGCCATCTACTCCCCTCGAAGCACCGCCCCCTCCCATTCCCACTTATTCAGCGCCGAAGGCGCGACACAGCGTAGCCTGGGGTGCAGCGGAGCGGAACCCCAGAAAGAGCTTTTCAGATCCCCAGCTCTAAAAGAGCGACCCAACCCGCCAGCTACTTCTTCTCACTACGCCGCAGCAACACCACGATTAGCAAGGTGATCAATACGGTGAATACGAGCACCGCCCCCAAGAAGATGGGAATGACAAACTTGAGGTACGCCTCGAATTCATCGTTAGGCATCGTGCTGGGTTCGGGTTCTTCATAGGACTCATCGATTGGAGGCGGGGCGTTGTCCAGCGCCCAGCGTCGCCAGCCACGGAACTCATCTTCATCGCTCCAGGCGTCCCCGGTGTACTCTTCGCCGATAAGGTTGAACAACTCGACGGCTCTCGGCAAGTTGCGGTAAAAGCAAGCCATGCGACAATGCTGGTTGAGGTACTCCTTCGAGTTGGGAAAAGCCGCGCGGGCTTCGGAAAGCCCCTTGTCCACGCGCTCCCAAGCCAGGTAGCTGCCATTCTCCAAGTCTTCATACTCCACGTATGAACACAGATAGGTGGCCAGCAGCGCATACATCTGGTCACCTTGCTCGGCCCCGGCCCAGCCATTGGCCTGGTCCGCAAACTCCTTCATGTCGTCGATAGAACCATTCCATCGCGGCGTAAGGTTGTAGGTCATGGTGTGGTAGACGGGGTAGTACCCGGGGTCAATCGCGCGCGACTTCTCGACAAGGGCGTCCATCTCGGCGCGGGAATAGTCATTGCCCATGCCCACGGTCAACCAGTCCGCGTAAAGCTGTGGGTCTTTCTGTTCAAGTGCTTCGCCTGCCTTGAGCGCTTCTTCGGCAAGTTCAAGTTCACGTATAAATCCCTTGCGGCCTGCCTCGGTGACCTCGTTGGCATAGCCGCCCCCGCGCGCGGTCCACGCGTAATCAATATGCGTTTCCGCTTCCACGATATAGGGCATTACCGATTCCGGGCGCGCCTGCTTCCATTCTTCAAGCACGCCAAGATAGGCCGTGCGATCATTGCGCTTGATCTTCCAGAAGCCATCATCGAAGCCATCGTAGAACCTAGCCGTCATCCAAGCCCCGGTTTCGGAGCGCGACTTAAGTTCTCGAATACGGCCGCCAAGTTCCTCGAGCGCATCAAAGTCTTTTGCTTCCAACAGGTATTTGATCTCTGAATCATCAACCTGTATCTGTCGATTGGTGGCTCGGCCTTCCTTTCGACTCACCGCCTCGCCAGATGCAGTGGTCGTTCCAGTTTCCTCAAGGGTGCTTCCCTCGTCGGATACCAGGATGTTCTTCCCTTCCGGCCCAGCCACGACGGAATCGCTAAGCATCGCCGCTGCGCCGTCGCGCACGGCAATGGCGTAATCGCCGTTGTCACTGCTGTTGTTTCCTGCGCCATCGACGCGGGTCTTCCATTTCGCTATCTGGATTCCCGTGGACTTGTTGCCCTGGGTGGTGTTGTTATTCAGCGTGGCGTGCGCGCCCCAGAGGACGCGAATGCCGGAGCCTCCGTTGCCTAGGGACTTGCAGTCCGAGAGCGTGGCCATGGTGCCGCGTGAGGATATGTAGAACCCATCGAGATCATTCTCCTACGCCGTGCAGGCCTCGATGTTCAGTTCCACCCCAGATTGCGCATTGATTCCGTTCTCCTTGTTTCCCTGCATGGTGCAACCCCGGACGTCGAGTTTTGCCTTGTACAGGATGCTGATGCCGTCGCGGTCATTACGGGAAAAGGTGCTATCCCGCGCAACAAACGAAGTCCCGGCTCCAATCAAGGCTACCCCGGAGCTTGTACATTTCTCGACCGTGACGCGCTCAAATGTGCAGGTTGCGCCATCGTAAAGAGAGACCGCCTTCTGGTTGCCTTTGAAGACGGAATCGCGCACGGTGGCGGAACAGGGCGCGCTTTCCAGCCAGAATGCTGGCGCCGCGCATCCTTCAAAAGTACAGCCCTCGATAGTCACGCTGCCGCCTGTCTTGACGCTCATGCCATCCGTGGGCGCATCCACCACCTTGCAATTGCGCAGGGTGAGCGTGGCCTCCACCACGCGAATCAGGGAGGGGTATCCATCCTCGCTCTCCACCCCGCCCGTTCCGCGAATGGTCAGGTTGGCCAGTGTGCAGTCGGTTACTTTCTCGGGCACGCGAACCACCGGCCCCTCGCCAAGGTCGCCACGCAGCGTAGTCTTCTCCGGGTCAGCACCCTGCACCGTCACGCCGGGGCGCAGCGAGATGTTCTCGCGGTAAATCTCCTCGCCCAGCAACACCACGTCGCCGGGCACGGCAACGTCTATGGCCGCCTGAATAGTGGCATGGTCCCCCGGCACGCGAATCTCTGCCGCCTGCACGGTGGCGGCTAGAACCCCGAAAAACACAAACGCCAATTTGGACGGTCTCATGAAAACTTTCTCCCCCGATTTAGCTTGCTACCGTTATTGCACGATACCTTGCTGGAGTGCAATTCATTCACCGGTTGAAGGACTTCAACGCCGCGTTGCTTTACGCGCCCGGTTTGGTCGCGCTATCCTATGCGGGTTCCCAACCCTTCAGGAGAGCTTTCCATGGCACACACGGCATTGCACGCATACCTCAGCAAGACGGCCCCGGCCCAGGTGGACGCGGGCGTGGTGGCTTACATCGCTTC
>JBIKMR010000372.1:0-3441 GCA_044359155.1 Candidatus Hydrogenedentales bacterium | reverse complement strand
CGGAGGATTACTTCTGGCGCGTGTTCTGCGACAACTATTTGGAACTGGCAAAAAACCGCACCTACGACGAAGCCCTCACGCTGGGCCGCTTGTCTGCCTGTGCCACCCTGCGCACCGTGCACCGCACCCTGCTGCGCCTGCTTGCGCCCTTCATTCCGTACATCACGGAGGAAGTCTGGCGGACCGTGTATGGCAGCGATGCGGACATGGCAGCCTCCATCCATGTCAGCCCATGGCCGAACGTGAATGAACTTTCGGCCATCCCCGCGCCCGCGTCCGACGCCCTCTACGACACCGCCGTCGCCGTGCTCGAAGTGGTGCGCCGCGCCAAGGCAGACGCCAACATCAGCATGGCCGCGCCCGTCCGCAAGGTCACAGTTACTGCCCCCGCCACCACCCTCGAAGCCCTACGCCCCGCACTCGAAGACATCGCCGGTATGCTGAAGATCGAAGCAACCGAACTCCTCGAAGGCGTCGTGGCAGAAGGACTCGTAAACGTAGCCTGCGAAATCGCCGAGCCCGAGGTGGCGGAGTAAAGAAGTTGTTGTGGCGCGGTCTCCTGACCGCGCCACTCCCGAGTCTTCGAGGCCCCGCGTTCCAGCGGGGTTCCGACCGCAAGGTCTCCTCCGGTCCCCTCGCCCCCGTTTCGGGGGAGAGGGTTAGGGTGAGGGGGCGATTGCAGCATCAAACCAAAAGCCCCCGCAGGCTCATACCTGCGGGGGCTTCGTCATCTTTTCCCAACTAAATCTACCGCGTGCTGAAGCGGTGGATGATCTTGTGCTTGTAAGTTTCGCCGGGGCGCAACACCACGCTGGGCCACTCGGGTTTGTTGATGGAATCCGGGTAATGCTGCGTCTCGAGGCAGAATGCGGCGTGCTTCTCATACGCCTTGCCTGCCTTGCCGGTCAGGGTGCCATCGAGGAAATTGCCCGAGTAGAACTGGATGCCCGGCTCGGTGGTGAGAATCTCCATCACGCGCCCACTCTTCGGTTCATACACGCGCGCCGCCGGCGACAACCCGCAGCCATACCGGTTCAGCACAAAGTTGTGGTCGTATCCCCCGTCCACTTTCTTGATGCGCGCGCCTATCTTCATCGGAGACGTGAAGTCCAGCGGCGTGCCCGTCACCGGCGCAAGCACCCCGGTGGGAATCAGGGTCTCGTCGCCCGGGGTATACCGGTCTGCATAGAGGAACAACTCGTGCCCCAGCACATCGCCCGAGCCTTCGCCCGCCAGGTTGAAGTAGCTGTGGTGCGTCAGGTTGATCGGCGTGGGCGCATCGGCCATCGCGATATAATCAATCTCCAGGCCGTTGTCCTGCGTCAGCGTATAGATCACCGTAATCATCAGGTTGCCGGGATACCCTTCCTCGCCATCCTTGCTCAGGTAGGTGAAGATGACCGAGTCGTCGCCATTTGCCGTGCCCGACCACACCACCTTGTCATACCCCACCGTGCCGCCGTGCAGGTGGTTCGGCGCGTTGTTCGTGGCTAGGCTGTACTCCTTGCCGTCCAGCGTAAACTTGCCCTGCCCAATGCGGTTCGCCACGCGCCCGCAGATGGCCCCAAAGTACGGGCTCTTCTCGCGGTATTCGTCCAGCGTGTTGAAACCCAGCACCACATCCCCGGCAATCCCCGCCCGGTCAGGCACCTCGAGCGATACCAGCGTCGCGCCATACTCAATCAGCACGGCCCGCATTCCCGCGCCATTAGTCAAGGTGAAGGACTTCACCTCGCGCCCGTCCGGCATCTTGCCAAACACCCCCACCTCAATCTCGCCCGCCGAGGCCCAGCCCGAAACCGCAATCACCCCTGCCACCGCCCAACCCATTAGTACCTTACGCATCATGCAATCCTCCCTCGCTTTGAATTCGCAGGTTTGAACCCTAACTTTAGAATGCAGCCACCGGCTTTGCAAGCACGCTGGAATTCTAGATTGCCCCACGCATTTTTTCCCGTTACTATCATTTTGTTCTGGGTGGTGTGGGCCATCGCCCGGTGTGCTCGAATATCGAGGAGGGTATCGCTATGAACCGTCGTCCGTGGTCCGGCCTTTCGCGCCGGGAATTCATCAAGCAAACCGGGGCCCTGGCCGCCAGCGCCATCGCCATGCCCTACATCGTGCCGGGCCGTGCGCTGGGCAATGAAGGCGTAGCGGCCCCGTCCAACCGCCTGAACGTCGGCGTCATCGGCTTGGGCGGGCGCGGGCGCGAGGTGATGGGTGCCTTCATTTCCCAGCCAGATTCTCAAGTAGTCGCCGTGTGCGACGTGTTGGGAACGAGCAGGGAAATGGCCCGCACCATGGTCAACCAGCGCTACGGCAACGAAGACTGCACGGCCTATATCGACATGCTCGAACTGCTCGCCCGCACCGACATCGACGCCGTGCTAATCGCCACCGGCGACAACTGGCACTCGGGCGTGTCCGTGCTGGCCGCGCGCGCAGGCAAAGACATCTACTGCGAAAAACCCATGAGTGTGACCATCGCGGAATCGCGCGCCGTGTCCGACACCATGCGCCGCCTCGGGCGCATCTTCCAGTGCGGCACCCAGCGCCGCAGCATCAGCCACTTCCGCTTTGCGGTAGACCTCGCCCGCAGCGGCAAGCTGGGCAACCTGACCGAGCTCCACGCCGAGCAATCGCCCGGCATGTTGAAGTTCAAGTATGGCAACCTGCCCGCGATGCCCGAGCCGGAGCGCGAAGTGATGGACTGGAACCGCTGGCTGGGCCCCGCCCCGTGGCGCCCCTACAATTCCGAGTCCTACAAGCGCGGCTACTGGAGCGACCATGTGGACTTCAGCGGTGCGTCCATCACCGAATGGGGCAGCCACACCGCCGACCTCTGCCAGTGGGCCAACAACGCCGACCACACCAGCCCCATCGAGTATTGGCAAGAGGGCGACACCTACGTGGGCAAATACGAGAACGGCGCGAAACTTATCATCCGCAGCGGCCTGCGCTTTGGCACCTGCCCGGTTAAGTTTGTAGGCGACGAAGGCTGGGTGGAAGTGGGAGACTCCGGCGAGATCGACGCGCACCCCCGCTCTCTGCTCGGCAACCTCGGCTTCCCAGGCGGCTACCCCGCCGACAATCACGTGCGTGCCTTCCTCGATTGCGTGAAGACCCGCACCGAGCCTGTCTCCAACGCCGAGACCGCCCATCGTTCCATCTCCGCCTGCCACGTGGCCAACATGTGCAAGCGCTTGGGCCGCCCCATCAAGTGGGACCCGATTACCGAGACCGTCATCGACGACGACGAGGCCAACCGCCTGCGCTCGCGTGCTTACCGCGAGCCCTGGTACCTGTAAGCCACAGCCCGTTGTTCGTGCATTGAACCTATCCCTGAAGTGAGAACGATTCTGCCGGAGAGTTAGACCGCCATGAAATACGCGAACCTTATCGCTGTTGCCTTGATGCTTTCTTTGTTGGCCGGAAACGGCA
>JBIKMR010000306.1:0-4984 GCA_044359155.1 Candidatus Hydrogenedentales bacterium | reverse complement strand
GCCAATCCTGGTGGAACAGCAGCAGAATGGCGGAGATGAGCGTACCGGCGTGGCCGATACCAATCCACCAAACGAGGTTGATGATGGCGAAGCCCCAGCCAACGGGGTTGTTGATACCCCAAAGGCCCAGCCCCTCCCAGAACAGGATGGCCGTGCTCAACCCGAGCACGCCGAGCAGGCTAAGGCCAACGCCGAAGCAGGCCCACCACGCGCGGGGCGTGGGCATAACGAGAACCACGTCTGTGATTTCGCGTGCGATAGACTCGAAGTTGTGGCCGGGCTGGCACAGGGGTGCTATGGTTTGCAGCGCTGGCGGTATGGGTGTCGCGTGTGAGGCCATGGTCGTCGCCTAGTGCTCCGTGGTTGCGTGGCTGTCGGCTTCGGCCCCGCCCAGCAAGGGCGACGGGTTGCGAAGTTTGGCCAGGTAAGTGGTCCGGGGACGCGTGCCAATATCGGCCAACAGGCCATAGTTGCGCGGATTGCTCTTTGTCTTATGCACGGCGCTGGTCTGGTCGCGCATATCGCCAAAGGTGATGGCTCCTGCCGGGCACGCCTGCTGGCAAGCGGTCATGACGGTGCCGTCCTCGATACCACGCGCAGGCTGGCCGATGCGCTCACGCTCAATGTCGCGGCGCTTGGACTCGATGCGGGCATGGTTGATGCGCTGCACGCAGTACGTGCACTTCTCCATCACGCCGCGCGTGCGCACGGTCACGTTGGGATTGCGCATCATCTTCAGGGTCGGGGCATCCTGGCCTTCGCGCACTTGGTAGTGGAAGAAGTTGAAGCGACGCACCTTGTACGGGCAGTTGTTCGCGCAGTAGCGCGTGCCGATACAGCGGTTGTACACCATGTCGTTCAGGCCTTCATCGCTGTGCATCGTTGCACCAACGGGGCAGACCGGCTCGCACGGCGCGTTCTCGCACTGCATACACGGCAGGGGCTGGTGTACCACGTCGGGCACCCCATAGAAGCCTTCGGTGGAATCGCTCTTGTAGTAACGATCCACGCGTATCCACTGCATCTCGCGACCGCGCTGCACCTGATCCTTGCCGACGATCGGAATGTTGTTCTCCGACTGGCAAGCGGTGACGCACGAGGCACAGCCCGTGCACTTGTTAAGGTCTATCGTCATGCCCCAGGTATAGCCGGGGGTTTCTGGATCAAGGCTGGTGTATGCCTTTTCATCCGGGTAGTAGAGCGAGAAGGCGGGGTCTGGCGCGTGATGGCCCATGTGCTGGGCAAAGTCAGGGTGCGCCTTCCACGTGGTGAAAGAGCCCTCGCGGACCAAGTGGCGGTCTTCCGCCTTGCCCGCCTGCTCAATGTGGCTCTGCTCAATATTCCAGTGCTCTTCTGTGCGGGCCAGCATATACGTGCCGCCTGCCTTGGCTACCTTTGCACCGGTGCCGAACCACGGGGAGGTCGAGGACTGCAAGGCGTAGGCGCTGAAGCCACGGCCCTTGCCAATATGCCCGCAACGGGTGCGGCCATAGCCCAAGTGGACCACTGCCGTGCCGGGGGTCTGGCCGAATTGGTACATCACGCCGCCGGTAATCGTGCGGCCACCAAGCTCCAAGGTCACCAAGTCTTCGTGGTCAAGCCCAAGCTCCTTGGCGGTGCGCGGGTTCATGTGAACCGCGTTGTCCCACGTGAGGTTGGTCAGGGGCTTGGGGGTTTCTTGCAGCCATGCGCTGTTGGCATAGCGCCCGTCGGCGGTCATCGGGTCAGGGCGGAATACAACGTCCAGCCCTTCGCGCGCCACGGGGGTATGCTTGCCGAAGTCGTTCTTCAGCTTCAGCTTGGCAGTATCCAAGGGCAGCAGCTCGCGCGCGGTAAAGCCGCGCTGGAGCGATTCCTGCCAGAACAAATCAAATCCGTCGGGTCCACGACGAGCCGTCCAGAATGCTTGGACCACGTCGTGGGCGGTAGCCTTGTCTTCGCCCGTCATGATAGCCAGCACTTCGTGCGCGCTGCGGCCATTGTGCAGCGGGGCAATCATCGGCTGAATCAGGCTGGTCAATCCGTCGAAGCCACGAATGTCGCTCCACGATTCGAGGGTGTGCGCCAGCGGAATCTGCCAGTGGCATTCCCAGGAAGTCTCGTTCACAGACTCAACCAGCGCAATGCGCTTCGCCACCTTGCGTATGCCAGACAGGAAGTCGATATCGGCGGGGGCAGTGTAGACGGGATTGCCGCCGATGATAACGAGGCAAGCAACCTTGCCCGCGTTCATGTCGTCGGTAAGGGTCTTGAGAGATTCAAGCTGGTTAACCGGCTCGGCCTCGATGGGGTCGGTGTATTCGACAAGCGCAACCTTGCCCTCGGCGGCAGTCGTCGCGCCGATGGCTGCATTGATGGCGTGTGCCAAGGCATGAACCGCAGCAGGCTGCTCGTCACCCGGCACCACAACGGCATGGCCCTTGTGCTCGTTCAGGTCCTGAATCACAGCCTTCACGAACTCGGCGGGAAGCGCAGCTTCTGCGCTCGCGTCAAGGTCCACATCGGCTATGCCCACGCCACGCGCAATCACGCGGGTCAGGGTTTCAATATCGGGGAAACGCAGCGCCACGCGGTGGTCGGCGTTGGAGCCCGTGATGAAGGTCGCGGACTCAGCGGCGTACAGGCGGCTCATCCACTCGGGGTGCGCGTCCACGTCGCGGCTGGCAGCGTATTGCGATGCATAACGCACATGGCCGGGGCCATCGGCAAGGAAGTTCGAATCCAGCGAAACGATGATGTGCGCTTCATTGAAGTTGTAGCGTGTATCGAGCGGACGACCCAGCGCAAGCTCTGCACCGGCGTGCGCATTGCCACGGTTCAGCGGCTCGTACTGGTGCCACTGGGCAGCAGGATACAACGCGCGAAGCTTGTCGATCTGCCACGCCATCGTGGGCGAGGTGACCGTCTCGGTCAGCACGCGTAGGCCATCGCCCTCGTGCGCGTCGAGCGATTCCATCACGCGCGCCAGCTCTATCGAGAAGCGCGTGTAGGTGCTGATGTTGCCATTCTCGATAACCGCGTCGAGGCGATCGGGATCATAAAGACTGAGGACGCTGGCCTGCGCCTGCGACGAGATGCCGCCCAGGGAGGCGGTGTGTTCTTTCAAACCGGAAAGGTGAGTGGGGCGACCTTCGTGGCAGGTGGCCAACACGCCCACGCCGCAACCCCCGGCAACGGGAACGCAGGTGGCATAGAACGTGGCGCGACCGGGAAGCGAGTACTCCGGCGGCTTCACGTAGGGCAGAATTTTCTCTTCCGGCTGGCGTGCGCAGCTGCTGGACAGTCCAGCCAGCATCATGCTGGCACCCATGACGCGAAGGAAGTTGCGGCGGCTTACCGGGTCGAGCAGGGCGTGGGCTTGCGACGGAAATTCCCGATGCACAAAGGCGTCGATTTCCTGCGCACCCGCCAGCTCATTCAGGCTGCGCCAATAGGCCGGGCCCGACTGGCCGTGGATACGGTCCAGCAGGTCGGCGGCGCTTGGGGCTGCCGCGTTCGCTACGATTGGATTCAGGGTTTCGGGGCTCATACTACCCTTCCACACGCTTAGGGACGGTCAGAAGCACCGCCGTCCGGGCCTGCGTTGTTCCGCTTACCGGTGACAGATGGAGCAGTTGTCCAGCTGGCTAACGTTAATGTGATACTTCTCGACCAGTTCCTTGCCCTGAGCAAGCTGGTCGCTTGGGGGCGTCCAGTCAGGGTTGAACACTTCTTCCTTGGGACGAATGAACTTCTCGGGAGCGCGGTGACATTCAAGGCACCAGCTCATGAACAACGTGTTGGCCTTCTGTGTAAGGCGCATCTCACCAATATCGCCGTGGCAGGTGGTGCAGCCAACGCCCTTGGCCACGTGCACGCTATGGTCGAAATAGGTGAAGTCCGGGAGGTCGTATACCTTGGTCCACTCGATCGGGTTGCCGCTCTTCCAGCTTTCGTGGACCGGGGCAAACATGGGCTGATCGGAAAGAATCTGCGAGTGGCAGGTCATGCAGGTTTCCGTGGGGGGCACGCCTGCACTCTTGCTGTTTTCCACGCTGGTGTGGCAGTAACGGCAGTCAATGCCATTGCCCGTTACGTGGCGGTGATGGCTGAACGGTATCGGCTGGGCCTTGTTGATGCCCACTTGCGTGGTTATCGGCGACCAGTAGAACGCGGTTCCGAGACCACCCAACAAGGTGACCCCGACCACTGCTCCGCCAAGGGCAAGGCGAGCGAGCGTATTTGCACTTTCGCTGAATACTTGAGCCACTGGTGTTTCCTTCGCACGGAGCCCGCCGGAGCTGCGGCTTACGCCTCACCCTCGGATTCGAGCCAACTTCACCTTGTTGCCTGCCGCCTGCACCGCCCGCTTGTAGCCTCAACGCTGGGGGCTTGAGCCGGGCTCAAGTCCTTCGCAGATGTCACCTTAATCATACCAACCTACCGGTCGTTCTATAAACTTTGGCACACACGGCGGATGGCGATGAAAGCACTGGTCCGCAGGTGATGCCCGGTAGTTTGGGCGACAAGGAAAATTATGCATATCAACCACGCAAGATTCAAGAGAGATTTTTGTGCCCGGCATGCGGGATTGCGCTCGGCTAAGTACAACAAAATGAATTGTTTACACGCAAAATGAATTGCTTGCTAGACGGGAATAAAGCTGCTACAACGGCGGTTTCATCGCCTAAACACCGACTGTTTCCAAAGCTCTCGACATCGCCACTTGTGCCGCCACCCCGGCGTGGGACTGGTTTTCGATTTAATTGCAAGGATTCAGAATCCTGACTTCGCACCCTTGTGGCGGAGCAATGAGAATCCGAATCCGGATAGGGCAAAAGCGCTGCGACGAACGCTCCAATCGCAAGCGGTCCATATTCAGAAATCATCACTAAATATTTTCCCTGTTACAGTAAAATTTTTTTAAACGCCATTCTATATCATAAGTCTCAATCGCCATTATTTACTTCTCCGCTAAATTGTTTTTCTGTAATCTCTTATTGTT
>JBIKMR010000072.1:0-17113 GCA_044359155.1 Candidatus Hydrogenedentales bacterium | reverse complement strand
TGGTTCCGGCAAAGAGAAGCTGGAAGATTTGTTGCGCGACGGCTGGAACGTTCACACGGTGACCGCCAACCACGGCAAAAGCTACAACGACTTTCTCGTTATCCTCGAGAAATAAGTGCATTGGGGCTTGGCCCCGAATAGCAGGGAGACTGTGTAATGTCGAAGTTACAACGCATTGCAACCGTGGCCTTGGTTCTGGCGGTGCTGGGCGGGCTGGCGGCGTTCAACAAATTCTTCGCGCAAGAGAAGGTCGAGGCAAGCCGCATCGATGCTTCCGCCGAAGTGGAGAAGAAGATCGAGCTGGCTCAGGCCGGGGCTACCGAAGCCGCCGCGCCTGCCGAGAAGCCCGCTGACGCCGCTGCTGCCCCGGCTGAGGACACCAGCAAGTGGCCCGCCACCGCGCCGGACGTATTCAAGGTGAAGTTCGAATGCTCGAATGGCGACTTCGTCCTCGAGATTCACAAGGACTGGGCACCCATCGGCGTCGAGCGTTTCTATGAAGTCTGCAAGGAAGGTGTGTACAACGACGCGCGCTTCTTCCGCGTGGTGCCCGGCTTCGTGGTGCAATGGGGCATTCCCGCACAGTGGCGCGAGGCGAACATCAAGGACGACAAGGTTATCAAGAGCAACGAGCCGGGCACGATTGTGTTTGCCACCAGCGGCCCGAATTCGCGCACCACGCAGTTGTTCATCAACTACGGCAACAATGCGCGACTTGACGGCATGGGCTTTGCGCCCTTCGGCAAAGTGGTCGAGGGCATGGACGTGGTCACCTCCATCTACGCGCAGTATGGCGAAGAACCCAACCAGGGGCTGATACAGTCCAAGGGCAACGCCTACCTGAAGAGCGCGTTCCCGAAGATGGATTACATCAAGACGGTGCGCCTCGTGCAGGATGCGCCGGCAGCAGCAGGCGGCGAGGCCGCGAAACAGTAGGCAAGCGCCTAGACCAACGGGTATTACCGCCGGTCCCGGGTTGCCGCCTTGGACCGGCGCTTGTTTTTATTCTGACAACAGGAGATTGTTCGCATGACCAAGGTGCGTTTCGAGTGCAGCCACGGCAACTTTACCGCCGAGATTAACGAAGAGTGGGCACCGCTGGGCGTAGCCCGCTTTCTGGAACTGGTGGAAGACGGCTTCTTCCAGGACATCCACTTCTTCCGCGTGGTTACCCAGCCGCGCCCCTTCGTGGTGCAGTTCGGCATTCACGGCGATCCCGAAGTGTCCGCCAAGTGGCGCAATTCGAGCTTCAAGGATGACCCGGTAAAGCAGTCCAATGCGCCCGGCACCATCACCTTCGCAACGAGCGGACCCAACTCGCGCACCACGCAGTTCTTCGTGAACCTGGGCGACAACACCTTCCTCGATAGCCAGGGCTTCTCCCCGATTGGCCGCGTGATTGAGGGCATGGAAGTCGTCAAGTCGATCTGCGACGCGTATGGGGAAGCTCCCAACCAGATGCAGATTCAGTCGCAGGGCAACGAATACCTGCGCAAGCATTTCCCGAAGATGGACTACATCAAGCAGATTGTAGTCATCGACGAGTAGGGACTGCCCATGCCGGATGCATCCACGTTCAGCGTACACTGCGCCGTCCCCCGCACCCCGGGGGACTTGGCTGTGCATGTGCCGCCGGGCGTGGAGACCGTGCTCGACTGCACCTGCAACGACCCAGCCCGCTGGGCGCAGATGCGCGCCAAGGGAGTGAAGCGCATCGTGGCGCTCTCGCGCGATGGCAGCGCGCCCAGCGGAGCAGACACCGTGCTGACGGGAGATCTGCCCACGCTCGCTGCGGAAGGCGGCGCGTTGGCCGACCTGCGCGTGATGGTCGTGATATCTGACGGCGACCTGCCGCGTTACCGCAATCCGGATGCCTATATGCACGCGGTGAAGCAGGCGCTGGTGCCGGGCGGCTTGTTCGTGTTGTCCACGCCCAATGCGCAATACCACCGCGCCGTGCAGGCGCTGGCCGAAGAAGGCTGGTCCTACGAGCAGGGCACCGTGTGGGCGCGGGAACACTTGCGCTTTTTCACGGCGATTGAACTCAAGCGGTTGTGCGCGTCCTACGGCCTCGAGCCCATGCGCGCCACTCCCCTGCGTAGCGACCCGCCCGAAGCGTTGCCGCTGGACGCGCAGGGCTATGCGCGCGCGGGCCGCGTGAAGCTGGGGCCGCTGGCCCCTTCGGAATACCAGAGTTTCCTCGCGGCGGATATGGTGTGCCTGGCCATGCGGCCTGCCTGGTAAGGCCATGACAGCGCCTCCCATCGCCGCGCCCACGCTGCGCACCATCGAGGTCTACGCCAGCATCCAAGGCGAATCCACCTGGGCTGGTCTGCCCTGCGTGTTCATTCGCCTAGCGCGCTGCAACCTGCGCTGCACCTGGTGCGACACCGTGTACAGCTTCAAGGGCGGAGACACGCGCACGGTGGAATCCCTTGTTGATGAAGCCACCGCATTCGGAATTCCCCTCATCGAGGTGACTGGCGGCGAGCCCTTGGTGCAGGCGAATTGCGGCGCGCTGTGCGAGGCCTTGATTGAACGCGGCCACACAGTGCTGGTAGAGACAAGCGGCTCGCTGCCCATCGATCGCCTGCCCGCGCAGGCCATCAAGATTATGGATTTGAAATGCCCCGACAGCGGCGAGTGCAGCAAGAACCATTGGCCCAACGTGGCCCTGCTCAACCCCGCGCAAGACGAGGTGAAGTTTGTATTGGCGTCGCGGCGAGACTACGAATGGGCGCGCGACGTGATTCGAGAGCACCACCTCGAGACGCGCTGTAAGGCAGTGTTGTTGTCGATTGTGTTTGGCAAGCTGGACCCGAAGGCGGTGGTGGACTGGATGCTTGAAGACGCCGTGCCTGCAAGGTTCCAATTGCAGATGCACAAGTTCATCTGGCCGCCCGACATGAAGGGCGTATGAGCAAAGACCCCATGAAGTTTCACCTTCGAAAAATTCTCTACTTCGAGGCGGCGCACCGCAACCCCCTAGGCGACGCCCGGCAGCAGCGCCTGCACGGCCACAGCTACCGTGTGGACCTCATTGCCGAGGGCACGCCCAACCCGGCCATTGGGTGGGTGGTGGACTTTGCCGACATGAAGGCGCGCCTAAAGCCGATCATCGAACGGCTGGACCACAGCTACCTGAATGAAGTGGAAGGCCTCGAATCGGACAGCCGCCTGCCTGCACTTGATGCGTGGATCAACGCGCAGCTTCAACCCGCGCCCGAGTGGTTCGCCGGGGCGCGCGTCTGCATCGACGGCGACTGCGGGTTCAACCCCATCGCCATGCCGGAAGACAGCTTCGAGGGATTGCCCGATCGGTGGCGATTCACCTTCGAGGCAGCGCAGTCACTGCCTTCCCTGCCCAATGGCCACCCCTGCCAATGCCTGCACGGCCACAGCTATATCGTGGAGCTGGGCACCCGTGACCTCGACGCGCTGGAAGCCGACCTCCCCGCGCTCTATGACGCGCTGGATCACCACTACCTCAACGACATCCCCGGCCTGGAAACCTCCACCGTCGAGCACATCGCAAAATGGGTGTGGGACTGGGCCGCCGCCAAGGGCCACGCACCCAGCGCGGTCGTCGTGCAGGAAACCTACACCGCCCGTTGCCTCTACTTCGGCGAATAGTTCAGCCTTCGGAAACGGGACCGCTGGGCTTCAGTGCGTTCCCCACGGGACTTGTCGGGGCGGGTGCCGCCGTGCGGCGCGGGGCGAAGTCGAGCGCGTCGGGCGAGAAGAATTCCACCGCCTTGGTCAGCTTCTCGATATCGTCCGAATGCACCAGCTCGATCACGTCTGCGCGCGCGTCGTAGTGCGCGGCAAGCCGGATGTTGTAGCGGTAGAGTTGCGCAAGAATCAGGATGACCAGCAGCAGTACGCCAGCGGAACCAAAGCGCGCGCCCTGCACAGCGACGAACTGGGCACCACCCATCGGGGCGCCGCCCTGTTCCACCGCGCCACGCACCGCCGCCGCATCCGCCTTCAACTGTTCCACACTGGCCGACACCTGCCCGAGCGATTCCCGCGACGCGAGGAACGCGTCCAACCGCGCAAGGATGCGGGCGATGTTTGCAGCCTCCTCATCGCTTGCAGCCGGGGCTTCACCCTCGGGCGGGGCTTGCTGCGTTGTAACGCGGTATTGGGCCAGCGCCTGCATGTCGTCGTGGGTCAGGCCAAAGGCGGGCGCGTCGTTCAGCCCGGCTGCCGCCAGGGTTTCGAGCGCGTTGTCGAATCGCGTAGTGCTGGCTTGCAGGGTGTAGGCCGCATCGGACTGCATGATGCTGCCCGCATATACAAACACATAGGCCATGCCCGCAAGGCAGCCGAAGATGAGCGTCATGTTGAGCCGGGCCGAAGCGCGCGCCCAAATGGCGCGCCGACGGAATCGAAGGATGAGGTGGCGGTGGCGTTCGTTGGTGCCAAAAGCGACGATGTTGCGCAGCGGCAACCCATTGGCCGTGCGTGTGATTCCCGCCAACAGCATATACAGCCCGGCCCAAAGCAGCGGCAACACCAGGAATATGGGGCGGCTGTCTTCTGGCTTGATGTACCAGATGAAGCCGACGCAGCACACGTAGGCTAGCAGGCCAGACACGAGAAAATTCTGGATGCGTTTACGAATCCAGAGCGGCACGAAAAGCATTTTCTTGGCGTTCAACACGGCAGAACCTCGCGGGATACTTACGGCTCAGGAAACCTCGCCCTCATCCCCGGCTAGGGCGGCGAGCGCGCCGCGCCACGGCAACGTGGCGCACTTGATGCGAATCGGGTATTGGCGAACGCCCGCCAGCAGTGCCAGCGCGCCAAGGGTTGCTTCGTCCACGGGGGCATCGGGTTCCGATGTGACCATCGCATGGTAGGCGTCGAACAGCGTCTGCACTTCAGGCAAGGTTTTTCCCGGCAGCGCTTCCGTCATCAGCGAAGCCGCCGCCTTGGAAATGGCGCAGCCCTCCCCGGTAAACGTGGCCAAGCTGATGCGGTTGTCTGCATCGAGCTTCAGGTAAATTTCGTAACGATCCCCGCATAGGGGATTGAAGGCCAGCTTGAAACGGTCCGCATCCGGCAACGCGCGAAAGTTTCGCGGGTGCCGGTTGTGGTCGATGATCAGGGCTTCTTGCTGTTTGCGGGTATCGCTCATGGCGCCAATAGTCTAAGGATGAAAGGAATGAGTTGGAACTTCACGGCGCGCTGCTAGCGAATGTGGGGCATAAACTTCTGGAGCATTTCCTTCAGCTCGGGGCTGAGTTCCAGGGCGCGCTCGTTTTCGTAATCCACCCAGCACATCACCGAGTGCCCATGCGCCATAAGCGTGTCGCTGCCCGCAAGGAATATCCCCTGGTCAATGTGGAACGAACGCGCTCCGATGTAGGCAATGCGGGTGCCAATCTCCAGCTGGGCCGGATAGTGAATCTGTTTTCGGAAATCGCACTTGATAGAAACCAGCCCAAAGCCCTTGCCGTCCACCTTCATGCCCGAGGGCATGGCCTGGTGCCGCAAGAACTCGATGCGCGCCATTTCGAGATACGTGAAGTAGCTGGCGTTGTTCACGTGGCCCATGCTGTCCATATCGGACCAGCGAACCTCGAGGGGTTTCCAAACTTCGTACTCGTTGCGAGTGGGCAAGGCATTCATGGGGGGCTCCTTCCGCGCGCGGGCGCATGGTGGTAATTCTACGGGGTTGGCGCGGCAGGGTCCACTGGGGCGGGCGGCTTGATAAACTCCACATACAGCAGTGCGGCCCACGCCACCGGCATCATCGCCCAAGAAGTAACAATGCGGAAGAGAATCACCGCAATCACAATGTGGGCTTCCGGCAATTCCGCAAGCGCCAACAGCCCCAGCAAAACCGGTTCCGCCACCCCCAGCCCCGCTGGCATTCCGCTGGCCACCCCCAGTGTATCTGCCACAAGCACGTTCAGCAGCGCGTTGGGGTAGGCCACTTCGGGCAGGTGGGGGCGAATCAGCAGAAACAACGACAGCCCCATCAGCGAGCGGTCCACCATGCGCATCCCGGCGGTGATCAAGCCTTGCGCGCTCCAGAAGAGTTCTGGGCGAAGGGCCGCCAGGCGCTTGCCCAGCAGGCGCGAAGCCACCCGCGCCGATGCAAGCGCAGCAAGCAGCACCGCCACGCACGCAAAGGGCGCGGCCCAGGGAAACAATAGCCACATGGAAGCCAGCGACATGAGCGAAGCCACACCCGCCAGGTCCAGGTACAGCAGCGCAGACTCAGCCTCAATGCCGTTGCGCAGCGATCCATACCCCAGCCGCTGTGCCGCGTCCGGGCGCACCAGTCGCCCCGCCTGCATGGGCAGCAGTTGCGCCGCAAGCACGCTGATAAAGATGGCCACCCCTGTGAACCCGCGTACCCGTATGCCGCATCGGCGATACATCCAGCGCCAACAGATAAAGTCGAGTGTAATGCCGAAGACATTCAGCAGCAGGCAGAACAGCAGCGTGCTCCAGCGATCGCGCCATTCATGAAGCGCCGCCAGCGTCCCCGCGTCGGCAAATCGATACAGCGCCGCCAGCGTGACCACGGCCAGCAACACGACAAACGCAATGCGAATGCGGGCGATCATGGTGCGGCTAAAGTATTCATGTGGGCCTCGGTGGTGGGTGCGTGGCCTAGCCTAACGCACGCGAAGCCGGGATGCCAGTTGCCCAATGTTTGCACCGGGTGGCGAATAGCCCATATGGTTGCGCGCCCTTGCGCTCTTTTTTCTCAGGATACTCTCGCCCATGAACCCCGTCTATCGAATCTACCTCGCCGCCTTCCTTCTCGATGGCGCGTTGATGGTGGGCAACACCGCCCTGCCCTTCTATGTGTTCGACCACCTGGGCGGCACCGCCGCTTTAACGGGCGGCATCGGCTCGGCGCAATCCTTGATATACGCGGCGGTCTGTCTGGCCAGCACCTTGTTCGTGGCGCGACTTCGCAATGGCGCAGAACTGGCCGTGCTCGGCGCAATGATCTTTGGCGGCTTGTTCTCTCTGGGGCATCTATCGTCGAACATCTGGGTTTACAGTGCGGGAGTCTCCTTTGCCGCAGCGGGCATGTCCCTGGTCTGGCCCGCGCTGCACAGCTGGCTGGGGGCGGAACCAAACCCCGCCCGGCGCACGCGCCTCATGGGAGCATTCAGCATTTCCTGGAGCATGGGGCTGGCGGTCGGGCCCCTGATTGGCGGCTACCTCTACGTGGTGGACCACCGACTGCCGGTTGTTGGCGTATTCGTAATGTCGGCGGGGGCTGCATGGCTGCTCTATCGCTTGCCTGCGGAAACGGTTCACGAAGTGAACGACGATACCCCGGTGCTTTCCATGCAAGAACGTCTCAGGCTTGAACGCTTGATTGCTTCAACATGGGTAGCCAACGGCCTCGGCTGGGCGCTGGTAATCGTTACCCGCATGGTTTTTCCCAAGCAGATGAACGACTTAGTTGCCAACGGCGAGCTGCGCATCTTGTTTGAAGAGCAGGCCCCGGCTCTGCTCACCTATGGTGCCGCGCGAATCTACGGCATCCTCGCCTTCGTGCTTTCATTCACCAGTTGCGTCATGTACCTGACCCTCGGCCACACAAGTTGGTGGCACGGGCGCTTCAGCCTCCTGGTTACCGTGCAGATCGCCGCCGCCATCGCGGTCTGGCTGCTGGGAGCCACGACCAGCGTCGTCGTCATGGCCCTGTGCTTCGCGGTGATTGGCGCAAACTGCGGCGTGTGCTTCTTCGCGGCCAGCTATTACTGCACGGTCAACCCTGAAAAGAAACACCGACGTCTCGCCATTAACGAGGGCGTGGTGGGCATGGGGGGATTCGCCGCACCCTTCGGCCTCGGCTACTTCGCAAACGAATACGGCATCGAGGCCTCATTCAAGTATACGCCCGTGCTGGTACTGCTTCTGTTGCTGGCGCAGGTGGCTCTGCTGGTGCGCGCCCGCAAGAACGCGGCAGCTGCGGGGTAAAGGGCGACACTTCTACTGGGTCGCGTCCAATGCCACCCGCATGGCCGCCAGCATTTTCTCCTCCGCGCCGGGTGCCACCCAGCACCACGAGTGGGCATCGTTGAATCCTTCGCTGCTGGCAGCGGCACTGGGGATGTAGCCGGGCGCGGATTCACCGTAGCCTGCGGTGAGGATAAACTGATCAGGGCGCAGCGCCTTCGCGGCAAGCTGGTAGTGGACAAAAGCCTCGGCGGGTAACAGCAGGAACTGGGCCTTGCCGAAATCGATCGCCGCAACCTGTATCGGCTGGCCTGCGGCCACGCGCTTCCGCCAGCTCAATCCCATCGCCGCAAGGTTGCGGTTGAAGATGGTGTCGCTGGTGTTGGTGAGCGTGTGCTGCATGTCCTCAACCGTGAAGCCCCGGCTGGCCTTGGGTTCGAGCAACAGGTCAGCCGTGCGCAGCGTTGCCAGTTCCAGCGGATGGCGCATGGTGGCATCCCATGCGGCCACCATGGCGCGGTGCAGCTTGCCCGCCAACACCGCCCGGTTGGCAGTATCGCCGTCGTTGAACTTGCCCGCCGTCACGTCGCCGCTGCACCCGGAGAAATACATCTGGAACACGCCCGGAGACTCAACCTGCCGCTGGTTGCGCGCCATGCCGATGAAGTCTGCGGACACCCCGCCCGTGCCGTAGTAGCTCATGGGGTGTGTGGCGTAGGCATGGATTGCAGCGATGGGTGTGTCGCCGTTCCAGAAGCTCAACGTCTTGAGCCAGGGGTCTATCTCACCCTCGGGTAAATCGCGCAGGGCGGGGTCCTTGGTGGCACTGCCCCGGTCATAGGTAACGCGGCCATCAGGCAACACCACGCGCCGATTGGAAGCCACCCCCTCGACCAAGCCCTGCCCTGTGCCGAAATGCGTGATGGCGGTTGGGGATTGCATCGCGCCCCGCAAGTCGGCGGCGATACGCTGGATCGTATCTTCAACGAAGGCGGAATCGCATAGGGCTTTCGCCAGCCCCACGCCATCCAGCAGGCGCTGCGCCTCGAAGTCCGCCACGGGTGCTTCGTGCTGGTGTACCGACGAGACCAAGACATGCGCGGGCGTGGTGCCCGCCGCATCGGCCAGCACCAAACGGAACCGGTCGTAGGCATCGTTGCGCACTTCGCACCAATCCACCGACACCAGCACCAGCGGCTGCTCCCCACCCAGCAGCACCAGCCCATGCGCAAAGAGCGGGTCTACCACTTCCTTCGCGGGCGCAATGCCGCCCCCCATCAACGCATGGCCAATCGGCACGGTGATGTCCGTGCGGAAGGGGGCGAGTTGAAACGGTGCGGCGGCGTGGCAGGCCAAGGCGAAGAAGCACAGGGTGAGGAGGATGGTTGCGCGCATGGGGCGGTCTCCGGTGGTGTGGGCAGGATAGCATGGAGCCCGATCATTACACTGCCCGGCGGATCAACTATCTGGAGTGCGGTAGCTTGCTACCGCTCTTGCCAAGGAAGCTTGCTTCCGTGAGCTGTTGAGTGGCTTGCCCTCTTTTGTTCCAGCATGAGTTTCAGGTCATGCATGTCCATGACGGCAGCAAGCGGCCTAGGTTAGAGCGGCGGCAAGCAGCCGCACTCCAGACAGGTTTTGGCTTCGGTGCATGGTTGGTACTGCGGCGGCAAGTGCAACGCCTTGGCGGTATTGGTGCGGGGTTTGCCATCTTCCCTGCCTGTGCTGCACCATCTTCTTGGAGGAATCCCACCCGCATGAGCCAGCTGTCCTGGAATGAAATACGCAACAAGTTTCAGTTGTACGAGGAGCTGACCGCCCCGCTGGCGGTGGAGAAGAAGGAGGATAAACCACCCCGCTCGGACGCGGGGCCTCGAAGACTCGGCGGAGGGGTACGAAGGAACACGAAGGGCACAAAGGGGAAAGGCGGGGGAGAAGAGGAGACCTGACGGTCGGGGGAGTGGCGCGGTCAGGAGACCAGGCCACAACATTGGTGTAACGAGGAATCGAATCGCTACCAGCGGGCTCGTTGTTCTTCGGCCCAACCGATGGCGTTGTCCACCGTTACCGTGTGGCCGCCTGTGCTGATGGTCCCCCGGAAGTGGCCGAAGCATTGGTGGACGTTGGTTCGCATGATGCCGAGGTTGGCGTGGGTGTGTCGGTCGAAGAAGGGAACCATGCGCAGGTCCACGGCGTTGGTGCCGGGGGTGTGGAGGCGCCAGGGTTTCATGAAGTTGGTGCGGTCGTATTCGAAGACGGCGTCCTCGAATATCTTGTGCAGCGTGCCGTTGAGGATGAGGCCGTTCTCGGTGGCGCCGGTGTGATCGGTCCATTGCCCGCCCAGGTTGAGGCCGTACACGTCTGTGCCGCTGCGCCCGCTGAGGGCGGCCCAGTTCCAGTTGGTGCTGTAGGGCCAGATGCCCCGGCCATAGTCGCGCACGCCGAAGGAATCCTCGCGCCCGAAGGTCCACACTTCATCGCCCCATTTCACTTCGCCCTCGCAAGGCAGGGGCAGTTGCTTCGAGGTGAACTGGAAGTTGCGGGTGGACCAGGGGACGAGGACGTTGAGGGTGTCGAGGTCTTGGGGAAAGGTGACGTGCATCTCTGCCTTGAGGGGCCGACCGCCGCACTTGGGCACAGATGTTGTGAGCACGCCACCGGTTTCGGTGAAGCGCATTTCCATGTGGCTGCGGCCTTGCCGCATGGTGGCGGTGCCGTGGGCGCGGGGCGGCATGTGGGGCTGCCTGCCCAAGGGGGAGACAATCCCGCATTCGGCCATGCGGCTGGTGGCGTAGTCGAGCACGTAGGCCCCGCCGAGGCCGATGTAGTCCACGTCTGCGAGGCAGAGGGAGAAGAGCTGGTGTGGCCCCATGAAGCACCAGTAGTCCCAGCGCTTTTTGCGGAAGGGGCGACCTTGCAGGTTGTCCACCCACCAAGGCTTGCGGCCCCAGCCAATGGCTTGTGGGTTCAGGGTGCCATCCGCGTTGCACAACAAGACTTCGCTGGTGATCTCGTTGCGGATGGGTTCCAAGGAAATTTAGCCCACGTTTTGGCGGAGCACCGGCGGCTCGACTTCGCGGATGGGTTTGTCGTCCAGAAGCGGATTGGCGATGTGGATGTTGGGGCGCACCTGAAGGACGGCGTCGAGGCTGGGGAGGCGGTCCACAGGTTGGCGCAATTGGTGGTAGCGGCTGACCAGGTGGAGCGTGAGCATGAGGCGGGCAATGCGAAACTGCAGCGGCGTCTCGTAGTACACGCGAATGCCGTGGTCGCAGGCATAGGCCAGCTTGTCCGAACAGGCACCGGGGCGGCTGGCATCGTGCTGCGACCACTCGAAGAGATCACTGCCGTGGGCGCGGCCTTCGTCGCGGGCCTTCATTTCAAAGTCCATTTCGAGGCGGTCATAGAGCGCGACGATCTTGTCGAACCAGTGGAAGATGGCGCGGTAGCCTTCCTCAGCAAGGTCGAGCTCGACGCGGGTGCTGTCCACGGTGCGCAGGGATTGGTGTGCAAGGTAGCGGTCGCGCTCTTCGTTGCCGGTGGGCACCATGCGCACGCGCATTTTCTCGGCAGGTTCGCCGTGGTTGAAGGATTCGAGCACGGTGGAAATGCTGAAGCGGGTGCGGGACATGAGGCCGAACTCGGTGAGCATCGCGGCGGTGAGCACATCGTTGGCGACGGCGTCGTCGATGTAGGGGTCGTTCGCAAAGAGCTCGATGCCCCAGTCCTCGCCCATGTCGCGGAAGAGCCGGTTGAGCTCTCGGCCCACGCCCTCGGGGCGGTGGCTCGATGCGCGGTCGAGCAGTTGCAGGAAGCGTTGTTCCAGCCGCCACTTGGTGCGGCGCAGGATGTCCTTGGCAAAGAGGTAGCGGGTGACCAGCAGGCGGTCGATGATGGCGGCGGCGCGAATCTCGTTCAGGCCCGTGGCCTTCTCGTATTGCGTCATCCAATAACTGCACCAATCGCGCAGTTGGGTGGCCATGCAGCTGCGGGGCTGGCGGCGCAGTTCCTCAAGCGCGCCGCGCTCCATACTTTCGCGGCCCAGCACGGGTGCGAATTCGTTGGCGAACTCCAGGGGGGTGTCCGCGTGCAGCAGCAACTCGTCAGTCAGCGAATCGTAGAGGTAGCTGCGGTAGAGGTCGCTGATGAAAACGTAATGCACGTTGAGCGTTTGCGCTTCGCTGACCAAGGTGCGGGTGGCGCGGCAGAAATCTAGCCCGCGCTCCACCAACGGCCCGGGGGATTCGAGGGTGCCGGGCAACACGAAGTAGGCGGCGACGGTGGTTTGGCCTGCGGAGCGCAGCAGGTAGGGCTGGGCGTTCATGCGTGCGGCGCCGTCTTTAGGGGAGAACGGGAGGGGCTGATCCCACCCGAGCAGGTGGAGCAACTGGGTGGCAAAGCGGTATTGTCCGGGGCGCGCGGCGTCGGCCATTTCGGACCACCACTCGTTACACAATTCCGTGATTTGCTTCGTTACATTGGCCATAGCCGCTTCACTCCCCTGCGTGCAGGATACCCGACACTGCTCCTCCGTGGCGCAGATACCCTAGTACCAAGGACTTACAGCTCTTCCGCTGGCAAGCCTTATGTATACAATTATTGACGAATTGTCAAGAAAGAATTACACGCATGTTTCGCAGTTTTAGGCGTCAAGGGGGCTGGGGCCCTTAGGAAGGGCAATCGCGCCAAGCATATTTTTAGACAGATTGTTGACGTGCAAACTACGAAAGACTACGCTGCTAAGGTGCGAGTCGCGAGTATGTCCACGGTGTTCTACAAATATTGGTTTCCATTGCAGTCTTGGAGACCGGGCGCGTTTACCGGAAATGCGTGCAAAGGAATTTGGCTTTGAGTGGAAACATTGCCGCGCCAGATGACCATGGAACGGGCGTTGGCGGGGTGCGCGATAATCGCGAGATGTTTCGCGAGGGCGAGGCCCCGATTCTGGAACTCATTTCTGCTGGCGCGCCGCTCTCGCAAATTCTCTACGCGATCACCAACACGATAGACGAAGCGTCGGTTCGATCGATGTCGTCGGTGTTGTTGGTGGATGCAGACCGCAAGCAGCTTCGGCATGGCGGGGCATCGAAGCTGCCGGCGTCTTATTGCAGCGTGATTGACGGGCTGCCGATAGCCGAGGGCTCGGGCGTGTGCGGCACGGCGGCGCATCGGATTGAGCCGGTGTATGTTTCGGACGTGGCCACGGATCCGCTCTGCAAGGATTTCGTGGACATTGCAAAGACTTACGGCTTTCGTTCGTGCTGGTCCACCCCGGTGTTGGATTCGCACGGCAAGGTGATTGCCACGCTGGCCCTTTATGGCAGCACGCCGGGCGCGCCAGAACCCTCTGATGTAGAACTGATGAGCCGGGCCGCGCACTTGGTCAGCATTTCGGTGGAGCGCGATCGCGACGAGGCCTTGCTTCGCGCCAACGAGGCGCTGCTGCGCATGGCGCTGCACGTGAGTCGCATGGGGGCATGGAGCGTTGAACTGCCCGGCCAGGCACCAACGTGGTCTGACGAGCTAAGGGATATCCTCGAGGTGCCCGTAGATTATTCGCCTAGCGTCGAGGCTTCCTTCTCCCTCTATCTGCCCGAGCATGTGCCAGCAGTCGCTCGCGCGTACCAAGAATGCGCCTCCGCAGGAACCGCCTATGACCTGGAAGTGGAGATGATTTCCGGGAAGGGAAGGCGATTGTGGGCGCGGCTGATGGGCGAGGCGGAACGCGATTCGCACGGTGCAATTGTTCGGGTGCAGGGAGCGCTGCAAGACATTACTGAACGTAAAGAGGCGGAGCTTCGCGCGCACCATATGGAAGAGCGCCTGGCCCGCACCTTGGAATCCATTTCCGAGGCCTTCATCACAATGGATCGCGAATGGCGTTTCACCTACCTGAACCTCGAGGCGGAGCAGTTGTTGCAGCGCTCCCGCTCGGACCTGGTCGGAAAGGTGGTGTGGGACGAATACCCCCAGGCCGGGGGGCCCGCCTTCGAGCGCGCCTACCGCACGGCTGTTGCCACGGGTACGCCCGTCGAGTTCGAAGAGTACTACCCCGGCCTCGACTGCTGGTTCCGCGTGCGCGCCTTTCCCACGCCAGATGGGTTGGCCGTTTACTTTAACGACGTCACGCTGAATCGCCGTGCAACGGATGTGCTCGCTGCAAGCGAGGAACGCTTTCGGCTATTGTCGAAGGCAACAAGCGACGCCATTTGGGATTGGGATTTGGTGTCGGGGGTGGTCTGGTGGAATGAGGGCATAGAGACGCTCTTCGGATACCCGAAGGAGGAGGTTGAGCCCACGCCAGAATTTTGGACGGCCCATATACATCCCGATGACGTCGACGAAGTGGTTCATTCCATCCATGAGGCCATTGATGGAACCGTGCAGCAATGGTCTGCGGAGTACCGTTATCGCCATAAGAGCGGAACCTACCTGTACGTGATTGATCGCGGGTACCTGATGCGGGACAGCACGGGCAAGGCGGTGCGGATGATTGGGGGAATGACGGACTTGTCGGAGCGCAAGGAGGCGGAGCTGCGGCTGGCGGAACAGGCGGCGCTGCTGGACCAGGCAGGCGACGCGATCCTGGTGCGCAATATGGACAACCAGATCTTGTACTGGAACCGAAGCGCGGAAGTGATCTACGGGTGGAGTGCGGCGGAGGTGGTTGGGAAGTCGGTGGCGGACTTACTGTACACCGACCCTGCGCCCTTGTTGGAGGCGACCGCGACGGTGCTTCGTGACGAGGAATGGAGCGGGGAGCTGGAACACCTGACAAAGTGCGGGAAGCTGATCACGGTGGGGTGCCGGTGGACACTGCTCCGCAACGAGCGCGGGGAGCCGAAATCGATCCTTGGCATCAATTCAGACATTACGGAAAAAAAGCGGCTGGAGCAGCAGTTCCTGCGGGCGCAGCGGATGGAGAGCATTGGCACGCTGGCCAGTGGGATTGCGCATGATTTGAACAACATTCTTGCGCCGATACTGATGTCCACGGAAATGCTGAAGGCGGACGTGCAATCGGAAGAGGCGCTGCAGACGCTGGAGACCTTGAGCAACAGCGCAAAACGCGGCGCGGAACTTATCAAGCAGGTGCTAGGCTTTGCGCGGGGCATCGACGGGAAGCCGTCGAACGTGAACGCGGGGGTGATAGCGCGGGATATCCAGCAGGTCATCCGTGACACGTTCCCGCGAAACATCGATTTTCATTTGAACATGTGCGCGGAATTGTGGGGCATACACATAGACCCGACGCAGCTGCACCAGGTGTTGATGAACCTGTGCGTGAATGCGCGCGACGCGATGCCCAATGGGGGCGTGCTGCGGATATCGCTGGAGAACGTGGTGCTGGACGAGGTGTTTGCGGGAATGAACCTGCATTCCAAGCCGGGCCCGTTTGTGCTGGTGTGTGTTTCAGACACGGGGGCGGGCATGTCGCCGGAGGTGCAAGAGAAAATATTCGAGCCCTTCTTCACCACGAAGGAACTGGGCAAAGGCACGGGGCTGGGACTGTCTACCACGTTCACGATCGTCAAGAACCACGGTGGCGTCATTCACTTGTATAGTGAGCCAGACAAGGGCACGACGATCAAGATCTATTTGCCCGCCCTCACGGAGAAGGGCGGCGCGGAGGATATCTCCGTCGCCGAGGCGCGCCTGCCGCTTGGGCATGGGGAGCTGATTCTGGTGGTGGATGACGAAGAGGGTATTCGCGAGACAGCCCAAAAGGCGCTCGAGCGGTTTGGATACCGCGTGATTACCGCAGTCAATGGCGCGGAGGGCGTGTCCACCTATGTGCAGAACAAGGACCAGATTGCGGTGGTGTTGACAGACATGAGTATGCCGGTGATGGACGGCCCCGCGATGATTGTTGCGCTCAAGTCAATAGACCCCTCGGTGCGGATCATCGGCTCAAGCGGGCTTGCAGCAAACGGGGATGTTGCCAAGGCCCTCGGTGCGGGGGTGGATTTTTTTGTGCCCAAGCCCTACACGGCGGATGCGTTGTTGGCCACGTTGAAGCAGGTGCTGGATAGTGGCGATGGCGAGCCAGTGCAAAGCGAGCCGCCGAAACAACAGGGGGCACGGAAAGAAGTAGCCGCCTTGCCAAAGCCAGCGGCTGAGGTGGGCACGCACTCGGCGCGGATACTGTTGGTGGAAGACGAGGACTTGTTGCGGGAGCTGGCGATGCGGATGGTGGCCACATCGGGGTATGTCGTTGTGGGCGCGTCGAACGGCCGGGAGGCGTTGCGGTTATTGGCGCAGGAGGGGGAGAAATTCGACCTGGTGATCACGGATATCAATATGCCGCTGCTGGACGGGGAAGGCCTTTATCATGAGTCGGTGGAGCGGTATCCCGATTTGCCCTTTGTGTTCATGTCGGGCAGTTGCGCGGTGCCGACGTCGATATACAAAAAACTGAAGGAGCGCACCTTGACGCTTCCTAAGCCGTACTCCGTTGCGCAATTGAGAGAGGCGATACAACGCGCCTTGGGACGGTAGGGCGAGCTGTCGCTAAACGGCATTGCCAGCGGCAACGGCGGAAGCCCACGCCCATTGGAAGTTGTAGCCGCCGAGCCAGCCGGTGACGTCGGTGACTTCGCCGATGAAATAGAGGCCGGGCTGGTGGTTGGCCTGCATGGTTTTGGGGGAGAGGGCGCGGGTATCTACCCCACCCCGGGTGACTTCGGCCTTGGCGTAGCCCTCGGTTCCGTTGATCGGTAGGGGCCACTGTTGCAGGGCGTTGGCCATTCTTCGGAGGTCCGCGTCTCCCATTTCACCAAGCGGGCGTTGCCAGTGGTTGTGTTCGCAGAGGCGCTGGGCAAAGCGGGTGGACAGGCGTTCGCCAAGGAGGGCCTTGGGGAAGGTCTTTCCTGCATTGCGCTTGGCTTGCAGCAGGTGTTCTTCCATGCGCGTGCCGGGGTAGAGATCGAGGCGCAACCCTTGGCCGGGTTCCCAGTAGGACGATACCTGGAGAATGGCCGGGCCGCTGAGGCCGCGGTGGGTGATGAGCACGGCTTCGTTGAAGGTGGTCTTGCCGATGGTGGCAGCGGCGTCGAAGGAGATGCCGGAGAGATCGGAGAGGTTTTGCAGGGTGGCGTCGGGCAGGGTAAGGGGCACAAGGCCGGGCAGGCAGGGAACGATGGGTAGGTCGAACTGGCGCGCCAGCCGGTAGCCA
>JBIKMR010000305.1:0-5070 GCA_044359155.1 Candidatus Hydrogenedentales bacterium | reverse complement strand
CATGAAGCGCTGCGCGCGGCCAATGGCGTTGACCATCGTGCCGTCGCCTTCTGCAAAGGTAGATGCTGGCAGCACGAAGTCCGCGCTGCGCGTGGCGGCGTGGGCGGTGTGGTCGAGGATGACAACGTGCTTCGCGGATTCGAACATGCCATCTATCAACGCTGCCGGGGCGCGGCGGTAGAGGTCGTTCTCCATGATGATGAGCATGTCGGCGCGGCCCGAGCGCAGGGCCTCGGCGGCGTCTTCTAGGGCGTTGCCGCCCAGCATCGCCATGCCGACGCTGTTGCATTCGGCGGCGGTGAAGTAAAGCCCGGCGGTGTCTTTGCCAGCGCGCTTAAGCGCGTTGACCACGTTGGCGGCAGCCAGCACGACGGCCTCGTTGCGGCAGGAGGGTCCGGTCACAATGAGCGGACGTTCGGCACCTTGGAGCGCGGCGGCGATCTGCGCGGCGAGGGAGGATACGTCGTCCCCCACTCCCGGCGCGGGCGCGTTGGAGTCGAGGGCGTTTGCCACGGCATAGCCAAGTGCCGCTAACTGGTCGGGCGCGCCGTGGTAGGTGGCGGTGGCCACGTCGTCCAGCTTGCCTGCCATGGGGGTGGCGATGAAGAGCGGTCCGTATTTGCCGTCGATGACTTCCCGCACAGGGGCGTCGTTCCACTCGGCAATGCCCATCTTGCCCGCAGCGCGGCGCGGCTGGTTGAGCACGGTCTGGCGAACGTTCAGCGCGGCAAGCGGCGCGGTATTGGTCAGGTCTTCACCCAGCACGAGCACGGCATCGTACTCTTTCAGGTCGCCCAGGCTGGGCAGGGCGGCGGGCATTGTGTGCATGATGTTAAGGATGCGCGCTTGCAACTGCGCATCGGCACGCGAAATGCCCTGGAAGAAGTTGTCGGCACCCACGAGCAGGCGCAGCGCGAAGTTGGATTCAAGCGAGGCGCGGGGCGAGGCAATGCCGATGGGCTTCGCGCCGTTCTTGATGAGCGCACCGATCTGCTCGACGATGCCCTCGCGCGGGAGGATTTCGTAGCCGGTGCTGGTGCGGCGCATGGGATCGCGCGGGCGCGCCTTGTCGTTCACAAACTCGTAGCCATAGCGGCCACGGTCGCAGAGGAAGTAGCCGTTCACGGCGTTGTTGTAGCGGTTGCGCACGCGGCGCAGTTCTCCGTAGCGCATACCGGGGGTGATGTTGCAGCCCGCAGCGCAATGCACGCAGACGGAGGGCGCGGTGGTCAAGTCCCAGCGGCGGGTGTAGTGCTTCTTCAGCGTCTTGTCGGTGAACACGCCCGTGGGGCAGACCTCGACGAGGTTGCCGCTGAACTCGTTTTCCAGCGTGCCGTCTTCGCTGCGCCCAAAGTACACGTGGTTGTGCGAGGAGTGCGCGGCAAGGTCGGTGCCGCCCGCGTAGTCCTGGTAATAGCGCACACAGCGGTAGCACTGGATGCAGCGGTTCATCTCGTGGTTGATGAGCGGCCCGAGGTCCTGGTTGGGATAGGTGCGCTTGTCGAAGCGGTAATCGCGGTAGTTGTGGCCGGTCATCAGGGTCATGTCTTGCAGGTGGCATTCGCCGCCTTCGTCACAGACCGGGCAATCGTGCGGGTGGTTGGACATCATCCACTCGATGACGCTCGAACGGAACTCTTTCGAGCCGTCGTCTTCAATCGAAATGCGGACGCCCTCGGCGGCAGGGGTCATGCAGGACATGACGATGCGGCCACGGGTGTCTTCCGCGTTGGCATACTGCTTCACGGCGCACTGGCGGCAGGCCCCCACGCTGCCGAGCGCGGGATGCCAGCAGAAGTAGGGAACGTTCAGGCCGAGCGAGATGCAGGCCTCGAGCAGGTTTTGCCCGTCCTTCACCTGGTGCGGTTTGCCGTCGATGTAGATGGTCGCCATTGCCCCTACTCCGGCTGCCGCTTATCGCGGATGAGTTTTTCAAAGTCTTCACGAAAACGGCGCAGGCCGCTGCCCAGCGGGCTCATGGCACCGGGGGCCAGCGCGCAGAACGTATTGCCGGGGCCGAGCAAGCCCACCTGCCGTTGTAGAATTTCGAGGTCGCGCATTTCCCCGCGCCCTTCTTGTATGGCAGCGAGGGTCTTCTCAATCCACGGCAGGCCATCGCGGCAAGGCGTACACCAGCCGCAGGACTCGTGCGCGAAGAACTGGATGAGGTTACGGATCATGCCCACGGGACAGGTCTTGTCGTCCAGCAGAATCATGGTGCCCGTGCCCATGCGGCTGCCTGCCTTGCCCACGGTGTCAAAGTCCATTTGCAGGTCGAGGTGTTCCGGGCCGAGGAAATCGGTGGAAGCGCCTCCGGGAATGATGGCGCGCAGGTTGTATCCGTCCTGCATACCGCCCGCGAGATCGAGAATCTCGCCAATGGTGGTGCCGAGCGGCAGTTCCCACAGGCCGGGCCGCTTGGCCCGCCCGCTCACGCCATACATCTTGGTGCCACCGTTGGGGGTGCGGCTCAATTTCTTAAACCAGTCCGCGCCATAGTTGATGATGTGCGGCAAGTTGGACAGGGTCTCGACGTTGTTCACGATGGTGGGCTTGCCCCACAGTCCGCTGATCTGCGGGAAGGGGGGCTTGCTGCGGGGATTACCGCGCTTGCCTTCAAGGGCGTTGAGCAGGGCAGTCTCTTCGCCGCAGATGTAGCGGCCAATGCTCATGTGCAAATACAGGTTCAGCGAGTAGCCGCTGCCAAGGATGTTATTGCCCAACATGCCGCCACGATAGGCTTCCGCTATGGCACGCTCGAAGCGCTCTTGCGCTTGCAGGTATTCGCCGCGCAGGAAGATGTAGGCGGTGTCCGCCTGTATGGCGTAGGCCGCAAGGATGACGCCCTCGATCAACTGGTGCGGGTCTTCCTCGAGCAGCAGGCGATCCTTGAAGGTGCCGGGTTCCATCTCGTCGGCGTTCACAACGAGGTACTTGTGCTTGGGGGCGTTCTCGCCCATGGGGATGAGCGACCACTTCACGCCGGTGGGGAAGCCCGCGCCTCCGCGCCCGCGCAAGCCCGAGTCCTTCACGCTCTGCGTCACGTCACCGGGCTGCATGGTGGTGAGGGCCTTGCGCGCAGCGGCATAGCCGTCCGTGCGCACGTAGTCCTCGAACGCGACCACGGTGCCGTGCGTTTTCAAGCGATATGTAAGCGGGGTATCGGTCACTGGTATTGACTCAGCAGTTGGTCCAACTCTTCGATCTTCACGTCGCGGTGCGTGTCCACACCGATCATCATCACGGGGCCACGGTCGCACGCGCCGAGGCATTGGTGCGGCAACACGGTGAATCGGCCATCGGCGGTCATCTCGCCCAGTTGCACACCCAGCTTCTTCAACAGCGCGTCGCGCAGCGGGTCATACCCCATGACCCAGCAGCTTACGCTGGAGCAGAGTCGGATGACATGGCGGCCCACGGGGCGACGGTGTATCAGGTTATAGAACGTAGCGATACTGTCAAGCTCGTGGATGGTCATGCCAAGGAAGTCGGCGATGTCCTTGAGAGACTCGTCGCTGATCCAGCCGCGTTCCTTTTGCACGATGCGCAGCGCCTCGGTGCAGGCGGCCTGCCGGTGCGCCTCATCGTGGATGTGGTGGGCTATTTCGTTTTTGAGTTCTTCGGTCAACATGTTATCGGTCCACGTCTGCAAGCACGTAGTCCATGCTGCCCAGGATGGCCAGCAAATCGGACACGCGCACGCCACGGCTTAACAACGGCAACATCTGCATATGCGGGAAACTGGGGGTGCGGATGCGGGTGCGGTAAGACATGGTGCTGCCATCGGATATCAGGTGATAGCCGTAGGCGCCCTTGCTTCCCTCGATGCCATAGAAGGCTTCGCCCGCTGGCATGATGGGCCCCCAGCTTACGTTCAGGAAATGGTTAATCAGGGTCTCAATATCGTGCATGGTGCGCTCTTTGCGCGGCGGGGTGGTGAGCGGGTGGTCCGCCTTGTAGTCCCCCTCGGGCATGTTGTCCATGCACTGCTTGATGATTCTCATGCTCTGGCGCATTTCTTCGATGCGCACCTGCGCGCGGGCATAGCAGTCGCCTGCCTCGGCCAGCGGCACGTCGAACTCGAAGTTCTCGAAACCGGAGTAGGGGCGCTTCTTGCGGAAGTCCCAGTCGTATCCGCAGGCGCGCAGGCCGGGACCGGTGACGCCCCACTCGATGGCTTCCTTCAGGGAGTAGGCCCCCACGCCAATGGTACGCTTCTTGAAGATGCTGTTCTTCATCAGGGCGTTGTCGTAGTCCTTCAGGCGGGGCGGGAAGTAATCGAGGAATTCCTGAATCTTGGCGCTCCAGCCCTTGGGCAGGTCGTGAGCCACGCCGCCGATGCGGAACCAACTGGGGTGCATACGCCCGCCGCAGATTCCCTCGACAATGTCGAAGATCTTCTCGCGGTCGTTGAACATGAAGAAGGTGGGCGACATGGCCCCGAGGTCTTGCGCAAAGGTGCCGTACCACACGAGGTGGCTGGCGATGCGGAAAAGCTCGGACATCATGATGCGTATGGTCTGCGCCTTGGGCGGCACGGTGATACCGGCCAGGCTCTCGACCGCCAGCAGGTAGGCGAAGTTATTCATCACGCCGCTGAGGTAGTCGATACGGTCGGTGTAGGGTATGAAGCTGTGCCAGGTCTGGCGTTCGCCCATCTTCTCCGCGCCGCGATGGTGGTAGCCAATATCGGGAATGGCCTCGACGATCTCTTCGCCATCCAGTTGTAGGATGATGCGCAGGAGGCCGTGGGTGCCGGGGTGGTGCGGGCCAAGGTTGAGGAAGAGGTAGTCGAACTCATCGTTGCCGCGCGTAAGCCCCCACTCTTCGGGAACAAACTGCATGGCTTCCTGCTCGCGCTGGAGCTTCTCGTCCGGCAACTGGAAGGGTTCCAATTCCGTGGCGCGCGCCGGGTGGTCCTTGCGGAGCGGGTGCGTTTGCCAGGTGTTGGGCATCAACAAGCGACGCAGGTTGGGGTGGCCCTCAAAGCGCACACCCATCAGGTCCCATGCTTCGCGCTCATACCAATTGGCGTTGGCCCACAGCGGGGTAATCGAGGGCACAGAAGGG
>JBIKMR010000071.1:0-17261 GCA_044359155.1 Candidatus Hydrogenedentales bacterium | reverse complement strand
ACGACGAGGGTGAAGACGAAGGGGACGATGAAGGTAATGATGACGAAGGCGATGATGAGGGCGACGACGAAGGCGATGACGACAGCGGCGAGGTGGAGCTTGAGTTCGGGCTGACCGGAACGAGCCTGAACCCGACCGCGAGCGGCAAGGCCGAATTGAAGAACGACAACGAACGTCGCCGTATCGAAGTGGAAGTGCGAGGCGTTACCGCCGCGAACCGCATTACCGTACTGGTTGATGGCGTGAACGTGGGCTCCAGCGCAGTGCGCGGCGGCGAAGCGGAAGTGGAGCGCGATGAGCGCAACGACTACACCATTCCCGTCGTAACCTCCGCCTCCCGCGTGGACGTCATCAATTCCGAGACGGGCGATATCCTGTTGTCCAACAAGGACGTTCCGGTTGTCACCGAGGGCGAGACCGAAGGCGGCAGCGAAGGTGAAGGCGAAGGTTCCAGCGAGGGCGAAGTTACCCCGGTAGACGGCATAACCCTGCAGCAGAAGTTGGGCCCCAACGGGTTCTACGTGGCTGGTGAAACCAACGTGGTTGAAGCGCACCTGAGCTACTCCGGTACCGACCGCGTGCTGGCGCTGAGTGTGGAGCAGACCCTGCCTGCAGGCTGGACCTACGTGCGGACGCTGGACAACAAGGGCGCGTTCCTGAACCCCCGCGTGGGTGATTCCGGAACGCTGACCTGGGCCTGGATTGTAGTCCCCGCAATGCCGGTGGTGCTGCGCTTCGAAGTGCTCGTTCCGGCAGACGCCACGGGCGTGCAGACGGTGGGTGGCAACGTGGTCTACCGCCGCATGGGTGGCGCGGAATACGCAGTGGCCAGCCTCGACGCACCGGCGGGCGAGGGCTTCACCAAGGAGTTCTGCCACAATACCGACTCCGACCGCGACTGGACCGTTGAGCTGGGCGAAGTGCTCCGCATGATTCAGTTCTACAACATCGGCACCTACCACTGCGCCGACGATTCGGAAGATGGTTTCGCACCGGGAATTGGCGACGACTCCTGCGGCGCGCATGATGCCGACCACCTGAACACGGATGGCTCGGTAGACATGAGCGAACTGCTCCGCACAATCCAATTCTACAACGCCGAAGACAGCGCCTATAAAGTGGAAGACGGCAGCGAAGACGGCTACGCGCCGGGCTTGTTCTCTCTCGAAGACTAAACAACAATCACGAACACACCTACCGCAGCCGGGCACTTTCGCCCGGCTGCGGCGTTTTGTTTGCATCATTTCAATGGTACGCAGAATCGAGTTCAACAAACTCCGGAGCCTGTGTCGTACACGGGCCCGGATTCTCCGTGCCCAATTCCAGTGCCAACGAGAAGCGGCCCCCTGCTTTCCAGTTGATTTGCCTACACCGAAACATTACTGCGTCTTTACTCGCCCTTCATCCACGCCATGCATTATTCGCCGATGGAATTAGCCAACCAAGGAGTTCACGCGATGGGCGACAAGAGCAAGAAAGAAAAAGACAAGGGCGAGAAACAGAAGGTGGTGAAGGACGAGAAAGACGCCTTGGAAAAACAAAGCAAGCAGGACGGTGCATCGGCAAATGAAGAGCACAATCCAACGTCCGAATGAACGCCCAACTCTGACTATACTTTCTCGCCATTGCGATTCAACGCAATAGGGAAAGTGAATTAGTCTTTACAGCAAGTGCCTATGATCGTTCGCTTTACGACTCGGAATAAAGTTCGTCGATAATCGTGCGGTACTTCTCAACAATGACGCGGCGCTTGAGTTTTTCGGTGGGGGTGATTTCACCGGTGTGTGGCGTGAAGTTGTTTTCCAGAATGGCGAACTTTTTGATTTGTTCATAACGCGCCAGCTTCTGATTGACGAGTGCGATGCGCTCTTCGATGAGCTTGTATACCGACGGATCATTGGCGAGCTCTTGGCGCTCCGAGAAGTGGATGCCCTGCTTTCCCGCCCAGTCGCGCACCATGTCGCATTCCAGGCAGACCAAGGCGGTAAGGTAGTTCCGTTGATCACCAATTACCACGACGCGCTCAATGTATTGGTCCGTGTTAAAGGCGCTCTCAATGGGCAGGGGGGCAATGTTCTTTCCGCCGGAGGTGATGATGAGTTCCTTCTTCCGGTCCAGAATGCGCAAGTACCCGTCGGCGTCCAGCGTGCCAATGTCACCGGAGTGAAACCAGCCATCCGCGTTGATGGCCTCGGCGGTGGCGGTGGGATTGTTGAAGTATCCCTGCATGATGTTTGCGCCGCGAATCAAAATCTCGCCGTCCTCGGCAATCTTTATCTCGATGCCCGGTATGGGAGGCCCAACGGTGCCGAGCCTGTTCTTGCCGGGAAGGTTGACCGTGGCAACGGGGCTAGTTTCGGTAAGGCCGTAGCCCTGGTAAAGGTTTATTCCCAGGCCTTGAAAGAAATGGCATAGCTCTGGGCTGATCGGCGCTCCGCCCGCGTAGGCCAACCGCACACGGTCCAGCCCGGCCTTGCTCAACACGCGCCGCGCAATGCGTTTCGACAGGCGATGCTTTATGGCGAGACCCGTGGGCAAGGGGTGCCCTTCGCATTCCAAGTCAAACGCCCTCTTGCCCACCGCTAGCGCGCCGTGGATAAGCGATTGTAGTGCCCGTGGCCGCTCCGCTACCACCTGCTGCACCTGCACGAATATCTTCTCGAAGAGCCGGGGCACACTCATCAGCACCGTCGGCCGGATGGTATGCAAGGCGTGGCGAATCTTCTCCGGCTCAATGCCGTCCGCAATCACCAGCGTGGCCTGAATCGCCTGGCTGCCAAAGAGATCCGCCGTGAGGCCAAAGACGTGGGAGAAGGGCAGGTGGTTCAAGAAGATGTCTTGCGGGCCAAGGTTGAAACTGGTTTGCAATGGGCGCTGGCTAAGGAAATTCCCGTGCGTCAACACCACGCCCTTCGGGTTCCCCGTGGTGCCAGAGGTATAGATGATCGCGGCAGTATCGTGCGCAGCAATTGTGCCCACCGCCGCATACATGCTTTCGAGGTCTACCTGCGCACGCGCCTCTTCGAGCAGCCTGTCCAGCCCCCGTATCGGGGGCTCGGGTTCTACGTCGAGCGCATCCAAAACGTAGACCCCCTTAAGGTCCGGAAGCCTGTCGAACATGGAGACTATCTTGCCCGCCTGCTCAAGCGAGTCCACAACCGCATACTTCGCCCCGCAATCCTGAAGGATAAAGGCGGCACCCTCTGCAGTGAGGGTGGGGTAAATGGGCACGGCGACAAGGTTGGACAGCAGCAGGCTGTTGAGCGTAAAGATCCAGCGCGGGCGGTTGGCCGACATGATTGCCACCCGGTCTTGCGCTTCCAGTCCGAGCATCGACCAAGCGGCCACCAGCCGATGCTGGATGTCGGCCTGTTCCTGCACGCTATACGATTGCCATTCCGTCCCATGGCGGCCATGCTTGTACTTCGAGATGAGCTTGGTCTCGTGCCACATTTCTCGGGCACGGTTGAGCCCGATGGCGGCGAGGTTCGTCTCTTCGAATTCCGGATACACGGCATTAGCCCTTTCATCAACTCGTTTGCACGCGCTGGCTTGCATATCTACCATGCGGTAGATTATCCTCTACCGCATGGTAGATACAAGGCCGCCCATCCTGTCTTCGCCACCTGCACCCATTCAGCCGCAGGACGTCAAGGCGCGCATTCTCACCATGGCCACGCGGCTATTCGGCGAGCGCGGTTACGAGGCCACATCGATCCAGGCCATCGCAGAGGCTGCAGGCGTTCGCAAACAGTCGCTCTTATACCACTATCCCTCAAAAGAACTGCTGCACCATGCCGTGATTGAGGCATGGCTCTTGCACTGGCGTGATGATTTGCCCAAGCTGATGGCCCAATCCAGCGGCTATGATCGCTTCTCCGCAACAGTCACAGCGCTGCTCGTGTTCTTTCGGGAAGATCCGAACCGTGCGCGCCTGGCGCTGCGCGAAATGCTGGACCGGCCAGACGCACTGCAGCGGCAGATGAACGAGCACTTGAGCCCGTGGATCAAGTTGTTGGCAGATTTCATCCGGATGGGGCAGGCGTCGGGCCTGCTGCGGTCGCAGGTAAACCCTGATGCATACGTGGTGCAGGTGCTGCTGATGGTAATGACGTCGGTGGCAGTGGGCAACGTGGCATCGTCCTTGGTTGGCATGCAGCAAGAAACCGATGTGAACGAGCTGGTTCGCATGGCGCGGGATGCGCTCTTCGTGGCGCCTCCGGTGCAAACCCTTAAAGGTTAAGGTCACATGGCAAATTTCTATTCGGACAATGAAGACCTGCAGTTCTACGTGGAACGAGCCATCGACTGGGAGCCGCTCGTGCGGCTAACGGAATACCTTTACAGGGCTCCAGGTGCGTTTCTCAACCGGGACGAGGCGCTGGAGTTCTACAAGAGCGCGCTGGAAATGGTCGGAGAGTTTTCCGCCAACGAGGTTGCGCCGCATTCCGAGGCGATTGACCGCCAGCATCCCTACCTGGAGAACGGCGAAGTTGTCTTCTCGCCAGTGCTTCAAGAGGTCATGGACAAGATCAACGATCTGCAGATGCACGGCATGTGCCTGCCGCGCGAACTGGAAGGCATGAACTGCCCCTACCTGCTTGTGCTGCTTACGACCGAACTCTTCGCGCGTGCAGATGTTTCAGTGGCAGCGCATGTTGGCTTCCACGGCGGCATGGCCTTGGCTGGGCTGGTGTTCTCGATCATCGAGGGCAGCACAGAATTCGACCCGGATGCCGTCCAGATTAAAAGCACGCGTTTCGCCGACATGATTTCTGACATTGCCGCAGGCAATGCCTGGGGCAGCATGGATATTACCGAGCCCAACGCAGGCAGCGACATGGGCGCGCTGACCACGCGCGGCGTGCTCGAGGCGGATGGCCAGTGGTACCTCACGGGCAACAAGATATTCATCACCTCCGGCCATGCGAAGTACCACTTCGTGGTGGCGAAGACGGAGGCGAGCACTGGGGGAGACGCGCTGTCTGGCCTCAAGGAACTGTCGATGTTCCTTGTAAAGGCCTATGACGACATCAACGGCGAGCGTGTCCGCTACGCCTGGTTCGACAAGCTGGAAGACAAGCTCGGCCACCACGGCTCCGCCACCGTTGCCGTTCGCTACGACCGCAGCCCCGCGCAACTTATCGGCGAACGCGGTGATGGCTTCCGCATGATGCTGCTGCTGATGAATAACGCCCGGCTCGGCGTGGGCTTTGAGTCCCTGGGCATATGCGAAGCGGCCTATCGCCTTGCCCGGGACTATGCAGCAGAGCGCCCTGCCATGGGCAAGATGATAGACCGGCATGAGATGATTGCCGACTATCTGGACGACATGCAGACCACCATCCAGGCGCTCCGTGCAATCTCGATGGAGGGCGCGTTTCATGAGGAGATGTCGCAGAAAATTCGCCTCATGTTGCGCTTCCTGCCACCAGAGTCGACAGAAGATAAGAAGTCCTCGGAGCGCGACCTGGCAGGGCACCAGTCAAAAGCCCGGCGCCTCACGCCGCTCATCAAGTACATGGGCTCAGAGCAGGCAGTGAAGATGGGCCAGCGCTGCATCCAGATTCACGGCGGCTATGGCTACATCACCGAATACGGCGCCGAGAAGCTCTTGCGCGATGCCATGGTGCTCCCTATCTACGAAGGCACAAGCCAGATTCAATCCCTCATGGTGATGAAGGACAGCCTACTCGGCGTGCTCAAGGCTCCTGGCGCCTTCGTCTCCGGTCTTGCAAAGTCAACATGGCAAGGCTGCTTTGCCACCGACTCCGACACGCGCCGCGTGGCACGCCTGCAACGGCGTCGTCTTGCGGTAATCGGCTACCTGCTCCGACGGCTTGCGGTGAAAAAACTTGCTGGCGGCACGGGCGGCTTCCTCAATGAATGGGACCCGAAACGCGATTTCGCCTTGGCAATGTTGCACGCCGAGCGCCTGATGCTACTCTCCATCGACGTTGCCGTGGCCGAAGTGCTGCTATCCCAGGCACAGCGATTCCCGGAACGCAGAGACCTTCTGTTGCGCTACCTAGAACGTGCCGAACCAAGATGCCGTCACCTGCATTTCGAAATAAAGACCACCGGTGATCGGCTGCTTGCAACATTGGAAACCAAGAAGCAGGCCGATGCCACGGCATAGACCCACGCAGAAGTATTCGGGAGATACCTGATGAGCGATTTACTTGTACGACTAAGTGCAAACAAAACCGCCAGCACATTGGCGCGCGGCCTGGGTATGCCACTTCCGCTGCCACTCAAGCGCACCGATGCCCCTTGGAAGTCCGAGCCGCTCAGCGGCCGCACGGTGGTTGTACACGCAGGCACGGGCGCTGCCACGGCACAAGCATTGGTAGCGGCGCTCGAAGGCATGGGCGCCGATGTCGTCCTGCAGGGTGATACAGCCCCAAGCCCCGCTGGGAATCCCCTGATCTTGGAGCAGCTTCCCGAAAACTTTCGCCCCCATGCGCTGGTTTTCGACGCCACGGGACTGAATGATCCGAAGGGGCTGGATGAGCTATACCACTTCTTCCATGGCCATGTGCGCGGCCTCGCAACCCATGGTCGCGCGGTCGTGCTGGTGCGCCCACCGGCGGAAGTGGAGTGCCCCGTGGCCCGCGCCGCGCGTCGCGCCGTGGAAGGCTTTGTGCGAAGCTTGGGCCGCGAGCTGGGCCGCAAGGGAGGCACGGCACAAACCGTATATGTCGACAGCGGCGCGGAAGATCGCGTCGCGCCCTTACTTCACTTTCTGCTTTCAGAAGGCTCGGCCTATGTATCGGGCCAGGCGCTGCATCTGAGCGCACTTGTGCCACAAATCGCAGCCGCCCCTTACGAGCAATCGCTGGCCGGAAAGGTGGCGCTGGTGACTGGTGCCGCGCGCGGCATTGGTGAAGCGACAGCCCGTGCGCTTGCGCGCGAAGGTGCCACCGTTATTGTCATGGACCGGCCTGCGGAGTTGGAGGCAGCTACCGCCGTCGCCCAGTCCATAGGTGGCACCGCGCTGGGCTGCGACATCACCGAAGCAGATGCGCCAGAGAAGATTCGCGCTCATGTAACCCAGCACCACGCAGGGTTGGACATCCTGGTTCACAACGCTGGCATTACGCGTGACAAGATGCTGGCCAATATGGACGCGCCCCGCTGGAACATGGTGCTGGATGTAAACCTGATATCCCTCATGCGCGTGAACGAATCGCTGCTGGATTTCCTGCGCGACGGCGGCCGTATCGTGTGCCTTTCCTCCATTGGCGGAATCGCAGGCAATGTCGGCCAGACCAACTACGCGGCCACCAAGGCTGGCGTCATTGGTTACATCGAGGGGCTTGCGCCCATACTCGCGCCGCGCGGAATCACGGTGAATGCCATTGCTCCGGGATTCATCGAAACGAAGATGACAGCGGCGGTGCCCTTGGCCACGCGCGAAGTAGCGCGCCGCCTGTGCAACCTGTCGCAAGGTGGCCAGCCCCAAGACATCGCCGAGGCCATCACGTTCCTCGCCAGCCCCGGCGCCTCCGGAATGACAGGCGAAGTGCTCCGTGTCTGTGGTGGAAACTTTATCGGCGCATAGTCGCCCAAACGCATAGAAATTCATAAGGATTACCCTCATGCCAGTCAATAAAGAAAACTCCACCCGCACCCGTGCCGTCATTGTTGGTGGTGCCCGCACCCCCTTCCTTCGCGCATTTGGCGACTTCACCAAGATGGACTCCATTGCCCTCGGCGCAGCAGCGGTCAAGTCCTTGCTCCACCAGTCCAAGCTGCCCGTTGGCGAAATCGACGGCGTGGTTTGGGGCGGTGTCATCCTGCCCAGCGCAGCGCCAAATCTCGGGCGCGAAATTGTGCTCGACCTCGGGCTGCCCCGCACCATCGAGGCTGCCACCGTCACCCGTGCCTGCACCTCGGGGTTGCTCGCCATCACCCAGGCCGTGGCCGCCATAGAGCGCGGCGAGGCTTCCGTGATGATAGCCGGGGGAAGCGATTCCACCAGCAACGCCGAAGTGAACATGCCCCAGAGCTTCGTGCACAAAACCGCCCCGGTGCTGATGAACGCGAAAGCGGGCGTGGTGGATTACTTCAAGTTGCTTGGACAGATCAGCCTCCGAAAAGACCTGCTGCCGCAACGCCCGCAGATCCGAGAGCGGACCACCGGAGAACTCATGGGAGAGGCTGCGGAGCGCATGGTCAAGCACTATGGTGTTTCACGTGCGGAGCAAGACGCCTTTGCCGCACAGTCACACCATCGCGCCGCCGCGGCCATTGCCAGCGGCCGTTTCGCCAATGAGATAGCACCGGTAATAACGCCGAGTGGCAAGACCATAGACACCGACAATATGGTGCGCGCGGATACGACCGTGGAAAAGCTTGCCAAGCTGCGCCCCGTGTTTGCCAAAGACGGCTCGCTCACTGCGGGAAACTCAAGCGGGCTGACCGATGGCGCAGCAGCCGTCTTGGTGATGAGCGAGGAAAAGGCACGCGCCCTCGGCTTTACGCCCCTCGCATCCTTCGAAAGCTGGTCTTACGATGCCGTTGACCCAGCAGACCAATTGCTCATCGGCCCGGCCGTGTCCATGCCCCGCGCACTGGGCCGCGCCGGATTGGCTTTGAGTGACGTCGATATCGTCGATATCCACGAAGCCTTCGCCGGCCAGGTTTTGTCCGTGCTCCGCGCAATGGCCAGTAGCGACTTCGCCCGTCAATTCCTCGGAAACAGCCAGGCCACCGGCGAACTCGCCCCCGAATCCATCAACGTCCACGGCGGTTCCGTAGCCTTGGGCCATCCCTTCGGTGCCACAGGCGCCCGCATGGTTCTCACCATCGCAAACGAACTGTATCACTCCGGCAAAGAAACCGCCCTGCTGAGCTTATGCGCCGCTGGTGGCCAGTCCGCAGCCCTACTGATGCGGCGGGTTAGCTAGAGGCACCACGCACCGGTCCACCGCAACTACGCCTGCACCTTGGTCAGGTTGCGATGTTTCTGTTTCCAGCGGCTTACCGTATCGAGACGGGGGAAGTAATAGAATCTTTGCCAAAACATTGCCGAATGTTTGCCGGAACTTCACCTTGCCGTGACATCCTGAAGCCTATGCAGTACCAGCGCCAGCACATGGCGAGAAGACAGGAGACACACCATGGGTGACAAGAGCCAGAAAGACAAGAACAAGGGCCAGAAACAGAAGGCCGTAAAGGACGCCAAGGTGGCTGTCGTGAAGACCGACAAGCAGGAAGTCACCAAGCCGGGCGCGTAAGCCATTCCGGTTCGACAGGGCCTTGCAATTATTGTATCCTTCGGGGCGTGCAGCTGATGCGCGATGCGCTTGGTTTAGGGCAGCCTTGGGGGAAGAACATGAGGGAAGACGCCGCGTCTATCGCTGCTCGGTATCGCTTCCCTGATCCCGTGTATGTCACCCGCCCGTATCTTCCCAGCCTACCGGAATACCATGTACTCCTCGAGGAAATCTGGCAGCGCCGCTGGCTCACCAATGCCGGCGTAATGCATGAACAGCTCGAGCGACGACTGGCAGAGTACCTGGGCGTCGAGCACTTGAGTCTCTTTTGCAATGGCACCATTGCATTGGTGGTGGCGCTGCACGCGTTGGACATCCACGAGGGCGAGGTAATCACCACGCCCTTCAGCTTTCCCGCCACCACGCATGTACTTTATTGGAACCGGCTGACGCCGGTGTTTTCCGACATCGACCCGCTCACCTGCAACCTGGACCCGGCAGGCATCGAGGCGAAGATTACACCGCAGACCAAGGCAATCATGCCGGTGCATGTGTATGGCACGCCCTGCGACACCGCCGCCATCGAGGCGATTGCCAAGCGCCACAACCTGCCGGTGATATACGACGCAGCCCACGCCTTTGGCGTACAGCACGAAGGCCGTTCCGCCGCCGCGCACGGCGACCTTTCGGTGTTGAGCTTCCACGCTACCAAGGTATTCACCACCGTCGAGGGTGGCGCAGTGATTTCTTCCACGGCAGAGCAAAAGCGGCAGGTGGACCTGCTCAAGAACTTTGGCTTTTCCGGCGAGGACCAAGTGGCAAGCCCCGGCATCAACGGCAAGCTGAACGAGCTTCAGGCTGCCTTTGGGTTGTTGTGCCTGGAGAAGGTAGACGAAGACCTAGGGCGTCGCCGGGCCGTGGCATCTCGATATCGTGAACGATTGGTCGCCATGCCGGGGCTTTCGCTGCTGCCGCAGCCCGCTCGTGCTTCGAGCAACGGGGCCTATGTGCCCCTGCGGGTATGCGCCGAGGGATACGGGCTTTCTCGGGACGAGCTGCACGCCGCACTGCGGCAGGCCAACGTCATCAGCCGCCGCTACTTCTATCCCCTGTGTAGCCGGTTTGAGTTCTACCAGCACCTGGAATCCGCGCGCCCGGAAAACCTGCCCGAAGCGGAGCGGGCCTCACGCGAAATGTTGTGCCTGCCCATTTATGGCGACTTGCCGCTGGAGCAGGTGGACCAGATCTGCGACCTGATTCTGGCGCTTGCTAAGGCGTAACCGCGTAGCGGCGGTCTTTTGCGTACTGTTGCAGGGCATCGCGCAGCAGCTTGCGGCCCCGGTACAGGCGCGACATGACCGTTCCCAAGGGGCAGTTCATCGCATCCGCAATTTCCTTGTAGGACTTGTCTTCCATGTCCGCCATGATTACCGGGATACGGAAGTCCAACGGCACGGCCTCAAGCGCGGCACGCACCTCGTCGTCCAGCAATTCCATCAGATTGGTGCGATCGCCATATTCCACCCCGATGGGGATATCCGGGTCTGCCGATTTCTCGGCGGCGGCTTCCATGCCGGAAAGCTCGGTCATCGCCGGGCTGCGCACCTTGCGGCGGTAGTCGTTGATGAACGTATTGCGAAGTATGGTGAGCAGCCACGCCTTGATGTAGGTGCCTTCCTTGAACTTGTCATGGAAGCGCAACGCCTTCACCACCGCGTTCTGGACCAAGTCCTCCGCGTCGGCAGCGTTGCGGGTCAGTTTCAGGGCCACCGCATACATCATGTCCATGTGCTCAAGCACCAACTGCTCGAACTCTTGGCTTCGTAGCGGGGCAGTGTCGGAAGGAGAACTCATTCGGTCCCTGGGGGTGTGAACCACAATATCGTGTTCACGCTTGTTGCGATGATAACAAGAGGCAAGGGCGTTATCCAAGACCCTCCCCGTAAATCGGATACCTTGGCTTGACAGCGTGCCCGCCCGCTTGGCACTCTGCCCTTTGGCTGGTTTGGCTTTTACTTCACAAATGGAATTGCACATCTTGCTCAGTCCCGAACCCGCAGTTCGTTCCGCACGCCTGCGCGAACTCCTTGCCGCTGGGGTAGTTACCCTTCCCGGCGCCACCAACGCCTTGAGTGCGCGGCTCATCGAAGCGATGGGCTTCGACGCGCTATACCTCTCCGGCGCGGTATTAGCTAATTCAGTTGGGGGCGTTCCCGATGTCGGGCTAATGACCCTTACTGAGGCAGAGAAACATGCGCAGTGGGTGGCGCAGGCCTGCACTTTGCCCATTTTGGCCGATGCAGACACCGGCTACGGCGAGCGCGACAACGTGGTGCGCACCGTGCAACTGCTTGAAGCTGCTGGGGTTAGCGCGATTCATCTGGAAGACCAGGAATTTCCCAAGCGCTGCGGCCACCTCGAAGGGAAGCGGCTGGTGCGGGCGGAAGATTTTGCAGAAAAAATTTCTGCGGCGGCAGGTGCGCGGCGCAGCAAGGACTTCCTGATTGTCGCCCGCACCGATGCGCGCGGGGTGGAGGGGTATGACGAGGCAGTGCGCCGGGCGCATCTCTACCTGGAAGCCGGGGCCGAGGCCATCTTCCCCGAGGCATTGAATTCCGAAGAAGAGCTGCGCCGATTTGCCAAGGACGTGGACACCTGGCTGCTGGCAAACATGACCGAGTTCGGCAAGACTCCCTTCTTTACGGTGGACGAGTTCGCCGACATGGGCTACAACCTAGTGATTTTCCCAGTGACGCTGCAACGCGCGGCGATGAAGGCGATGGAAGAGGTGCTGGCGGAGATCAAGGCGAAGGGCACGCAGCGGGATTTTGTGACGAAAATGCAGACCCGGCAGGAGCTATACGACCTGCTGGGATACGACGGCAAGGTGGGTGCCTAGCCCACAGCAGGAGAACAGACCATGAGCGAACTTACTTACAGCCCCGGCCTGGACGGTGTGATTGCGGGGGAAACCCGCATTGCCTGCGTGGACCAGGGGAAGCTGCTGTACCGGGGTTACCCGATTGCCGACCTGGCGGAAGGGGTAACCTTTGAAGAGGTAGCCCACCTGCTGTTGTTCGATGAACTCCCGACGGCTACCCAATTGGCGGCCCTGAAGGAAACGCTCGAAAAGCATCGCCCGCTGCCCACCGCCGTGGTGGACGCCATCCGCCAGATTCCTAAAGACGCGCCCATGATGGACGTGCTGCGCAGCATGGTCTCCTACACCGGGCACTTCGATCCCATCGAGGGCGCAGACATCCAGGCCAACCGCCAGCGTGCGCTGTGGCTCACCGCCCAGATCGCCAGCATCATCGCAGCACGATTCCGGCTGATGAACGGCAACGAGCCCGTGGACCCGAAGCCCGGCCTGAGCCATGCCGCGCAGATTCTCTACCAGTGCCACGGCGAAGAGCCCACCCCGCTGGCAGCGGAACTGGTGGACCTCACCCTGATTCTCTATGCCGAGCACGACTTCAACGCGAGCACCTTTACCGCGCGCGTAATCTGTTCGACCCTGTCCGATTTGGTGTCCTCCATAGTGGGAGCCATTGGCGCGCTGAAGGGCCCGCTGCATGGCGGGGCTAACGAGGCGGCGATGGAGATGCTCGAACAATTTAAGACCGGTGCCGAGGCGGCGGCATGGATTCAGGATGCGCTTACGAACAAGAAGAAGGTGATGGGCTTTGGCCACCGCGTATATAAGCACGGCGACCACCGCGCCACCATCCTCGAACGCAAGCTGCGCAAGCTGGCCCACGAAAAAGGGCAGGACCACTGGATGGAAATCTACGACGCCATCAAGCAGCCAATGGAACACCAGAAGAAAATCTACCCCAATGTGGATTACCCCTGCGGGCTGGTGTACTACCTGCTCGGCCTGCCGCTGGACCTGTACACCCCGCTCTTCGTCGCCTCCCGCGTAACCGGCTGGAGCGCCCACTGCCTCGAGCAAGGCGAGAACAACCGCATCTACCGCCCCCTCAGCATCTATACCGGCCACGCCGAACGCAGCGTGCCGCCGATGAGCGAGCGGTAACCCCGCTATTCCTCGTCGAGCGAGATGCTGCCATTGACGGTTTGCAGGGCGACCATGGGGCCGCCGCCGCGCACGGTGGCGCAAAGCAGGTTGTCCTGCGTGTCGGTGGGGGCGTCAAGGGGGAGGGCGCAGTCCACGCTACCGCGCACGGTGCGCAGGTCCACGGTGCGCGCGCTGTCGCGGTCGAGCGTTACGGCAATGTGGCCGTTCGTGGTGCGGCAGGTGAGCAGCCCGCCCTGCGTTCCCGTGGTTTCTATCGAGCCATTCGTGGTTTCCAGCGACACGGCTCCTTCGGCCTGCAAGCATTCGATGGCGCCATTGCCGGTTTCGGCGGAAATGTCTCCCCGCACTGCAGCCAGCCGCAGGTGGCCATTAACCGTGCGCGCGCGCACGGGCCCGGCCACGTCTTCAATCTCCAGCGCGCCGTTGTGCGTGGCCACGTCCATGGATGCGTCGATATCGTTTACGCTCACCTGGCCGTTGCGTGCGGAGAGCTTCAGGTAGGTGGCGCGGGGCACGCGCAACTCGAGGCGCAGCCCCACTTCGGGTTCGGTGTAGTTGCTGTCGAAGTGGGCGCGCACGCGCAGGGCATCGTCGCTGGCGGTGGTTTCCACCGCCACGCCCTCGAGCAATTCCAGCGCGCGCTCTTTGCTGATGCGACCCCCCGTGATTAGCCCAATGAAGCCCCGGTTCTCGTTCAGCGTGCGCGTGGCCACCAGTTGCACCTCGGGCTTGTCCCATCCCGTAACGGCGATACTGCCGCGACCGCTCTCCACATCGACCGTGCCGTCTGCCGCGAAGGGAAACCGCTCCTCGGTCACCAGTTCCTGCCGGTCCTGGTCGAAAGCCTTGTTGTCATACCGTTCCGCGTCGCCGCCGGGCAGTGCCGCCAGTGCGGCATTGCAAAGCAGCGATGCTGCGGCGAGCGCGCCGACTGTGGCGGTAATGGCTATCCACTTGTGCATGGGGTGCGTCCTTCTTGGGGGTGGTTGAAGCCCCGGTTACAATTTGAAGACCTACCACACCACCCCCTCACCCTAACCCTCTCCCCGCCTGAGGCGGATAAACCCCGAAGACGGGGGCGAGGGGACAAGAGCCAAGTCCTTTCGGCTGGATTACATGCCCTACGCCTCGTCGCGCAGGCGCTGGTCCCAGTCGTAATCGCGTGCGGTTACGGTGGACTCGATGCGCTGGATGCGCCGGTCGAGGTTGTCGAAGGTGCGCTTCAGCCGGTGCAGCGCCATCTTGCGCGAGCTGGAGAACGAGTTGTAGAACTCCGCGTCGTCCGCCGTTTCCAGCGGCACCACGGGTTCCAGCTTCATGATCAGCGCTGCGATGACATAGGCGATGATCGCTGGCCAGAACCCGGTGAACAGCATGGCCACCACGGCGATGATGCGAAGCACCCGCACGTTCAACTCAAGGTGGCGGGACAGGCCCTTGCACACGCCGAAGATGAGGCCATCGCGTGCGCGGTAGGGGCGGGACCCCACCGTGGCGCGCAGGTTCAGGCGAATCTCCGACTCGCGATCGCGCGGGCTATACGTGTTCTTGTCTTTGTAGGACATGGGTTAGCGTCCTTTCGTGTCACGCTCAATCAGCAGCGTTTCAAGGGTTTCCACGCGACGCTCCATTTTCGTGAAGCCGTTGTGCAGTTCCTGCATCAAGCGCGATTCGTCGTCGCTCAACAGGTTCGAGCGCCTGCCGTTCACCAGCATGATGATGGTGTAGGCCACGATTCCGACGACGACGACGAGTCCGCCGAAGACAATTCCCAGCACGGGTACGACTACATCTGGAGTCATTGCTCTGCTTCCTTCTCGCGTTAACGGGCCGCGTTCTGCACGCGGGAGAAGCGCTCGTCCAGCGAGCCGCCGCGCGCGGCGCGTGTCTGCCACAGGCGCTCATCCCACGAGGCATGATAGCCGGAAGGCATCAGCGGGGCGCGCTTCATCAGCAGGGCCAGCATCAGGTAGACCAGGCCCACCGGGAAGAAGCCCGTGAACAGGAACGCGATGAAGGTGAACATGCGCGTCCAGAAGATTGAAATGTCGAAGTGTTGGGCCAGCCCGGCGCACACGCCCGCCAGCATTCCATTGCGCACGCGATACGGCCCGCCGCTGTAAGTAGTGTTCGTGCTCATCCTCTTATCCTCCCTGCGGACCCTAGCGGTCCGCTTGTTGCTTAGCCTGCATCACCTCTTCATAGGTGGGTGGGCGTTTCTTTTCGTTGCCTTCCACCAGCAGCGTCTCGAGCGCCTCGATACGCTGCTCCATACGGACCATGCTGCGGTTCAGTTCCTGAATCAGCGCGGTCTCGTCGTCGTTGTAGGCTTCGTCGTTCCGGCGGATTCCCATGGTGGCCATCTTGTATACGAAGGCGAGAATCAGGCCGATAAGGCAGAGAACGAAAAAGAACACATTCATTCGGTGCAACTCCCCGGCGCGGCGGCGGGCCCGCGCAATCGGCCTTGGTTAGCCCTGGTGCACGGGCTGGCCGCCCGTGCGCCGCGCCTTCAGCTCCGAAAGCTCGCGCTCGATTTCTTCGTCCGTTTCCAGCGCGGCAAACTCGTCCACCAGCGTGGTCTTGCGCCCGTAGTTCACCAGGTTGGCCTCGGCCTCCATGCGGTCGATGCGCTCCTGGAAGGCGTCAAACCGCTGCATGGCGTCCGCCGTTTCAAAGCGGCGCACCTGCTCTTCGGCCTTGCGCTGGTGTACGGCATGGCGGTGGCGTTGCACCAGCATACGCTGCTTCTCGCGTGCCGCGCCCAGCTTGTCTTCGAGCTGCATGATGTCGCTCTGGTACTGCGTCACCAACTGCTTCGCCTGTTCCAGTTCTTCCTCAAGCCCCTCGCTGCGCTCGATGAAGCGGCGCTTTTCCTGCAGCGCCTCGCGGGCCAGGTCCTCACGGGCCTTGTCCACGGCCAGGTTGGCCTTGCCGTCCCACGTCTTGGCGTGGCCCAGCATCGTTTCAATGTCGCGCTGGATGCGCTTCTTGGCCGCCATCGAGGAAGCGCAATTCGCCTTCACCTCGATCAGCGTGTCTTCCATTTCGCGGATCATCAGCTTCACCAGCTTCTCTGGGTCCTCGGCCTTGTCCAGCATCGAGTTGATGTTGGCGTTGATGATGTCCCGCACGCGTGTAAAGATGCCCATCGTTCTTACTCCTTGGTTTAGACGGCCTGCGCTTGTGACAGCGTGCCGTAATTTCTTGCGTCGCTCCGAAGCGGATACAAGGTCCACACCGGTTTATTCGTTTCCGCCTGCTGCCCTGCCCCGTTCGCCTGTTGGCGGGCGGCATAGCCCAGCGCGGCAAAGTCCAAAGCCATCTCCGGGGTGTCGCGGTAGACCAGCAGCCCTGCGGCATACTGCCCCGCATCGCCCAAGGGCGCGCACCACACCACCCGCGCCCGCACAGTCAGCGGGCCGCCCGAAACCAGCGGCGAGTTCACGTGCAGCGTCAACTCGCGCCCGGGGCGCAGGTAGCGGCCCAGGCGCACCGACGCACCCGCCCGGCTCACGTCGCACCAGCGCGCAACCCCGGAATCTTCCGGCGTGCCATAGCTGTATTGCACCGTGCCCACCATCTCCGTCCTCGCTTCCCGGACCCGCAGTTCCGTCATGTTCATTCGTCCAGCTCCTCATCCAGCGGCCGCAACCGCAACGTAAGCATGGCAACGCAACCCGCGTGCCATAGCGTTTGATGGTGATTAAACCCTTGGGGTTTAAGCACTTGGAAGGAGAATGACGAAATTGGACAAATAGTTGCATTGGTAAAATTAACCAATAGATATCAAATTCATCCAATATTTGAAATAAAAGCGCCATCATGGGAGCGTCACGCCGTGGCGTGACTACCACGCGGCAAGCCCCCGCAGCACCGAACTACAAGGGCGGGCTCTTGCCCCCTCTCCACCCAGTGGGGGGAGAGGGTTGGGGTGAGGGGGGACACAGCTAGGGTGTGGGTTACCCCCGTACCCAAGCCCACACCCCCACAGAAGA
>JBIKMR010000304.1:0-5093 GCA_044359155.1 Candidatus Hydrogenedentales bacterium | reverse complement strand
TCGCCTTCAATAACTCCTTCGCCTTCCTCGACAACACCCTCACCTTCTTCAGCCACCCCTTCTCCTTCAACCACTCCCTCGCCCTCTTCGCCTTCGCAGTTGGGAACCGCCACGCCCTCGATGGCGCCCATGTCAGGCAAACCATCACTACGGGTCGTGCTGAAGAAATCGTCTGCCGTGGCCAGGGCGTCGTCGCCGGTGTTCAGCGAAGGCGACCCTGCCTGGAGCGCTACGTCTTCCGCTTCGTTGAATGTGCCGCACAGGGCGAATAGCGGGTTGGCGCTGATGTTGCCTGCGCCCACCAGCAAGCCGCCGCTTATGTTATCCGGTGCGCTGGAAGCGAGGCCGATGTTGCTATACGTTGCCAGCGTGGCGCTGCCCGGCACGTTGATGATGTTGCCGTCGCCCGGATCGAATTCCACATTCGGCAGGTCGAACACGTCGTAGGGCGTGTTGTTCCAGGCCACGCAATTTTCCAGCGTGGGGGTGGAGAACCACAGTGCATGGATGGCGCCGCCGCTGGTGGGGTCGTCGCGCGTGGCGCGGTTGCCTGCAAAGCTGCACTGGGTGAAGGTGGCCAGCGCCTCGAAGAACATCGCCGCGCCGCCGGTGCCCGCGGCGGTGTTGCCCACAAAGATACAGTTCTCGAAGGTGGGGTTGGCAAAGCTGCGCGCGAGGAATGCGGGTTCAAACTCCGGGTGCAGCTCGGGGCGGATGCCGCCGACAAACACCGCGCCGCCGTCGTTGCTGGATTGGTTGCCGCTGAACAGGCAGCGCTCGAAGGTCGAGCTGTCCCACTGCACTTCCACTGCGCCGCCGCGCCCGCCAGGGAAATACCCCACGATGGACGGGTCGCGCAGGGCGGCGTTGTTCAGGAACACGGTGTCGCGCACGGTGGCCTCGCAGCGTTCATAAAAACTGATCGCACCGCCGAGGGTGTTCGCGCGGTTGTTCTCAAACACGCAGCTCTCGATGAGCGCGGAGGCGAGTTCGTAACCGTAAAGCGCGCCGCCGGAGCCGCTCTGGTCTTGCCACAAATCTTGCGGCACACCGGGCACCACGCCGATGGCGAGGTAGGCCTCGTTCTGTTCAAAGCGGCAATTGCGCAGGATGGGCTTGCCGTTCTCCAGCGCCATCGCGCCGCCCAGCAGGCCGAGGTTGTTGCGGAACACGCAGTTCTCAAACACGGGTACCACGCCGCCGACGACCATCACCGAGCCGCCCCAGCCCGAGCGGGGGATGGTCTCGTCATGCACCGCCACGTTGCCCTCGAAGGTGCAATTGCGGATGGTGGGGGAAGTGCGGAAGCATAATAGCCCGCCGCCCTGGAGCGCGCGTCCATTGCGAATGGTGAAGCCATCGAGCACGCTGTTCGGCGCGCCCAGCACCACGGGCGCGGTGACGGTGCGGTCGGCTGCATTCACGGCCGTGCCTTGCAAGATGCTCAGGTTCGCTTCCACGTTGCGCTGGTCACGTGCGGTCTCGTTACCTGCAAAGCCGCCGTACAGAAACCCACGCTGTCGCAGCGTGAGCGATGCGCCGCCGTTGGTCGCCACTTCGGGGTAGACACCCGCCTTCACCCAGACCTCGTCAAACGCTTCGGGGGCAGGTGCGTTCACGCCTTCCTGCACCGTGCGAAAGGCGGTGGCCCAGCTGGTGCCATCGCCCGACACAGAGCGCGATGCATCGACATACCACACCGCACCCCAGGCCGAGGCGCCAGAAAAGAGAAACACCACGCCACACCACGCGGCAATAAAGCGCTGCATCATGGTTACACGATCTCCAAACGGTTTCTTCATCCCCCGCCGGGGGATGACCAAGCAGGCGCAAGAACTGCGCCTGCATAAAAGTATACCACCCCTTCGGAACGCCGTTCCGCGTGGTCCGTGTTAGTCCGTGCCCGTGCGTGCAAGTTCGTTTTGCTCCGCCTTGGCAGGCACCCCCGTCATCACATACTCGCTCAGGGCGGTGATGGTGAGCGAAGGATTCACCCCGAGGTTGGCAGGCACCAGGCTGCCGTCGCACACGTATACATTGTCGTAGCCAAAGACTTGGCCTTGTGCATTGCAGACCCCGTGCTTGGGGCTGTCGCCCATGGCTGCGCCGCCGAGGATGTGTGCGGTGCTGGAGGTGTTCCCCAGCACTTCCAGGCTCAGGCTCTGCGGCACGCCGTTCACCCGCTGCGCCAGGCGCGCGGTGATTTGGTTGGCCATGGGCATGTACTTGGGCACGCTCTGCCCCTCGACCATGGCCGTGTCTATGGTGCGCCCGCCGAACCAGCGGTTGCGCAGCTTCAGCCGCAGGTAGCTGTCCAGCGGCTGCATCACCAGCACAATAGCCGTGCGCCGCGACCAGCCCGTGGGGTTCAGCACATGCAGGAAGTGAAGCGGGTGCGACACGATGTTCCCCAGCAAGCGCAGCCACCGGGGCAGGCTGTCGCCGCCGCCGGTCAGCATGGTCATTAGCCAGCTCATCGAGTCTGCGCCCGAGCCATAGCGGACGATCTCGACATGGGTGTCGTCGTCTGGAAACACACCCGACGTGATGGCCACACCCTTGCCCAGGTTCGCCTTGCGGTCCAGAGAATTCACCCCGAGGATCGCCTCGCTGTTGGTGCGCACGAAATCGCCCAGCTTGTCCGACAGCTTCGGCAGGCTGCCGCGTTCCTTGCATTGCAGCAGCAACTCCACCGTGCCCAACACCCCCGCAGAAAACACGATCCCCTTCGTGCGCCAGGTCTTCACCGGGTTGCGCCCGAAGCGCTTGGTCGAGCAGATGGTGTCAATCTCATAGCCACCGTCGGGGTGGGGGCGCACGTCCACCACCTTCGTCTCCGGCACAATCTCGCAGCCCTGCTTCTCCGCAAGGTACAGGTAATTCTTGTCCAGCGTGTTCTTCGAGCCCGGCCTGCACCCCACCATGCAAGCGCCGCATTCCGTGCAACCGGTGCGGTCGGGGCCTTGGCCATTGAAGTAGGGGTCCGGCACGGTCTTACCCGCTTCGCCGAAATAGATGCCTACCGTGTGCCGGTGGAACGTGTCGCCGCGCCCGTAGTCTTCTTCCACGATATCGCGCAGCAGCTCATCCGTGGGGTAAATGTTCTTCGCCTCCACCGCCCCCAACATCTGCCGCGCCGTGCCGTAGTGCGGAAGCAATTTCGCTTCCCAGTCCGCTCCCTTGGGCCAGCCCTCGTTGGCGAAGGCCCGCGTCGGCGGAGTCAGTAACGTGGCCGCATACACCAAACTGCCCCCGCCCACGCCCGCGCCATGAAACACCAGCACGTCGCTCAACCACGATATCTGGGCAATGCCATGCCACCCCAGCTTGGGGGCCCACAGGTGTTTCTTTACTTCCCACGTGGTCTTTGGCAGGTCCTTCGCGCCGTAGCGCTTGCCCATCTCGAGCACGGCAACCTTGTGCCCCTTCTCCGTGAGGCGCAGCGCAGACACCGAGCCCCCAAAGCCCGAACCAATCACGATGTAATCAAAAGATTCGCCCGCGCCCATGTGCCGTCTCCGTCTGCCCAAGCAACCGGGGTACTATGGCGCAAGACGGGCATGGGCGCAAGGAAAGTTCCAGGAGATTCTATGGACAGTTCAAAGACTACACGCACAACGGCTTTCGTCCCATCCGTCCCATCGGTCGCATCCGTCCCATTTCTTGGGAGATGCAACCCAACCACTCCTCCCGCACCCCCTAAAAGAAATACTTCCCGATAAACTTGCCGGTCTTGCGCAGCAAATTCCCCATGGGGCCGCGTTGTATTTCTATGCGGCCCGACCGGATTGCGTCGCGGTAGAGCAGGCCGTGCTTCACGATGCCGACGGCGGGCACCCATTCGCTGGCGTTCACCTGCGGGGGCAATACGTCTACCCCGTCGGGCACGCCTGCGCGGGCGGGCGCTTGGAAAACCGCCGCCGCCAGCGTGTCGAGGTTGCGGATGCGGGCGGTGCCGCCCACCATCACCACGCCCCGCACCAGGTTGTCCAGGTGGTTCTTGTCGTCGAGGTGCTTGTAGATTGCGTTGATCAATTCCTTGCTGCGCTCGAAGATGATCATCTCGAGCATGGCGCGGTCGGCCACGCTGGGCGCACCACGCACGGCGCTCTTCAGCTTGATGTGGGCGGTGCGCTCCACGGCTGCGGAGCCACCGTGGGCCGGGCGGCCCGTCGTGCCTTCGAGCCGGTAGATGTTCGTGTCTTGCAGTTTTGAGAGAAGCTCGTCGGCGATGCCGTATTCCTGAATCAGCTCGACGGCTTCTTCAAAGGAAACCTGCAACCCGGCGGCCACGTCGCGCGTGATGTGGAAACCACCCCAGTCAAACGAATGCGTTGCCACAATCTTTCGGTCGCGGTACATGGCAAGGCCGCAGGTGGTGCGGCCAATGTCCACCACGCACACGCCCAGCTCCATGTCTTCGGGGGTAAGGCAGCCCATCGCGCTGGCCAGCGGCAGGTAGACCACGTCCTCGAGTTCGCGCCCTTGCGACTCGATGACCGTGTTGATGTTGTCTTCAATCACAGAGGGAAGCAGCGCGAAATGCACGCGCGTCTTGATGACGCTGCCGCGTATGCCGATGGGGTCGCTGACGCGTAGGTCATCCACATACCATTCCTGCGCGCTGATCGAGGAGACGACTTTCTTGCCGGGCGACAGGATATTGCGCGACGCGATCTCGAGAGCCTCCTCCATGTGCGACAGCTCCACCATCTCCTTCTCCACCTTCGCCTTGCCCTCGCGCACATGCGCTTCCACGCTCTGGCCGTTCACGCCGCAGAAGAGTTTGGGCACGGTCTTGCCCGCTTCCTTTTCTGCGGTGCTCAAGGCCAACTTCAACGCGCGCTGCGCGGCGGATAGATCCTGAATCACGCCCTGCATCACGCAGCCACGGCTGGGTGCCGCGCCATGCCCCAGCACGCGCACTGCGCCGTCGTGCCCTTTTTCTGCCACCAACACCCGCACCTCGTGCGCGCCAAAGTCCACCGCGCCGACTATTTCTCCGCGTCTCGCCACGATTGCCTCGCCATTCTATCGGTTGCTGGGGTTATCCATCATGCGGATTTTGCGCAGTGCCCCGCAGCCTGCGCATT
>JBIKMR010000303.1:0-5098 GCA_044359155.1 Candidatus Hydrogenedentales bacterium | reverse complement strand
ACCAAATGGGTGCGCCCGCCCTTGCCTTGGCGGCCTTCGAAGTTGCGGTTGCTGGTGCTCGCGCAGCGGTCGCCGGGGTTGAGCTTGTCGTCGTTCATGGCGAGGCACATGCTGCATCCCGCCTCGCGCCATTCGAACCCGGCTTCCTTGAAGACCTGGTCCAGACCTTCGGCCTCGGCTTGCTGCTTCACCAGGTGGCTACCGGGCACCACGAGCGCCTGCTCGATGGCGGGGTTCACCTTGTGCCCGCGCACCACCTTGGCGGCGGCGCGCAGGTCTTCAATGCGCCCGTTGGTGCAGGAGCCGAAGAACATCTTGTTGATGGTGATCTGCTGAATCGGCACGCCCTCGCCGAGGCCCATGTATTCGAGCGCGCTCTTGAAGGTCTTGCGCTCGCTGTCGTCGTGGGCCTCGTCGAGCTTGGGGGTGCGCCCGCTCACGCCGGTGACCATGCCGGGGCTGGTGCCCCAGGTTACCTGCGGTTCAATCTCGCTGGCCTTCAGCACCACGGTGGTGTCATAGGTGCAGCCGGGGTCGCTGGCAAAGCTCTTCCACTTGGCCACCAGCGCGTCGTAGTCCTTGTCCTTCAAGTAAGGGCGGCCCTTCAGGTACTCGAAAGTCTTCTCGTCGGGCGAGATGAGGCCCGCGCGCGCGCCGCCCTCGATGGTCATGTTGCAGACCGTCATGCGGCCTTCCATGCTCAAGCTGCGAATCGCCTCGCCGGTGTACTCGATCACGTAGCCGGTGCCGCCTGCCGTGCCAATCTTGCCGATGATGGCGAGGATGATGTCCTTCGCGGTGAGGCCCACGGGAAGCTCACCCTCGACGCGCACTTCCATCGTCTTGGCACGCGTCTGCAGCAAGGTCTGCGTGGCGAGCACATGCTCCACCTCGCTGGTGCCAATGCCAAAGGCCAGCGCGCCAAACGCGCCGTGGGTAGACGTGTGCGAATCGCCGCAGACAATCGTCATGCCCGGCTCGGTGAGGCCCTGTTCCGGCCCCATCACGTGCACGATGCCGTTGCGCTTGTCGTGCATGTCGAAGCACGTCACGCCAAACTCGGCGCAGTTCGCCTTGAGCGTATCCACCTGCTGCTTCGACAGCGGATCGCTGATCGGTAAGCTACGGTCCGTCGTGGGAATGTTGTGGTCCATCGTGGCAAAGGTCAGCTCGGGCCGACGCACGGGGCGCCCCGTCAAGCGCAAGCCCTCGAAGGCCTGCGGCGACGTGACCTCGTGTACGAAATGCCGATCGATATAAATCAGCGGCGTCTCGCCCGGCGCTTCATGCACCAAGTGGGCTTCGTAAATCTTCTGGAAAATGTTCTTGGGCATTACTTCCACTCCATCTTTCTTTGCCATTCAGATTTCCCGCAAAGTCGCCAAGCAGCTAAGGCCGCAAAGGAAGAATTTCTTTCTTTGCTACTTCGCCCCTTTGCGCCTTTGTATGAAATCATTCATTGATTATTATCGCTTCGGCCAGCCCGTGGGCAGCCCGTCTATGCTGGTCAGGTTCTTCGTCTGTCGATACTCTTCCATCGCGTCGCCCTTCTTCACCGCCCAGTCGATCATGGTGCCGCGTTCGCCTGCGTAGTCATACAGCGGCACGCCGAACCCGCAGGAGGTCTGCGCGCTTTCGATGTGCAGCAGGATGATCTGCCGCTGCCCCGGCGTGTCGGCAAAGCGGGCGTGCAATTCTTCAAAGCGCGCATCGCCCAGCCGCACCACCTCGCCCCGGCCATAGATACGGAAAATCGTCGGCACCTCGCCAAAGCTGCACATCATGATCGTCAAGCGACCGTTCTGCTCGATATGGGCGGAAGTCTCGTTGCCGCTGCCCGTCACGTCCAAGTAGCCCACCGTCACGTCGTCCAACACGCGGAACGTATCCATGCCCTTGGGCGACACATTGATGCGCCCCTCCGCCGGGGCCGTGCCCGTGAAGAACATCTTCTGCTCGCCGATGAACGCCTTCAGCTTGTCGTCGAGCGCCGTGTAGAACTTGGCCATTCGCCGCTCCCTTTCAGCCCACCCGATACACAAACATTTCGTATCCCAAGGGACTCAACCAGTGGTCCGGAGAATCAAGGTCAAGGTGCTGCGCCAGCGCCGCATCTAGCAATCCTTTAACGTCCTTCCTTTGCTTCGGAGTAAACGTTTCCTCGTTGGCTATCGCCAGTAATCCATTGCGCGTAAGCGTGTAGCCCTCGCCATAAACAACATGCGCCATGCCCGCCTCCAGGCCCATGAGCCACTGGGCCTCAAGCCCGGGCAACACGCAGCGATCACCATTGAAGTCTTTTGAGAAACGCACATGCGTGCAGGCTTGCGTGTTGGCACGTGCCGATGCTATCAGGCGCGACCAGTCCGCCACTTCGGGATCGGTAAAGACATCAACCGCTGGAGCAGCAACGGCTGCCTCACGGCTCACCGCCGCATCAACTGCAAAAACCAATTCCGCAGCTTCCTTGTGGAAAGGTCCCCCAATGTCAATCAAGGGCTGCAACTCACGGTCCTCGAGTTTCAAGAGCCGGGTACCAGCCTTCTTAGGATCAACTGCCAGCAGCCCGCGGGCTTCCGCCAATAGGGCCTCCGCCGCCGCCCGGGATTCTTCTGGGCTGCGCGAGCCGAATAGCTTGCCAAACAACGTCACTGTCAGTCCCTTTTCCTATCGCAACTTCGCGCACTGCTTGTGCCGAAAGCAGTCCACCGTGTGATCATTCACCAGCCCCGCCGCTTGCAGGTGGGCATAGAGCACGGTGCTGCCCACGAACTTGAAGCCGCGTTTCCTCATGTCTTTGCTCAACGCATCGGACACGGCCGTCTTTGGGGGCACCTGCTTCATGTGTTCCCATACATTCACGATCGGCTTACCGCCCACGAATCCCCATATGTATGCATCAAAGGTGCCGAACTCTTCCTGCACCTTGATGAAGGCGGAGGCGTTGTTCACGGCGGATTCAATCTTCAGCCGGTTGCGAACGATGCTGGCGTCCAGCATCAGTTGCTCCACTTTATCTGGGCCAAAGCGTTGCACTTTCCTTGGGTCAAACCCGGCGAAGGCCTTGCGGTATCCCTCGCGCTTGCGCAACACCGTGGCCCAGCTGAGTCCTGCCTGCGCGGCCTCGAGGGTGAGGAACTCGAAGTGCCGGGTGTCGTCGTGCACTGGGGTACCCCATTCCTCGTCGTGGTAGCGGAGGTACTGCTCGTCGCCGTTTACACTCCATGCGCAGCGGATTTTTTCTTTCATGTCGTGCTTCCCATCAGCTACTTATTATACTTGCGCAACAGATCGTTCAGCGCTTCGCGCAGCAGCATGGCCTCGCCGATGCCCTCGCGCTCGGCCAGGCGGCGCAGGCCTAGCAGTTGGCCCTGCTGGTAATAACTCGACTTCATGGTCATCTTCTCTTCGCGTGCCAAGCAGACCTTGTTGCGTCCGGTGACCTTGGCGCGGTAGAGCGCCTCGGAGGCTTTATTGATAAGGTCGCGTCCCTTGGCGGCGTCGTCGGGGGCGGATGCCACGCCTGCGCTTACCGTAACCCCTTGCAAGTCAGGCTGTTGCGATATGGCAATGCGCAGTTCTTCGATGCGGAGGAAGGCCGCTTCCTTCTCCATGCCGGAAGACACGATGGCGAAGCAGTCCCCGCCGTAGCGGTAGATGCGTTCGTCTTCGCCCAGCCCTACCTGCAGGCGTTCCGATATACGCCAGAGCAGGGCGTCGCACTTTTCTTCGCCGGATTCCTCGTCTTCATTCTCACTCTCAAGATCGGCGGCATCGGCTTCGGCGTTGATTTTCCCCATGAAATCCACGTCGATGAGGGCCAAGGTGGTGGGTAGAAGCTCGGCCACGGCTTGCTCGCAGCAGACTTCGAGCCGCAATTCCAGCGATTCCCGGCCACCGAGCATAATGTCATGCGGGTTGTATAAGGTGTCAGACATATTTCGCTCCACGTATGTATGTTGACCTATGTATACCAAGCTTATGCGCATCGTGTCAAGCGGTGGTTTGTAAAGAATGAATTACAGCAAACCGGGGGAGTTACCGAAAACTCGAAAGGTATCCCGCATACGGATCAGCTGGTGTGCATGAAAACCAGAAAAGCTGGAAGCAGTTTGCGATATTCTGACAACATGATATAATTCTGTCGGTGGAACGAAGTGACGACGTGAGGCAACCCCCAGAAGGAGGTACTCGATTCTATGTTATCGCTGATGGACGTACAGTGCCCCCACTGCCACGCGCAGGGGCGAATCATCTCCCCGCCGCCCGGGTCGATTATTGTCGGCCCTTGCCCGGAGTGTACGGAGATGGTGGTGGTGTTTGGCGGTCGCGTGCTGCCGCTGGACAAAGGCATCATGGTGCATGGGAATGTTGATGCGCGCAAGGAGCATTTGCTCGAAGTGCTGGGGATTTTCCTGGAATCCCGCATAGAGCAGTTGTTGACCAGCCCGATGCCCGCCGCCCCGGAAGGGGAAGAAGCGGAAGAGCCGGTCGAGGCCTTTGCGCCACACCCGCACCCGAGCCCCGTGGTGGAAAAACGCAGGCGCTTGGCGCCGATTTCGACGGAAGAGTATTCGGCCTTCTTGCAGAAAGAGGTCCACCTGCTGGACAACCCGCAGGCCTTCCGGGCGATTTTCGAGTAGTTGACCAAACCCTCTGAGTGAGCGGCCTTGGAGCGCCGCCATGCGCAAGCGTGGCGGCGATTCGTTTTTTAATGGTGGCCGCCGCCGCGCACGCCTTCGAGGCGGGGGACGGAGTAGGTGCCCATGTGTATCTGGTCGAACATGCTGACGTCGGAGGCGAAGGCGCGGGCGTTTTCTAGGGTGATCTTCTTGTTCTTGTAGAGGTCGTAGAGGTAGAACTCGAAGAGCATGGAGTGGGAAACGGTCTGCTGCATCCCGATGCGGATGTGGTCGGTGTTGCCTTCGAGGATGCCATCGGTGATGGCTTTCACGTCGTTGAACATGATCTCGAGCGCGGGTATGCGGCCGCCGCCTATGCGGGGCACGAGGCGCTGGCAGATGACGCACTTGAGGCTGTCACGCAATTGCAGCTTCACAAGGTCGCGCTCGACGGGATCGAAGAAGCTTACGACGCG
>JBIKMR010000302.1:0-5105 GCA_044359155.1 Candidatus Hydrogenedentales bacterium | reverse complement strand
CTAATGAGAACCCCGCCAAGCCGAACCCTACGGTGAACACATTTGCAGTGTACTATTATATTTTCATGTTTCCACTTTTATTGTTAGAGAAAGTATTTGTTGCATTCGGCCTTGAGCTGCCGGGAATACTCGTGCCGCCGTTGTTGGTGTTGTCTGGCCTATTCTGGGGATTTGCAGTCGCCATCATCTTGCGCTTCCCTTTTGCCGTCGTAAGCTTTTACAAGCTAAGTCGAAAGTCGTCCGCCTGACATGAATCCATCCGAGCACAAATGCGCAGCCCCGCTTTCGCGGCGCGATTTCCTTGGCCGTTGTGGCATGGGCATGGGGGCGTTGTCGCTGGGGAGCATGGTTGCGCCGGCGGCTTTTGGCGATGCGGGGTTGCCGGGGCTGTCGCATTTTCCGGGCAAGGCCAAGCGGGTGATTCATTTCTTCCTCAATGGCGGCCCGTCGCATGTGGATACGTTTGACCCGAAGCCCGCGCTGGAGAAGTACGCCGGGCAGATGCTGCCGATGGAGATGCTGCGCACGGAGCGTAAAACCGGCGCGGCCTTTCCTTCGCCCTTCAAGTTTCAGCGGTATGGGCAGAGCGGCATTCCGGTGAGCGAGCTGTTTGAAAAGACAGCGGCGCACATTGACGACATTGCGGTGATCCGGTCGATGAAGGCGAAGGTGCCGAACCACGAGCCGTCGCTGATGCTGATGAACTGCGGCGACCAGGTGATGAGCCGCCCGAGCCTGGGGTCGTGGATAAACTATGGGCTGGGTTCGGAGAACGAGAACCTGCCGGGCTTTGTGGTGTTGTGCCCGGGCGGGTATCCCATCAAGGAGGCGGAGAACTGGCGGGCGGGTTTCCTGCCGGGGGCGCACCAGGGGACCTATATCAATTCCGAACATACGCGCATCGAGAAGCTGATTGAGAACATTCGCAACGGCAACACCACGCGGGCCGAGCAGCGGCAGCAACTGGATTTGCTGCACGCCATGAACACGGAGCACGCGGCGCAGCGCGCGAACGAGGCGCGGCTTGAGGCGCAGATTCAATCCTTCGAGCTGGCGTATCGAATGCAGATGGACGCGGCGGACGCTTTCGACATAGAGCAGGAACCGGCGCACATCCGCGCGATGTATGGCGAGGGCACGCACGCGCGGCAGACCTTGATAGCGCGGCGACTGCTGGAGCGGGGCGTGCGCTTTGTGCAGCTGTGGCACGGCGCGGGCCAGCCTTGGGACAACCACGACGACATCCACATTCACGCGAAGCTGGCGAGAGAGATTGACCAGCCGATTGCCGCGCTGATTGCGGACCTGAAACAGCGCGGCATGTTTGAGGATACGCTGATTATCTGGGGCGGCGAGTTTGGCCGCACGCCCACCGTGGAGCTGGACGGATCAGGCAAGCCGATGAAGGGCCGCGACCACAATCCCTACGGATTCTCGATGTGGATGGCGGGGGGCGGCATCAAGGGCGGCACGATACACGGGGCCACGGACGAGTTCGGCTTTCGCGCGGAGCAGGACCTGGTGGAAGTACACGACCTGCACGCGACGATCCTCCACCTGCTGGGCTTCGACCATGAACGGTTTACGTATCGCTACGCCGGGCGGGATTTCAGGCTGACGGATGTTCACGGGAAAGTGATGAAGAGCATTGTGGCGTAGAGCAAAGACTTCTCACTCGGCAAAAACTTTACTTCGCGTTGGGTATAAACAGGTCCACCAGCAAAGGCAGGTGGTCGGAGTTCACACCCGGTCCCCGCGCGAAATTCACCACGCCGATCTCTGGGCTGACGTAGACATGGTCCAACGGAATGCCGAAGTAGCGGGCGAAGTAGGGCGCGAGTTTTTCCTCGGTTGAGAAGCGGCCACCCCATGGTCGACCACTAAGTTGACTCATAAAGAAGGCCAACAACGGCTTTACCCGGCCCGGCCAGGTGCTTTGATATCCGTATCCAAAGGCGGCATTTCTCAACTTCGTTTGGTCAATCAGGTCGCGCTGCCCAGCCGCCCAGATGGTGGCGTTAAAGTCGCCAGCAAGTACACAAGGGTACGGCTCCCGTGACAATCGCTCTCGTAAGAACTCGTTCTGCAGCGTCCGCCTCGGGCCGGTCAACATCAAATGCAGATTGTAAAGCGCTACTTTCGTTTCCCCAACTTCTATCACCACTCGCTGGGCGGGGTACTGATCGTCGGGCAGCAATAACACTTCGTATTCGACGATTGGGAATCGGCTCAACGTGGTTCCATTGAATCCCCAGTGCTCGCTTGTCATCATCCTGTGGTGAGGATAGTCAGTCTTAAACTCCTCCAAATACGCCGGCCACTTCTCGTTGGTCTCTTGAAGCAGCAGCACATCGGGCTTCTCCTGTGACACCCATTCCCCGAACTGGCGAAAGTGCCGGTTGGCCCCATAGACGTTGGCCACGCCCAAGCGCAGATTGGCTGACTCGGCACAGGGCTCGCCCCCAAAGTAATAAGGCCAGAACGCCGGAAGCTGGAACAGCACGAACAACGCCGCCAACACCACGCCCGCGCGAAAGCGTAAGCACAGCGAGAAGGCCAGCAACCCGATGCCCGCCAGCAGGTATTGCCATTGGAAGTTGCTGGGGATGCTGGCGAATATGGTTGTCGAATCCACAAACCGCTGCGCCGCCAGCGCGAACAACAGCGCCACGCCCAGCACAATCGCCGACCGTACGAGGAAGCCGATCGCCTTACGAATCAGGGAACGCTTAGGGGTAGCCACGTTGGTTTCGGACAACTCACTTCTCCCCCGCAAAGTGCTTCTCGTACACCACGGGGTCGCCAGTTTCCCAGGGCTTGTATTCGTTGAAGAACGTGATGCGCTCGCCAATGGGCGGGTGGGTGTCGCGCCAGAGTTTGTAGAGCAGGTTGTGCCATGGCACGCCGAGGTTCTCCTGTTGCAGCTTCACAAACGCCGTCGCGGCGGCGTGGTTGGTGCGGGTTAGCTCCACGCCGAAGCGGTCGGCCTCGTGCTCGTGGTGTCGACTCACCCCGAGTATCAGTGGCGTGGCCACCAGCGACAGCACCTGGAACATCAACAGGATGAGCGGCAGCGACGCGATGTCGGACAGTTCGTGAAAGCCGAAGCGTTTGCCATGCCTTGCCAACACCCGCCCAGACACGCGGTGGATGGCATAGAGCGCGGCCAACAGCACCACCGAGATGAAGGCGATGGACCGCACCACATGCCCCAGCACGTAATGGCCCATCTCGTGGCCCATCACAAAGAGCACCTCGTCCTCGTCCAGCTTGGCCAGCAGCGTGTCCCACAGCACGATGCGCTTCGTGCTCATGAACCCGGTCACGTAGGCGTTCACCGCCTTGGTGTCCACGCTCTTGTCCACTTCATACACGCGGCTGCCCTCGATGCCCGCGCGCTCGGCCAGCGCCAGTATCTTCGCCTCGAGTTCCTTGTTCTCCATGGGACCAAAGGTGTTGAAGAGGGGATCGATGAACACCGGGGTGATCAGCATCTGGAAGAACAGGAAGGGCGGAATGAGCAACGCGGTGTACAGCCACCAGCGCTGCGGGCTCTTCTTCAGCAGCAGATACGGTACCCACAGGAACAGCACCCCCATGACGATGCCTATGCCGAGGTTAATGAGGCTGTCCTGAAACCATTTCTGGAAGGACTGGTTGGACAAGCCATACGCATGGTCGCGGATGTAGCCTTGGTAAAACGCCAGCGGCCAGTCCACCACATAGTTCACCAGCGTGAAGACCACCAGGTAAAGCGCCACCCCCACAAACCACCACTTGCCCACCCCCATGCCCCACGTGCGAATGCGCGCACTGAACCCCGTGAACAGAAAGAGCGCCGGAATCAGCAAGCCCCACAGCTGGTTCACCACCCAGAGGACGTTGCCGCTGCGATACCGCTGCATGGCCAACTCAGAAGCCTCCGGCACCGCCACGGGTCCATCGGCACTGGCATTGGCGACAGCCTCCGCCACGGCAGGCGCGTCTTCCTGCCCATGGGCCAAAGGCAACAGCAGGGCGAATAGGAGAAGTGAAAGAACTAGGACACGCATGGCGGAACCTCCTGAACAGGTTGCCCACCACGCTAACAGGGAACGGCGCCACGCGCAACTAGCTTGCGCAAGTCCGTTCCGAGCTTCGGCTAAATCCCTACACCTCCGCCACGAAGGTAGACTTGGCGTCGAGGTTGAGCCAGGAGAAGCGCGTGTCTGGGGGGATGTCTTTCACGCGGAACCGCTCGATGATTTTGCGGTAGCGTGCGGGCAGGTTGCAGAGGTAGTCCTGCGCTTTTTGCGCGCTGGGCGTTAGGTTGGTGAGGTGCTCGATGTCCCAGGACGAGAGCAGGTCTTCGATGATGCCGACGTAGTCGGTGGGGGTGTAGATGCCGGAGCGCGTGGCCACGCGTTCGAACTTGGCGAAGGTGTCGCCCAGGGCTTCGCCTCGCTCGCGCATGTACATGGCGGGCATGGTGATCTTTTTCTTCATCATGTCCTCGAAGGCGAGCACCACTTCGCTGGCGTCCACTTCGATGAATTTCTGGATGAAGGACTTGTAGGCGCGGGCGTGGCGGTTCTCGTCGCCGGATATGCGCTTGCAGATGTCGAACAACTGCCCAGCCCCGGCCTCGCGCGCCTTCTGTCCCACGTTCAGGTGCGATATGCGCGTGGCGATTTCCTGAAAGCTGGTGTAGATGAACGTGCGGTAGGGGTCGTTCATGGTCTGGGTGTCGCCGCCATCGGTGATCAGGTTGTGAATGGTCAGCTCGATCTCGCGCATGTTCACGCGCCCACTCAGGTACAGGTAGCGGTTGAGCAGATCGCCGTGGCGGTTTTCCTCGGCGCACCATCCCCGGTTCCAGTGTCCCCAAACCGTGCGCGGCTCGCCCTGGGTTTCCACGCCTTCCAGCGGGAATATCCACGACGCGTAGGTGGGCAGCGCTTCTTCGGTGATCATGTCACCCACCAGCGCCACCAGAGTGTCTTCACCCAGGCGCTTGGCTTCGGCTTGCAGCGTGCGCACTTCCTCGAAGCCTTCTTCCGTGGAAAGGTCGGGCATGAAGTCGCTGGGCTGCCAGCTCTTCTCGGGCTCGCGTAACAGCTTGGGCA
>JBIKMR010000301.1:0-5106 GCA_044359155.1 Candidatus Hydrogenedentales bacterium | reverse complement strand
TCGTCTTTCTTGCCGCTGGGGTCGCCAATTAGTCCAGTGCCCCCGCCGACGAGGGCGATGGGGCGGTGGCCTGCGCGCTGAAAGTGCATCAGCCCGATGATGGGCAGCAGGCTGCCAATGTGCAGGCTGTCGGCGGTGGGGTCAAAGCCGCAGTATAAGGTAAAGGTCTCGGATTCGAGGCGCTTGGCAAGGTCTTCGTGGGTGGCTTGGTGCAGAAGGCCGCGCCACTGGAGTTCTTCAAAGAGAGCCATGGGATGGATTCCGAGGGTAAGTGTATAAACCACAATTGCTTACATGCATTATTCACGCGGATATGCGCATCGCCGGGCTATCGCAGCCCGCGTTTCCTCTGGCCGCAATTCTCACCAAGGCAGGAAAAGGGATTAGGGCGGTGCGCTGGGTGGAAAGGTAGCAAATTGCGCGCGGGGGTGTCCAGCTTGGGTGGGGTGAATTATGCGCAAGCGGTTCAAATGGCTTTGTTTGCGGGGTGGCGGGGGTGGTTTGGGGCAAGGTAAACAGTTGACTTTTGTGGGCCGTTCGCGCACACTGTGGTCCACGCTGGGGAAACATCGCCAAGCGGTGGGGACTGCTTGTCTCGCTGCTTGTGCATGCTGGTTTTCCCTCGGGAAGGGCACCCCCGACCGGGCTGGCAACCTTCCCGTGGGTTGGGGCGACGGAAAGGCTGGATTTCATGGCATTGCTCAGATGCGTCTCTTGTGGGCTTCTCGTGGCTTTGGCGGCGGTGTTCATGGCGGGATGCCCGACACAGCCGATTAACACGCAGCCCCAGGCTGCTTTCAATGCGGACCGCCGCGAGGGCGCGCCGCCGCTGGTGGTGCGCTTCTCCGACGAGTCGGTGCCGTACCAGTCGCCCATTCGCAGTTGGGCGTGGAACTTTGGCGATGGCACCACGAGTTCCGACCGCAACCCCATCAAGACCTTTACCGTTCCGGGTGAGTATGCGGTAACGCTGCGGGTGGCCAGCGCTGACGGGCAGAGCACGCTCACGCGGGAGAACTTCATCCGCGTGGTTCAGAACACCAGCTATACCGTGGTGGGCCCGGCTGGCGGCACGGTGTCCCAGGGCGGCGCGGCGGTGACAGTGCTTCCGGGCGTGTTCGACGAGGAAGTGGCCTTCGGCTTCCGCGATGCGGGCGTCACATTCACCGTGCCGGGCGAAGAAGCCATTGGCGTGGTGGGTACGCCGGTTCGGATTACGCATTCCGCCGAGCAGACACGCATGTATGCGTCGGCATTGGGCAACGTGGTGCAGCCTGCTACGCTTACGCTGACGTTCAACGCGGGCAGCGTGCCGCAGGAAGATCGCAACGGCGACCACCTCTTTGTGCTGGCGCAGTTTGAAGACACGGGCCGCACGGTGCCGATTCCGGGAACGGTGTCGGGCAACACGATTGCTGTTCCTGTCACCAACCTGCCCGCGCGGGCGGTGTATGTGGTGGGCTATCGGGCGGGGGCGGAGCGGGTGTCCACTTCGCTGAAGGGCGAGAAGGTTCCCACCGGTTTCCTGTGGGTGCCGGAAGGCGACATCTATTATTCTGAGACCATCCTCAACCAATTGAGTGCCCTGCGCACGGGCAACCTGCTGAACCCGAGCACCTTCGGTCGACGCAACTTCACCAACACGGATCGCAACACCACGCTGCAATTCATTGGGGACGATATCGAGCGGGTGTACCCGGCGCTGGCGGCATCGGGCCTGCGCGCGCCGCGCGTGGTGTCGCACAGCGGCAAGCTCAAGTTCCTGTTCTTCAACATGAGCCCGAACTATCCCACGAACTTCAGCTCGGTGAATGGCATCACGTTCCAGGATTCCTTCTTTGGCAACCTGGTGATCGACCCGGCTCAGCTGCTGGCAATATCCGCCCGCAACGGAATCACGTTCAGCGCGGACGCAAGCCAGGAAGACATTGCGCAGATATTCACCTTCCGCAACGCCTTCGCCGAGGGCGTGATGGAGGCAGTGATTGACGGCATTGAGAACCCCCGGTTCGAGGTGAGCACGCCGCTGGACGGTACGGTGAGCGCACTGGACGGTGTCGAGCGGGCATCGGTGCTTTATATTGCGCAGACCCTGGACAACAAGGGCGCGCGCACCTTTGGCGAGAACGAGCGAATGTTGTTGAACGAGACTCTGCTTGTGCCGTTCAACACGCTGGAAGCGGGCTATGCCGCCGCCGGGCAAGACTTCTTCATCTATGTGCGTAATCGCTATGCGCCAGCGGAAGACCCCCTCAAGTTCATTACGGCCAGCGTTCCGCCGAACCTTGGCGTACTCGAGGCCGCGCGCTTCGGCGTCGAGACGGCGCGTGCCACCCAACCGCTGCTCACGTTTGATGGTGCGCTTGTGGCGGCAGCCGACGCGATTGATACCTCAATGACGAATAACCTCGGGGTGTCGCTGACGGAGGCGTACAAGGAATTCGCCATCGACCAAGTGTTCGAGCGCAATGCGGAAGCGGTCATCCGCCCATCGCAGGGAGACTTGGCACCCCTGGAGTTTGACCCCTCCAAGCTGGCGGCATCGGGCACCGTCGAGCGCGCCTTCGTGGCGCCGGCAGACCTAATCAATACCTCGACCGCAAGCGTGCTTGCCGATATTCCGCCACTTACCAGCCGGGTGCTGGTGCTCGATGTGAACCCCATCAGCACCGACGTGTCGCTTGAGTTTAACGCGGGCGCATGGCCCGTGGACGGCAAGGGCAACTCGGTGGTGGTCACGGCGTTCCGACCCGGTGAGCTGGGCGTGGAACTGGGCGAGGACGAAGACACCATTACCCTGAGCGGGTTCAACGAAACCGAGAACTGCGCGGACCAGATCGTGCTGCTGGTGAGTAACACCAACCTGCAATCCTCCGCCGACGTTACGATAACCGCAACCGCGCTTTCGGCGTTGCTTGGGCCGGAGTCACAGGTTCTGCCGGAATACTTGGACGTGTGCCAGGGCGATTATTCCTGGGACCTGGTCAACGTTGCCACGGTGCCTGGGTCAACCTCGTTGTTGAACCAGATTACGTTGCGCACGGGCGCATGGCGCGGGGCAAACGACGTGAGCGGTGGCGTGTGGGAACACCAGCTGGGCGTGATTGTGCCGCCGACGGTGCTTACCGACACGGCGCTGCTGTTCATCACCGGCGGCGACGTGAACAGCCTGCCCGAGACGGAGCTGGTTATTCTGGCGCAGCTTGCCGAGGACGCCCGCTCGGTGGTGGCCGTGTTAGCCACGGTGCCGAACCAGCCACTGACCTTTGTGGGCGAGAGCGCAACGCGCAGCGAAGACGCCATCCTTGCGAAGAGCTATGGCGAATATCTGACCGCGTTTGAAAACGGAGCACCGGACAAGACCTGGCCGGTGTTGTTGCCGATGACGCGCGCCGCCGTGCGGGCGATGGACACGATTCAGGAATTCCTTGCCTCGGGCAACAACTCGATTGTGATTCGCGGGTTCGTGGTGGGCGGCGCATCCAAGCGCGGCTGGACCACCTGGCTCACGGCAGCATCGGACGAGCGCGTGCGCGGCATCATCCCCATCGTGGCCGATGTGCTGAACCTCGACGCGCAGATGGCCCACCACTTGCGCTCGTATGGGTTCTACTCCAGCGCCCTAGACGACTACGTGGAAGAGGACGTGTTCGACCGCTTGGGCACGCCGCAGGGACAGTCGCTGCTGGGCATCGTGGATCCGCTGTCGTATATCGACGCGCTCGAAATGCCCAAGTTCATTGCGAACTCGACGGGCGATCAGTTCTTCCTGCCAGACTCCTCGGAGTTCTACCTGGACCAGTTGCCGGGCGACAACGAGATTTACTTTGCGCCGAACACGGACCACGGCCTGACCTCGGGCGCGCTGCTTCGTCTGGACGAGGGCACGGTAAACAGCATCTTCGCGTGGTACATCGGCTTTGTGCGCGGGGTTACGCGCCCGGCATTCGATTATCAGTTCCTCGACAATCGGACGGTGATTGTGGAAACCAGCCGCACGCCGACAAGCATCACGCTTTGGCAAGCCACCAACCAGACCGCGCGCGATTTCCGACTGGAGACTTTCGGCCCGAACTGGAAGTCGAGCGTGGTGACCGGCGCGAACAACCGCTATGTGGTTACGCTGCCCACTCCCGCGCAAGGGTGGACGGCGTGGTTCGTGCAGGCCACCTTCCCCGGCCCGGATCCCGCGCTCGATATTCCCTACGGGTTCTCGACGCCAGTGAAGGTGACGCCGGACCTGTACCCGGATGAGATTGACTGACGCGCGCCGATAGTCTTTAGGAGACCATGACGATGCCGCCTGGGTTCGACAATTCGGGCGGCATTGTTTTTTCTGGGGGCGGCATGGTTTTTTCTGGGAGCGACGATGCGGCCTTGGCCGACACGGTGCGGCGCGTGGTGGCGGAGACGCCCATCACCGACATGCACACCCACCTCTATGCGCCCGCGTTCGAGCGGCTGTTGTTGTGGGGTGTGGATGATCTGCTCACCTACCACTACCTGATCGCCGAGTTCTTCCGGCTGTCGCCCATGCCCTACGAACACTTCTGGGCGCTGGACAAGCGTAGGCAGGCCGATGTGATCTGGCGCACCCTGTTCATCGAAAACGCCCCCGTGAGCGAAGCGTGCCGTGGGGTGCTCTCGGCGCTCGACGCGCTGGGGCTGGACGTGGCGGCGCGCGACCTTGCGGGCTACCGCGCGTGGTTTGCAGAGCAAGACCCGGCAAGCCATGTGGAACACGTATTTGCGCGGGCGAATGTAGCTTCCGCCGTGATGACCAACGATCCCTTCGACGACATCGAGCGCCCCGTGTGGGACGCGGGCTACGAAAGCGGTGGGCGCTTTCATGGCGTGCTGCGTATCGACCCCCTGTTGAACGATTGGCCGAACGCCTGCGCGCGCCTACAGGGCTGGGGCTATGATGTGGAACCGGGGCTGGGCTCAAAGACCCAGGCGGAGGTGCGACGCTTTCTAGAGCACTGGATGACGCGCTTCAACGCGCTCTACATGGCCGTGTCCCTGCCGCCCGAGTTTGCCTACCCGGAAGCCTCTGCGCGGGGGACGCTGCTCGACACATGCGTGCTGCCGGTGGCCCGCCACTTC
>JBIKMR010000299.1:0-5143 GCA_044359155.1 Candidatus Hydrogenedentales bacterium | reverse complement strand
TTGGCGCAGGTGAAGGAGAAGACGTCAAGGCTGAGGTTCAACGTGCAGTTGTCGCTGCTGCCATTGTCCACGTCACTGGCGTTGATGGTCACGTTGCCGCTGGAATCAAGCTGGACGGTGATGTCCTGCGCGATGGCAGTCGGGGCAGTGGTGTCAACCACAATCACTTCCACCGTGTCGGTGGCGGTGTTGTTGCTGGCATCGGCAACCGTGAGCGTGACCGTGTTCGAGCCAAGGTCGGCGCAATTGAAGGTCGTCTGGCTCAGGGACAGGCTGCTCAACTCAATGCCGCAGTTGTCGGTGGCAGACTCATACACATCGCCAGCCGCAAGCGCGGCAGTGCCGGTCGCGTCGAGTGCGAGGGTGATCGGGCCAGCCACGGCGTCAAGCGTCGGGGCAAGGTCGTCAACCACGGTCACAACCGCAGTGGCGGTGTCGGCATTGCTCGAAGCATCGGTGGCCGTCAGTACCACGTTGTTCGGGCCAAGGTTCGTGCAGTCGAAGCTGTCGATATCAATCGTCACCGTCGGCGTTCCGCAATTGTCGGTGCTGGCGTTGTTCACGTCAGCCGCTTCAATCGTTGCGTTGCCATAGATGTCGAGCGAAACCGAGATGTTCTGCGCGATGGCGTTCGGGGCAATCTGGTCGAGAACCGTAACCACGGCCACGGCCGTATCGTTGTTGCCCGACGCGTCCACAACGGTAAGGGTCACGTTGTTTGCGCCCAGGTCGGTGCAGTCGAAGGTGGTCTGCGAGGCCGAGCGGCTAGCAATCGAGCAGTTGTCCGAGCTGCCACCATCGATCTGCGCTGCCGTGATCGTAGCGGTGCCCGCTGCGTTCAGCTGAATCGAGATGTTCTGCGCAGCAGCGTTCGGGGCGGTATTGTCGTTGATCGTCACCGTGGCAGAGGCCTGCGATATGTTGCCGGCTTCATCCGTTGCGATAACGGTGACCGTGTTTGCACCCACGTTGTTGCAGCCGAAGGTGGTCTGGGTCGCGCCAATGCTGACCAGCCCACCGCAGTTGTCCTGGGTGCCCGCAGCCGCGAGGTCAGAAGCGTCAATGGTGACGCTGCCGTTGGAACCAAGCGTGGCGGTAATGTTTTGCGTAACCAGCGTCGGGTCGATGTCGTCAACTACCGTCACTTGCGTCGTGTCGGTATCGGTGGCGGAGCCATCGGACACTTCGAGGGTGAGGGTAATGGGGCTGGCCGCAACATCCGCGCAGGTGAGGGCGTAGGTAGCGTTGCCATTCACCAAGAAGGTGAGCGGGTCGCTATCCGGGTCCGAGCTGGCCTCATCCAACTGGGCCGCAGCAATGCTGCCAGAGGAGAGGTTCACTGTCAGGGAGGCAAGGGCATCAGCCACGGGCGGCTGATTGTCTACGCAGGTAACCGAACCTGGTGTGGTCTGGAAGGAAGCCACCGGACCGCCTAGTGCGGCAAACGTGAGGGCGGAGGTGCTCGGGCACTGCTGACAAGTGAAGGCCACGCGGCACAACTCGACATCACCACTGATGGTGGTACCGGTCAGGCGCGAGCCCGCAATCTTGATCACGCCCACATTTGCGTCAGGCTGGTTGCCGCTTACGAGGCCCCATCCCGCCGTGTCCGTACCCTTGGTGACGCCGCCGGTCGGATAGTCCAGCGAGTCATTCGGGAACACGAGGTCGAACTGGAAGCCGCCGATGGGTGTGGTCACGTTGTCGGCGAAGATCGAAACTTCGATCGTGCTGCCGGGGCAACCGCCGGTCGCCTGTTCCGCACGAATCGTGGGGAACTCACCGCAGGTGATCTGGCCGTTGACGACCGTGGCAGCTGCCACGGGTCCGCCCAGATTCTGCAACGTGAGCGCCGTCAGGCTCGGGCAAGCTGCGCCGTCGCACTCGAAACGGAACGTTCCGAGCAGCAGGTCGCTGCCCGTTACTGCCGTGCCGGTAAGGCGCGAAGCCGCAAACTTGATGGTGCCATCGGGAACTTGGTTGGCACTGGCAAGGCCCCAATCGGCAATGTCATCGCCCTTCACGAAGCCGAGGAAGTTCAGGTTGGCCGCGTTATAAACGAGGTCGCCCTGAAAGCCGCCCAGATTCGTGGCATTGTCTACGGTCAACGGGATTTCCAACACCGTGGTATCGCACCCCGGGTTGCTGGCACTTCCGACCGAAAGCGTCAACTGCGCCTGGGCGGTGCCTGTGAAGGCAAGTGCTGCCAGAGCCAGCGCACAAGCGCCAGATATTCGAGCTAGCATGTTCATTTTCTTCTTAAGGAGCATTTCGACACTCTCCTCCTGTTTGGACTCTCACAAAATTTACAAAAAACGCTGGAACTTGCTTGGGGTTAACCAGCGCAAGGATTCGGAAGCTGGATGATGGAGTTGAAGATACCCTGCACGTCGCTCACGTCAACGACGCTGTCGTCGCAGAAGTCGGCGCAGTCATCGTCAATGTCGGGGCGCACGGCGATGATGAAGTCGAAGATGGCCTGCACGTCGTCCACGTCCACGGTGGCGTTGCCGTCGCCGTCGCCGGGGTTCGTGCAACCAACAACAACGGATTCATCAATCGTGTCGCCGCCGGTGCCGGTTTCTTCGCCACCTTCAAGCACGCGGTACTTGACGGTTGCGCCGATGTTCTGCGTGCCGGTCGTGCTGGAGGGCACGGTGACGGTCAGGCTGACTTCCAGCGGGAATGCCACGGGAAGGGGGGTGTCGCCACCGCCGCCCTCGGGAATCCAGAACACTTCCAGCGTGTCGCCGGTCGCGGGGATGGGCGGGCAAACCTCGTTCGGCGGCGCGCCGATGGGGGTCACGTTGTCGGCGCCCTTCACCTGAATGGTGGAGTTCACGCCGACAGTCTGGTTGTCGCTGATGGTTGCGTCGCAGGTGGAGTCGATGTCGCGCTCCAGCTTCCAACCGGTCGGCAGCACAATTTCCGCACCCACGGCGGTCACGTCACTGTCGGGGTCGGCGTTCACATCGGTGCGTTCCACGGTAAACGTGAATGCCACGGTGCCACCTTCTGCGGGGTAGGTGTCTGGCGCATCAACGCTGATGTCCAGTTCCACCTGGGCGAAGGCCGAACCGCCCAGGAGCACAGCCCCGGACAGAGCGACGCCTGCCAGCTTGACGAGGCCCCCCAATTTCCTGTCTTTCAGACCAAGCGTTGCCATATTCATTCGAGCACTCTCCCTACTTGCTGGACGCTCCCGCGTCAACTATGTTCGAGCTGTTCAGGCGCTGCGAACAGCGCCACCCCTGCTATCCCTACACTTCCGACGGAAGCCGCCGTGAAGCGACATCTTGCCGGAACTTACCTTCGGATTCAAGCCTAAACATTGGTGGTGTTGCGCTGGCCTCCTGCAAAGCGACCCGCGCAGCGTTGATGATGATTGTTTTACGCGCTGCCGCCGTAATGCGGAATGCGCGAAAGAGCGCCGTATACTTCGTACTGTCTAGCCAAGAAGGCTTCCCCATTTGCCCTAAAGCGGGCTTCAAGACGCGGAAGCTCCCTGCCCCCACGCGTTCTACCATTCCTAGTGAACAGCAGCATTATATGGGAGCCTGTGGTTTCCGTCAAGAGAATTCTATTGTGCGGCTGCGGGCGCGGGCTCGGCAGCGGGAGTTTCGGCTACGGGTGCGGCGGCGTCTGCTGCGGGGGCAGGCGCTTCGCTTGCAGCGGCAGGCTCGGTGGTTGCGGGTGCAGCCTCTGCGGAGGCGGCTTCGGTTGCCGGTGCGGCAGCGCCATCAACCACGGGGGCGGCCTCGGCAGCGGCTTCGTCTGCAAACAGATCGGGGTGCGAAATGCGCAGGCGGTCCAGCGCGGTATTGGCTTCCTCGGCTATCTTGGAATCCTTGAATACCACAGCCTGATTCTTGTAGGAAGCGACAGCATCGCGCATCTGGCCGAGGGTTTCGAGCACGCGCGCAATGTTGTAGGGCTGGCAACGCCCCGCAAAGGAATCGGGCCAGTTTGCGGCCACCTTGCGGTATCCCTCAAGCGCCTGCTCGTAGGCGCCGTTGGCCTCGTCAATAAAGGCCAGGCCTTCTGCGGCGCGGGGTGCAAGGGGAGAATCGGCATGGTTGGACACGACCTGCTCGAAGGCGGTGCGGGCCTTGTCCCATTCCGATTTCGCAATGGCTTCTTCACCCAGCAAGTAAAGCGCCTCGACGCCCCAGGGGCTGTCGTATTTCGATGCGGTCTCGAGGGCGGTGTAGCGCGCTTCCTCATCTTCTTCAAAAACGGCATTGGCATAGGCGGTGGCAGCGTCGGCCTCGGCGGCCATGCGGCTCAGTTGAATGGCGCCGCCTGCTGCAAGGCATACAAGCACCACGGCAATGCCAATCACTACGGGCAGGGGGTTGGCCAGTATGGACTGGCCTATGCCGCGTGCTGGCTCTGCCCATGCGGGCAGGTCGGGTCCGGGGTTGCGTATATCGAGTGTCTGTCGCTCCGCCATGAATCCATCCTCGCGTGCAGCCCTTGGGCCGCTGTTGCTGTCGTGTGTTTATTGGCCCTATTTTACAGGGGGGCCGATGCGCCCTCGGAGGGCGTAAGGTGCAGAATCAGTTCGGTGCCTTTGCTCACGCTTCCGCCGCGCACATTCACGTCCAGCTTTTCGCCGCCCTTGAGGAACTGCAACTGCACGCCCTCGGCCTGCACGGCGCTGTTCAGCTTCCAGTCGGCAATGGGGCATTCGCGAATGTAGAACTGGGCCACGTCGGCCACGGCATCACGGGTGTTGTAAACCATGCGGCCCACGCGGAAGCCGCTGGACTCGAACACGTAGGTGCGGTCGAGGTCTTCCTTTACGCCCAATGGCAGGGGAAGATCGGGGAAGCGCTGGGTGGTGGCTAGGGGCAGGCCCGTGGCGATTGGGTCGAGCGGCTCCATGGGTTCGGAACCCTGGATGATGGATGCAGAGGAGCCGTCGGACTCGACTCCGGGGACGGAGTTGTCCTTCTTCTGGAAGGGCATGGTCTCGCAACCAGTAATTCCGGCAAGGCCGGGAATCAGGGCGGCAGCCAGCAGCAGGCGCTTTGCGTTCATGGCAGTTTGTTCCCTTGGTTGAGGAAAGGGGGAATGGGAAGGATAGTCAATTCTGGCGGGGGGAATCAATGGCACATCGGATAATGAACAATGGACAGTT
>JBIKMR010000300.1:0-5143 GCA_044359155.1 Candidatus Hydrogenedentales bacterium | reverse complement strand
CCCTTTGGCGACGACTTTGCAAACATCATGTCCACCTTTGGCACCCACAAGGCCAACACCGAAAGCGCCCCGCGCGGTGGAGATCTCTACATACGCTATGCCGACGACACCTTGCGCAACTTGACGGCGGAACTGGGCTACGGAACGCAGCCGGGGCAGAACATCGCCGTGCGCGATCCGTATCCCCATTGGACGGGCACCAAGGCACTCTTCAGCATGGTCATCGGCGGCACCACGCAGGATGACTACACCCCCGTCTATTTCCAGATGTACGAGATAACCGGCATTGGGCAGGACGAGACGGCGGTGATCACCAAGCTGCCGCAGCCCGCCGACTACAACAACGTGACCCCGGTCTATGCAAGCGATGGCCGCATCTTGTTTACCAGCGATCGCCCCCGCAACGGCGACCGCAGGCTGTATCCGCAGCGCGACGAGTACGAATCCGCCGACACGGTGAGTGGGCTGTGGAGCATGGCCCGCAACGGCAGCAACTTGCACATCCTGGACCACAGCCCCTCGGGCGATTTCTCGCCGTTCATCGACAGCTATGGCCGTGTGATATTCACTCGGTGGGATCACCTGCAGCGCGACCAGCAGGCCGACGCGGATATCTACAACATCATTCGCGGCGAAGACCTGAGCTACAACTCCTTCACTTACGAGAGCGAAGAGAGCGATGCTTACCATGCACTGGACCCCGGCGACGAAGTTTTCCCCGAACAGCGTGGCCTGCATGGTCCCGGCGACCCCGAGACGGCGGACCCCATCTGGGACAACATGCTGCCCACCGAGCAGAGCCATACGCTGAACCACTTCTTCCCGTGGATGATGTCGCAACACGGCGAGGGGCTCGAGATTCTGAATCACCTTGGGCGGCACGAGTTGGCAGGGTACGTTGCACCTGCGCGCACCTATCTTGAATACACCGGCAACGAAGAGTCTCTGGACATCATGCTGCAACTCTGCGAGAGCCCGGTTGAACCGGGGCGCTACTACGGCGTGCATTGCCCTGAGTTTGGCACCCATGCGGCAGGGCAGATCGTCTCGCTCTATGCCCCGCCCGGGCGCAACGCCGACGTCATCAAGCCGGTCTTCCACACCCACCCCGAAACCGCCAGCTATGTGGGCGACAACGAGACCGCGCCGCCCGAGCACGTGGGCATGTTCCGCGATCCCGTCGCCCTGGCCGATGGCACCCTTTGGGCCTCGCACAGCAGTAGCACCAAGGCCGACGACCAGACGGTGAACAACCCGCCCTACCCCGCCCCCTTTGAACACAGCAGCCGCTACAATTTCGCTATCCGGCAGTTGGTGCCGGGCACCGGTGGATACCTCGTGCCGGGTGCGCGTTTGGTGTCGCCCATCGTCAAGTCGGTCACCTACTTCGACAACGGCATGTACCGCACCGTCTCCTACAACGGCCCGATGTGGGAGTTGCAGGCGGTCGAAGTTCGCACCCACGCCGCACCGCCGAATGTCCCCATCGAAGAAGTCCCCGCCATCGAGCAGGGCGTGTTGGAGGAAGAGCTGGGCGGCAGCGCGGGCGTGGCCGAGCTCAAAGAATACCTAGAAGAGAACAGCCTTGCGCTGATTGTCAGCCGCGATGTGACCATGCGCGCCGACGAGCAGCAGGACATCAACCTCAAGGTGGCGTGGAGCGACCACGTGAGCGCCGAAGAGGGCAGCACCCCGAAGGAGATCGGTTACATGCAGTTCTTCGAGGGCAAGCAACTGCGTGGCTACACCCGCCCCGGTCGTCGCGTGCTGGCCCGCCCCATGGATTCCTTCGACAACCCCACCGATGCAGGCGCGCCGGAGTCTTCGGTGCGCCTAGGCGACGACGGCTCCATGGCCGCCTTCGTGCCAGCGGGCCGGGCTTTGTCGTGGCAGACCACCGAGGCCGACGGCACCCCCGCCGTGCGCGAGCGCTACTGGCTGACCTTTAAGGCAGGCGAGATTCGCACCTGCAACAACTGCCACGGTATCAACACGGCTGACGTGTTTGGCAGGCCCACGCCAACGAATGAGCCGGAGGCGCTCCGCAGCCTGCTGCAATGGTGGCTGGCGAATGAGGCGAAGTAGGGGCTGGAAACTGAATTATGTGGTACATTCGCAGTCCCGCGCTCCTGTATTGGGAGCGGGGGATTGCAGTTTGCACAGTACCGCAAACGTTTGCTATACTTTGCTTTCCGAATAGCACCGCCTGCCCGTTGGGTGGGCGGTTTGTACGTAAGCCCGGCAAGGGCGTCGAGGAGTAGACTATCATGAAGCAGGGCATTCACCCCGATAATTACCGTCCCGTCGTTTTCAAGGACGTGGGCACCGAGAAGATGTGGCTGGTGCGCTCGACTGTGCGCACCGAGAAGAAGACCACCTTCGAGGGCACAGAATATCCGTTGTACACCGTGGATATTTCCAGCCACTCGCACCCCTTCTACACGGGCCAGCAGCGCTTTGTGGACACAGAAGGCCGTGTCGAGCGCTTCCAGAAGAAGTACGGGCGCACAGTCAAGGCTGGCCAGTAATCTATCGTGATGGACGCTGCTATCAAGGATAAGCTGCGCTCCATCGCGGCGGAAGCCCAACGACTGAAGGATGCGATGGCCACCCAAGAAGTGGCGTCGGACCCTGATATCTACCGTGATCATGCAAAGAAGTTCCGGGCGATGGAAGACCTCGTCCGGAGCTTTTCGTTGTATGAGCAATACGAGGAGCAGCTTTCGCAGGCGGAGCAGGTGTTGAAGGAGGAGAGCGACGAGGAGCTTTGCGCTTGGGCCACGGAAGAACGTGACAGCCTGCGCGCCTCGATTGAGCAGCTTGAGCAGGACATCAAGTACCTGCTGGTCCCCAAAGACCCGAACGACGACAAGAACACGATCATGGAAATCCGTGCGGGCACGGGCGGCGACGAGGCTGGCCTGTTCGTGGCGGACCTCTTCCGCATGTACTCGCGCTTTGCGGAAACGCAAAGCTGGCGCATCGAGGTGATGAACTCGAACCCCACCGATCTCGGCGGCTACAAGGAAGTCACCTTCCAGGTCACCGGCGAGCGGGTGTATAGCAAGATGAAGTGGGAGGGGGGCGTTCACCGGGTGCAGCGCGTGCCCGATACGGAAACACAGGGACGCGTGCATACCTCCGCCGTTACGGTTGCCGTGTTGCCCGAGGCGGAAGAAGTCGATATCGAAATCAACGCGAACGAATTGCAGATCGACGTGTACCGCTCGACCGGCCCAGGCGGCCAGAGCGTGAACACGACGGACTCCGCCGTGCGCATTACCCACTTGCCCACGGGCCTGGTAGTCACCTGCCAGGATGAGAAGTCGCAGCACAAGAACAAGGCGCAGGCCTTAAAGGTGTTGCGGTCTCGCCTGCTTGAGGCGAAGATGCAGGAAGAAGCGTCGGCCCGTTCGGAAGACCGGCGCTCGCAAGTGGGCAGCGGCGACCGCAGCGAGCGAATTCGCACGTACAACTTTCCGCAAAACCGCATGACTGATCACCGCGTGAACGTGACGCTGTACAGCCTTGACCGTGTAATGGAAGGCGGTGCGGGGCTGAACGAGATCATCGACGCCCTGTCGGCAGCGGACCGCGCCGCCAAGCTGGAAGCAACGGAAACCTGATGAGGACGCTGGGCGAGCGGCTGCGCGATGCGGCCCAAGCCTTGGCTTCCGTGTCCGACACTCCTCGACTCGATGCGGAAATCCTGTTGTCCCACGCGCTGGGACTGACTCGCGCGAAACTGCTAGCGGAACTGCGCGAACCTTATGGCGACTGCGGGTTCGAGCCGCTATTAGAACGCCGCATCAACTTCGAGCCCATTGCCTACATTCTTGGCGAGTGGGAATTCTTCTCACTGAAGCTGGCCTGTCGCGCGCCCATCCTGGTGCCGCGCCCAGAGACGGAGCACCTGGTGGAAGCCGCGCTGAAGTTTGCGGAGAATCAGACTGCGCTGCGTGTCTTGGACCTCTGTACTGGTACCGGATGCGTGGGCATTGCCATTGCCAAGAATCTTCCGCAGTCCGGCGTGTGGGCGGTGGACCTGAACCCCGAGGCCGTGGCGCTGGCGCGGGAGAATGTGCAGCGGCATGATGCAACAATGGAAGTGTTTGAGGGAGACCTGTTTGCCGCGCTGCCCGGCGAGGCTGCTCCCTTCGACATCATCGTGGCGAACCCGCCTTACGTGCAGGATGCGGAGTGGGGGACTTTGTCGGAAGTGATTACCCGTCACGAAGACCCGCTTGCGTTGTTGTCTGGGGCGGATGGCTTGGACTGCATCCGCAGGATTGTGCAGGAAGCGCCCAACTGGCTGCGCCCCGGCGGGCTGCTGGCCTTGGAGACGGGCGAAGAGCAAGGCCCCGCGCTGCGTGAAATCCTGTCGAGTCGGGGATTTGTAGACGTGGCGATTGCCAAAGACTTGGCGGGGCACGACCGAATCGCATCGGGGATTTGGCGGTAGCTATACTTTGCCCTTGCTTGTTGGAGGCAATGCCTTGAATCGCCGCAAGATATCTCCCTTGGTTCGTTACCCCATGCTTGTGATTGCGCATGGCTTTCTCCGGCCCGTGCTCTGTGTGCTCTATCCAACCCGGTGGGGATTTCCTTTTTTTCACTCGGTGGGCAAGCAGTTTGAGTTGACGCGCACCATGGGCAAGAACTTCAAGGACTACCAGCCTGACGCCCACGATGTCGTTGTGTGCAGCTACGGGAAGAGCGGAACCAACTGGACGCTTCAGGTGGCGTTGCAGATCGCCCACCTTGGGCAGGCCGAGTATGAACACATCCACGACGTGGTGACTTGGCCCGACGAACTGGCCCCCGGCTATTCCGTTGCATTGACGGACCCCACCCCGCGCCTGGCTGCGCCCACGGGGATGCGGGTGATCAAGACGCACCTGCCATCGAAGTGCGTTCCCTATACGCCCGAGGCCAAGTATATCAGCGTTGTGCGTGATCCCAAGGATGTTGTCGTCTCCGGGTATTACTTCTTTCGCTCCGTGCTGCTTGGGCCACTGATGCCCCCGGTGCCTATCTGGATGGAACATTTTCTGACGGGTGAGAGCCTGCTGGGTTCCTGGTCTGAACACCTGCACGGTTTTTGGGAGCAGCGACATCGGGACAATGTGCTCTTCCTGACCTT
>JBIKMR010000070.1:0-17455 GCA_044359155.1 Candidatus Hydrogenedentales bacterium | reverse complement strand
AGAAGCCTGTGGTCAGCACGCCGATGACTTCGGTGAAGGCCTTCGGCGAAGTGGTTTATATTGCGGGTGACGTGCGCGAATTTGCAGACGCGCTGGATGCAGCGGTTCGGGAGGACGGCGCACCCAGGCGCGCGCAACGGCAAGCCGTGGCGCGGCAGTATTCGTGGGAGGAGATTGTGCGAAGAAAGTCCGAGGTGGTTGCGGCTGCCTTGGCAGGGAATAATCCCGTAGTCGGAAGCCATGGGGATACGGCATGAGTTCTGGAACGCTGGCCTCGCCATCATCAAATAACAGCTTGGGCATCTGGCTGTTGCCGGTGCTTGCCATAGCGCTTGGGGCGAGCATCGTTGGCGGCGGACTCTATGCCCTGGCGGGCTTGGCCGCCTTACTGTTTTTTGGCGTATTCGTGCGTTATCCCGTGCTTGGCATGTATGCCACCGTCGCCATGCTCATTCTGCAAGGCTCTTCCGGCGTACTCGGCAAGGTGGAAGAGGGAGCCTTCTTCGTCACCATTGCCCAGTTGGCGGGTGCTGCCGCGATGGGTGCGTGGCTGCTCAACGTGACCTTCAGCAGAACCCCCGTGCGCTACAACGGCGCCGTACTCGCCCTCACCGCGTTCATGGTGTGGTCACTGGCGGGGGTGATTCTCGCCGCCGAAATGTCGGACCAGTTCCCCCAGTGGGTGCGCATGTTCACACGCTTTGCACTTTTCATTCTTGCAGTCAATACGCTGAACACCAGCAAGAATATGCACTGGTACGTTATCGTCATCCTCGTGTCAGGCTTCATCATGGCCCTTTCCGCCGTGGCGCAGTATGTGATGCCTAGCCTGCAAGTGGAAGACACCGCCCAGGCCATCGCTGGCGTAAGCGGCAGCGGCGCTGACGGTGCCTATGTGGATCAGGAATCGCTGACGGGCGAGGCCGCCGTGCGCGTGTCGGGCCGCGTGGGCCACTCGAACTGGCTGGCCCTGTTCATCCTGCTGGTGCTTCCCCTCAACATCTACTGGTTCACCGTCAGCAGGAGCACGATGGTAAAGACCTTCGTAGTGCTTGCCATGGCCGTGCAGGTGGTTGCGCTAATCCTCACCTTCACCCGTTCGGGCTTGGTTATTGGCGCGGTGCTCGTCTTCCTGATGCTGGCACGCCGCACCGTAAACGTCTCCCCCCTGCGCTTCTTCGGATTCCTGTTTGCCTTGGTCATCGCTTGGACCCTGCTCCCCCAGGCCTACAAGGAACGCGTGCTCAGCCCCAAGCAGTACACGCAGTCGCGCTCGGTCGAAAGCCGTATGGACCTTCAAGCCGCCGCCCTTGAGTATGCCGCCAAGAATCCCATCCTCGGCCTCGGCTCGGGTGGCTTCGGCATCGAGTTTGTGCGCGAGCGCAACGAGACCGCTGGCATGATGAAGCTGATGGTCGACCACATGAATTGGCAGCCCATCTTCATCGGCACGCACAATATGTACCTTCAGCTTGCCGCAGAGAGCGGCATGGTGGGCTTCACCTTCTTCGCCATTTTCTACGTCTACATGCTGCGGGAATTGCTACGCAAGGAAAAGCGCTTCAAGGAAGAGGGCGACACGCGCGGGCAGGCCTTGGCCAGTGCGCTGATTGTCAGCCTGATCGGCTTCATGCTTTGCGGCGTCTTCTTGCACGCGCTCCACCAGGTGATTTGGTGGATGGTCGCCGCCGCCGCCGTGGCCCTGCCGCTGCATGACCTGAAGTTCACGCCCCAGATCGAGGGCAAAAAGTAGGCGGGCTGCCCATGCGATTCTCGGCGCTGTTCTTCTCCAGCGTAGTTGCGCTGCTTTGCACTGCGGCGCAGGGCGCAACGGTCAGTGGCAAAGTATCCAGCACAGATGGAAAACCGCTGGACAAATGCTTCGTAGCGCTCCTTAACCCCGGCTTTGCATCCGTGGCCAACACCGTGACCGCCCCCGATGGTGCCTTCTCGTTTGACACCGAAGCCAAGGACGGCTACCTCTACGTCAACCCGGCCACACACGTCTCCCCGTCCGGCGAAGAAGCCCGCTTCCACCAGCCGCGCCAATACAAATACGCCGGGGAAACCAGTATCGATATCACCCTGCCCGATGCCGCAACGCTCGTGCTCGCTGGATATACCCCCCAGGGAAAGTTTTTCGATTACAAGCTATACGAAACTTTGGGAAAGTATGGCGGCCAGTTCCTTTATGCCACCAACCTGCAAGACGAAGCCGTTCCCGCAAAGGTAATCGAGGTGGGGATTTCTGAGGTGACTGATGCGCAGGACCGCAGCACCCGACCTGCGGTGGTCGTCGAGCCGGGCAAGCCCATCGCCCTGTCCATCATGTTCTGGCCCACGCTAAGCTACGGCAAGCTTCAACTGAAGATGGATAACGGCGGCAAGGGCTATATGCTCCCCCAGGCGGGAGACGTGCTGAAGCTGAACGTGAACGTCGAACTGGCCAAGTCCGCCGTGGCGAAGCTGGAGGAACGCAGATCGGGTTACGCCACTGGCAGCGACCGCATCGACGCGCTGACCGAGCGCATGAACAAACTCCCCGAAGAACAGAGGGCCGCTGCCGCCGAAGCCGACGCCATTCTGGCCGATGCACTTCGCCTGCGCGATGAACTCGAACTGGCGCGGGCCAAGGCAGCCATACCCGAAGTGCGCAAGGGAAAGCTGACCGTGCAGGTCACCGGCGCAATAGCAGGCGGCGAGTACAAGGTAAGCGTAAAGCAGATCAGCCGCGACTTCTGGTTCGGCGCCTATGAGGGCAGCCCCTACAACGCCAAGGCCTATGAGGCCGCGCGCAAGGCGGGCTTTGATTTTGCAACGGTGTTGCCCGCTTGGAACTGGACGCAGAACCCGCAGTTGAATAAGGGTGCAATAGACAGCACCTTTGGGCTGGGCGCGTTGGACAAGCTGGGCTATCGCATCAAGGCGCATGGCGTGGTATGGATGCAGGACTATGGCCTGATGCCAGAGTTCGCCAAGGGCCTCAGCCACGACGAATTGAAGCAGCAGGCGCTGGCGCACCAGGATGCCTTGCTGGACACGATTGATCCCGTCATTGACGTATGGGAAGCGATGAACGAACCCGCCAACACCAACGTGCCCAAGCTACCTCGCGACGACATGAAGGCGCTGGTGTCCGGCGCGGCGACCAACATTGTGGCCAAGGGCAAACCATCGCTGGTGAACAGCCCGCACGAGTTCAGCTATGGCGGCAAGTATTGGCTCCACAACCTGGACGGCACACCGACGGACGATTTCCCGCAGACGTACTCGGAATTCCTATCCGAGGCGCAGGCCGCTGGCACGCTGAACGACATCGACATTGTCGGCCTGCAATGCTACCCCGGCTTTCACCTGAACGCGGATTGGGCCAATGCCCAAGGCCCGGCGTATACACCATCGCACTTGCTCGATACGCTGCTGCAATACACCCGCTTTGGGCGCAGCATCCACATCACCGAGTTGTCGTTCCCGTCCAGCTATGGCGAGGATTGGTATTCCGGATACTGGCGCGAAAAGTGGACCCCGCAAACGCAGGCGGACTATGCGACGCTGGTCTACACGCTGGCCTTTGCCGAGCCTGCGCTGCATTCCATTACTTGGTGGGACATCACGGACGCGAAGCCATCGGTAATCAGCGGCGGGCTGCTGGAAAAGACCGGCAAGCCCAAGCCAGTGTTCGAGGCCATCACTGGGTTGATGGAGGAGTGGACTTCTGATGGGGCGGAGGCTGCGATGGACGCCAGCGGCACGGCCACGCTGGACCTGTTTGGCGGCGAGTATGAAGTCACCGTCACCGGCCCCAAGGGCTTCAAGCACACCGAGACCTTCCACCTGATGGAACGCTGGAACGGCACGGTGACCGTGGATGCAGCCGGGTGAAGCGCCCGGTCAATGTGCTCTACCTGATTCGCACATGGGCGCTGGGCGGTTCACACACCATCATTCGCCTGCTGCTTCAGCACTTGCCGCCGGAAGAGTTCAACATCATCACCGTGCCCTACGACGCTCCCGGCACGGGCGACGCCGACTTCATCCGATCCGTCGAGCGGCAAGGCAACCGAGTTGCGCCGGAACGCATCCCTTGGAACAGCCGCACGAATTGGTTCGCCGCGCGCAATGCCATCAGCGAACTTATCGCCAAATACGACATTGACCTGATCCACGCGCATGACACGCACTCGAACGTGCTGGTGGGCATGGGGCGCAAACGCTTTCCCTGCGCTGCCGTCGGCAGCCCCTATGGATGGTGGGAAAGCCCGTGGCACCTGCACGCCAAGGCGAACCACTGGGTGGAAAAGAACCTCGCCCTCCCCCACTTCGAGCGCGTGTACACGGTGTCGCAAGACATGAAGCGCAAGGTGATGCAGGGTCGCACGCCAGAGGATCGAGTCCGCGTTATCCACACCGGCATCGACCTCGCCCAGTTCAACACCGGCGCGCCGCGTCACGAGACGCGCGCAGCATTTGGTTTTACCGACGACCATGTCGTGGTCGGTACGGTGAGCCGCCTGTTCCGCGAAAAGGGACACAAGCATCTGCTCAACGCGGCGGCGCGTCTTGCGCGGGGTTACCCGCAACTGCGGCTGCTTATCGTGGGCACGGGTGACGAGCGCGCCCCCCTCGAAGCGCAGGCGGAGCAGCTCGGCATCCGCGACCGCGTGGTGTTCACGGGCTTCTACGCGGATCTGCCCGGCGCGCTGCGCGCCATGGATGTGTTTGCCCAGCCGAGCATCGACGCGGAAGGTTTTCCCACCGCCGTGCTTGAGGCGCAAGGCGCGGGACTACCCGTGGTCGCATCGGACATTGGCGGCACCATCGAGACCATCAATCCCGGCGTGACGGGAATGCTGGTTCCCCCGGCAAACGACGCGGCTCTGGCCGACGCACTGCGCAACCTGATGGAAGACCCCGCCCGCCGTGCCGCCATGGCCGCCGCCGCGCGCCCGTGGATAGAATCGCAATTCACACTGCCCGACATGATCCGCCAGATGACCGCCACCTACCACGAAGCCATCGCGGCGCACCAGCGCACGCGATGAAGATCGGCATTGACGCGCATTACCTGGGCACGCATGGCGGTGGCAACGAGACCCACCTGCGTAACCTGCTGCGCGGCTTGCGACAACTCGCGCCACCTGCGGAATTCCTGCTGTTTGTAGACCCCACGCTGGATGCTGCCGACCCTGACGTGCAGGGATTTCAAACTGCCCCAATCCCCGTGCATTCCTCTTACCTGCGCGTGCCCTTCGCCTTGCCGTGGTTGGCGCTGCGCCATCGGCTGGACCTATTGCATGTGCAATACACCGCGCCGCCTTGGTGCCCCTGCCCTTACGTGGTCACCCTGCACGATGCAGTAATGCGACGCTTCCCGGAATCGCTCCCCTTCGCAGACCGCCACCGATTGCGGCTGCTGACCCCGCGCACCCTGCGCAAGGCGGCCCGTGTGTTCACGGTTACCGAGGCCATGCGCGCCGACATTGGCGCTGCCTATGACCTCCCCCCCACCGCCATCGAGGTGACTCCCAACGCGCTGGCCCCCAACTTTCAAACCCTACCCACGCCCGAGGCACGCGCCGAGGCGCGGCAACGATACAGCTTGCCGCAGCGCTACGTGCTGTCGCTCGGACAAATACAGCCACGCAAGAACCTCGCACGCCTGGCCGAGGCCTTTGCTCAGCTGGACCCCGTAGCCTATCCGCATACGCTGGTGGTGGCAGGAAAAAAGGCTTGGTCCTATGGCGAGACCCTGCGCGCACTCGAACCGCTCGGACGTGGAGGCCGCTTGCAGTTCACAGGGTACGTGGACGACGCCCAGCTCCCCGCGCTCTACGAAATGGCGGACGCTTTCGCATTCGTCTCGCTCTACGAAGGATTCGGTATTCCCGTAATTGAGGCGCTGGCCATGGAAACCCCCGTGCTGGCATCCACGGACGCAGCCCTAACCGAGGTAGCCGGCGGCGGCGCGCTCCATGTGAACCCCCTCAGCGTGCCCGACATCGCCGAAGGCCTACGCCGCCTGCTAGACGACGCCCCCCTCCGCAACCACCTCGTCCAGGCAGGCCGTCCCCATGCTTTGGAATACAGCCCCCAACGCTGCGCTGAGGCGGCATGGAATGGATATCAACGCGCGCTTGGGATGGCATAGACGCGGCAACTTTTCTTGCCAGCCTATTCCCTGAATAATGGAATCGGCAGCGTGGAAACCGTGTTGAGGTTCGAATTCAGCGGGTCCAAGCCATACCAATATTCCAACCCGTCCTCGATGCCATCCCCATCGGTGTCCGGCACATTAGGATCGGTAACATACCCGCGCGATCCCGTAATCTCCTGCCGATCGTTAACCCCATCACCGTCGGTATCGGCCAGCAACGGGTTCGTTGGCGCGCCATAAAACCCGGACACTTCGTCCGCATCCGATAGGCTGTCGCCGTCGGTGTCAATGTCGTTGTCGATAATGCTCACAGTGGCTGTCGTGGCGGTGGGAGACAGCGACACGCAACTCCCCGGTCCCGGGTTACTCAGGGTGATCGTCGCTGTCTCTTCAAACTCAAAATGCGTATCGTTGATCAGCGCAACGCTGAACGACGACACGGTCTCAGCTTCCAAGAACGTCGCCGTGCCCGACAATGCAACAAAGTCGTAACCCGGCTGGGCCGTGTCCGCCACCAGCTCATAGTCCACCGTGACCCCACCCACTGGCGCGGGCTGGTTCAGCTCAATCATGATGACGGGGTTGGTCCCTTCCGAAGTGGTGTACTCCACCTCCGCAATACCGACCTTCACCCCTTGGTTCAGATAGCTTGCAATCACGGGATAGGTCTTGTCGAAGCGACCATAGTAATCCGGCGCAAGCAGGTTAGAGCACGACGCCCCCCCGCCCCACAACTGGCCGATGATCTGTTGGGTATCCGTGCGCATCAACACGCTACCGGAGGAGCCCGGCTCGGTGGTTCCCTGGGCCCACGTCACCTCGTGGTAGAAGTTGGCGTGGATGTTATTGCTGTTGCTGAGGTTGCCAAAGGCGATGCGCTTGAAGTCGCCACGCGGATGGTGAACGCAGGTAACCTGCGTGCCTAGTGGCTGCACCGCGCTGTTGAATCCCACGCGGGTAAGGTTTCCGGGGGGGGCATTGCGCAGGCGCAGTAGGGTGAAATCATTGCCGCCGCCCGTGGCCCCCGTGCCCCCGCTGCCTGCCAGGAAATCCGCGCCCCCCGTGGTGCGCGGAACGCTCGCAGGGTTTGGCGCGCTGCCGTTACAGCTGTTGGTGTCGTACTCCCAATAAAACTCCAGCGTGTTCGACTGGGTTTGGTTGCGTATGCAATGGTTCGCAGTCAGCACATAGGGCGTGTCGGTGCAGGGGTCGTTGTCGTTCAACAAGGTACAGGTGCAGAACAGGCTGCCACTGTTGCCAATCGATCCCAGTCCCCCCACGCCCAGCGCGGTGGTGGCCCATGTGGGATAGCAAGTCACGTCCAGATTGCAGCCCCCTGCCGCCTTGGCCAGCGCAGCGGGGTCCAAATATTGGTGAACCACCCGCCGCACAGTGACCTGCACCTGCGAAAGCGAAACGACTGCGGGCACAACAATCTCTATGCGCGCCTCACCGCCGCCCACCGTGGGTGCCCAAAGCGTTTCCATACCGGCGGGAATTGCGTCGAAGGGACCAAACACCTGGTTGCTGTCGTTACCATATACCTGCGCATACGCGCCGGAGGGCAGCAGCAACTGCGCAAACTCAACACGAATGCCCACGGCCCCGGCGGAAGTAATGGCAACCGATGCCACGCGCGTACCGTCAGGCAGGGTGCTCCACTCCCCCAGGCTCAATGCTTCGCCGGAGACGGTCCACGCGAAGGCAAGGTCCGCAAACATACCCGTGCGCAAGACGCCCTTGGCCGCATCGGCCTCGCCGTCGAGTTGAAAGGCGGACAGGCTGGCAGCCAGTGGCGTGGCGTCGATAGTGGGAGACGACACGGCGAGCGGTTGGAGCGCGGCAACTGCCTTCTCTTCGCCTACATGCGAAGGCAGCGCCGCCGGAATATCCGCCACACTCTCCCAGGCTTTCGGCTGGATGCCCAGTTCGCGGGCTGCCTCAACCGACAACGGCGCGCCGTTCAGGGTATAGCTTTCCACCACCGAGCCATCCGGCCCGGTGAATGCCGCCCCCTGCACCATCGCCCCCGATGCGGCGCGCTCTTCCCACGTAAAAGTTTCCGCCGATACGCTGCCCGCAAACAGCGCCAAAGTTAGAACGAACCTGCTAATCATAATCTGCCCCAATACGCCAACTGCCTGTGCCACTTCCGCAGTGTACTTTAATTCACCGGAACCGGCAAGCGGTTATTCACGCACCGCTTTCATGTGCTAGGCTTTCGCCTTATGCGCGTTGCGCACGGAATGGAGAATTCATGCTGCAAACCTTCAGCCTAGAAGGAAAAGTAGCCTTGGTTACCGGGGGAACCGGGGTGCTGGGGCAGGCCATGGCCGCCGCCTTGGCTGCCGCAGGGGCGCGCGTAGCAATCACCGGGCGAGACCTGGCCCGCACGCAGGCCGCCGCCGCCCCCGGCATCGTCCCCTTGGCGATGGACGTGCACAACCGCGACTCGATGCTGGCCTGCGAACAAGCCCTCTTCGCTGCGCTGGGGCCGCTGGATATACTGGTGAATGGTGTGGGCGGTAACCTTCCCGAAGCCACCACCGGCGATGGCCGCAGTTTCTTCGACCTGCCGCAAGATTCGCTGTCGCAAGTCTTCGATCTCAACCTCATCTCCGGGCTGGTGCAGCCGGTGCAGGTATTCGCCAAGGGCATGGCCGCATCAGGCCGAGGCGGCAGCATCATCAACATCTCCTCGATGAGCGCCCAGCGCCCGCTCACCCGTGTGGCAGGTTATGGCGCGGCCAAGGCCGCCGTAGAGAATTTCACCAAGTGGCTGGCCGTACACTTGGCGCAGGAGTACTCCCCCGCGCTGCGCGTGAACGCCATCGCCCCCGGCTTCTTTTTGACTGAACAAAACCGCTTCCTGCTGACCGACCCCGCCACCGGCGCGGCCACGGAACGCGGCAAGTCGATAATTGAACACACGCCGCTGGGCCGATACGGTACCCCCGACGACTTGGCCGGGGCGCTGGTCTGGCTGGCCAGCGACGCATCACGATTCGTCACCGGCACCGTCATCCCCGTGGACGGCGGCTTTTCGGCGTACTCTGGGGTATAGGGGAAATACCATGCTGCAATCCATAGACGAACTAAAGGCCCACACGCCCGCGCGCGACTACCTGATCTGCATTGACAGCGACGGCTGTGCCTTTGACACGATGGAGTTGAAGCACAAGGAATGCTTCATTCCCAACATCATCCGCTATTGGGGATTGCAGGCCGTATCCAAATACGCGCGCGAAGCGGCGGAGTTTGTAAACCTGTACAGCAAATGGCGCGGCGCCAACCGGTTCCCCGCACTCATCCAGACTTTTGACCTGCTGGCGGACTGGGACAAGGTGGCCGCGCGCGGCGTGGCCATTCCCCCCGTGCCCAACCTGCGCCGGTGGCTGAAAGAGGAAACCCGCCTGGGCAACCCCGTGCTCGCAGAATACTGCGCCGCCCACGCGGACGAGGCCGACATGCAGCGCGCCCTGCTCTGGAGCAAGGCCATCAACCACAGCGTCGAGGAGATCGTCGGCGGCGGTGTGCCGCCCTTTCCGCTGGTGCGCGAATCCCTGCAAAAAGCCGCGCCCCACGCCGACATGATGGTGTGCAGCCAGACCCCCACCGCAGCGCTCACCCAGGAGTGGACCCACCAAGGGATTGCGCAGTATGTCTTCGCGATCGCCGGGCAGGAACTCGGCACTAAGGGCGAACACATCCAACTCGCCAGCGAAGGCCGCTACCCAGCAGAGCGCATCCTGATGATTGGCGATGCCCCCGGCGACCGCAAAGCCGCCCAAGCCAACAACGCCCTCTTCTACCCCATCAACCCCGGCGACGAAGAAACCTCCTGGCAACGCTTCCACGAAGAAGGACTCGACCGCTTCCTAAACGGCAACTTCGCCGGGGCTTATCAGGAAAAGCTCATCGTAGAGTTCGAAAGCTACCTGCCGGAAACACCCCCCTGGAAGTAGCCCCCTGCCCGTCATTCCTGCCTACTCCGTCATTCCTGCGTAGGCAGGAATCTAGGTACCAGACGGCAGCAAGTTGGCACGAAAAAAGACAACGCGCGCCAAGAATGGAAGAGGCGCGCTCCGTTGTAAACCCGTACCGAGCAACGACTGCACGATCCACTCATCGACCACGGGTGACTAGATTCCTGCCTCCGCAGGAATGACGAGGGGCAGCCTAATGCCCCATCCCCTCCAGCCGCGCTATCGCCTCCAGCGAAGGCCGATGCTCCGGGTCGATAGCCAGCGCCTCTTCAAAATAAGTCCGCGCCTGCTCATACTCATCCCGCCGCGCATAGAACACCCCCGCGTTGTAAAGGCTCTTGCTGTCGCGGCCATAGGCATCGAGCGCAAATATGACGTATTGGTCCGCAACATCTGCAGACCATTCATAATGGCACTCGGCTTCTTTCATGAAAGATTCTACTTTTATTACTGATACCGTATAATCATTTCGCAAGAAATTATCGCTTAGCTTTAGTGTCGGCCATCCGAAACACAGGCAATCTACATTCTCCGGCAAGTTCCTAGTGTCCTTGCTCCAGATACAATCGTGTCCGTCTACCGCCTCCCACGGGCGCACTGCGCGTTCCAGCACCCAGCAGCTTTGCCATTGCACCCCGGTCCTATCCAATAGTGGACGCTTGAAGAAATAAAGTGGGCGTTTCGAATTCTCTACCAACCAAGCAAATAACTCTGGCTCTGCCCTGCGCGGAGGAAACTCTCCCCACTTCTCAACAAACTCCGGCGGGAAGAGGCCCATGTCGATGTAGCCGTACTTTCGCGCGAGCGTAACATCGGAGCCAAACGCTTTCACCACCTGCAAATATTGTAGGGGAAAGGAGTGATGATCTGCGTTGGGCACGAGGATTGCCTCGGGTGGCAAAGTATCAAGCACGGTCTGCGCGTATTCTTCTATGCCCAACTCCCTTTGGACTGGCAGATGAAACGCCACTGAATCAAAAGCAGAACCAAAAACCAAGATAACAAGCGGCACCCTAAGTACATCTCGCAGAGCGTTCGGACCCGTTGCAAAGATCACCGCAACACCAACTGCAAGCGCAGCAAAGAGTGGCAGGTGAAACACGCGCATCACAGTCAGCCATTCTCGGGTGGAGTCTGGATTCTGTATCAGCAGAAATACCAACGACAGCATAAGCCCTGAACTTAGGATAAGTCCGGGAAGTAGTCGCCGCGTCCAAACAAGATGCCAAACGGATACTGCACCGCATAGAAGCAGCGCGGCATTCTCTAACCTCCACCACTCCCAGATCTGCGCATTGACATGCCGCCCAAGCCGCCCCCAGCTTCTCGGCTCTTCCGTCAGCATGAACGCATACTGCCCCCGCGTCACATGCCGCCACCAATTGCTCAGGGTTTCCGGGTTCCCCCAGTCCACGGGGGGATTCGCCAGCGAGCGCAGCGGCAGGTAGCAATAGAGCACAAACGCCACCGCCAGTGACGCCATCCCCAGCGCAACATAGACAGGTGCACGCTTCAGCGGCTGGCGTTCCACCAACACCACGAACAACGCAAACAACGGACTCAGCACGATCGCCGTATTGTGGTTGGCCAAGCTCAGGCCATGCACCACGGCCAGTGCCCAGAGGAATTGGTCCTTGCGCTGCTCATGCCAGAGCGCCAGCAGCAGCCAGCACCACACGGTCAGGAAGGTGTTGAGCGTGTAGACCTCGGGGATAGTGGCTTGCCCAAGGAAGTCGAATGAGAACGCCAGCGCCAGTGACGCCAACACGCTGGCCAGGCGGCTGCCGCTCAGCCGGGTGCAGAGCAGCGACAGCACATACACCGTCGCCGCACCAAACACTGCCGAGCACAACGCAACTCTCCATGCCACGGTGTAGAGCGGAATCCACGTGAACCCATGCGCCAACAGGCACCACAGCGGATACCCCGGCGGATGCGGCACCCCCAGCACATACGCCGCCGCAGCCAGCTCCCCCGCATCTTCCCCCGTAATCGACGTGGGCAGCAGGTAGACATACACCACCAGCGCAACCACCCCCGCCACCAACGCGGCAGCATGGTCCAGCAATGTAAAGCGCGGCGACTTGGTTAGGACTTCTTCAGGCATACCGCCATGATAGCGTAGCGAAAAGGAATTCTCTATTCGGAATTCCTTCAATGAAAGAATTCATGCGGATCAACGGGCCTGCCTAGAACTTGTTCTCTTCGCCCCGAGCTATCCGCCCAATGTTCGCGCGATGCTTCCAGATAACCAGCGCCGCCACCAGCACAACAACAACCCGCGTAAACATGGACACGGGAAGAATAAACTCCGGTACAAGAAACGCCGCCACGCTCAAGGTAATCGCCGCGAGAATGGACCCCAAGCTAACCATCCGCGAACGCCACACCGCAACCCCGAACACCACGGCGGCAATCAACGTGGGAACAGGTAGCAAGAAAAGGAAGACCCCCGCGCTGGTGGCCACGCCCTTGCCCCCGGTGAAGCGAAGAAACAATGAAAACGAATGCCCAAGAATAGCGGCAATGCCACAGGCAAGGGGCACTTCCGACATGATGTTCAGGTATATCAAGGTCTGCACATGGTTGATGTTATCTCCTTGCGCAATAAGCCCGCCAAGTATGGTTCCCGGCATTACCGTATAGGAAAGAATTCCCACCAGCGCTGCCGCCATCCCCTTCAACATATCCCCCGCCAACGCCGCCGCGCCCAGCGGCTTGCCCAACACACGCAACGTGTTCGTTGCGCCGATGTTCTTGCTGCCATGCTCGCGTATGTCGATGCCGCGCAGCGCCTTGCCCAGCCAGAGTCCCGTGGGAATCGAGCCCAGCACATACGAGATGGCCAGGGCCACGGCAATCACAACCCAATCAGTCATGGCGGGCCGCCCCTTGGCGCAACTCCAACTTCAACGGCACGCCGTCGAAGCCATACTTCTCGCGCAACTGGTTTTCAATGAAACGCTGGTAGCTGAAATGGATAAGGTCCACGTCGTTCACGAACAACACAAACGTGGTCGGCTTCACGCCCACCTGCGTGGCATATTTTATCCGCCCCGTCTTGCCCTTGCGGCTCGGCGGCTGGTGCTTGTTCTTCAGCTCCTCAAAGAACTTGTTCAGGTCCGGCGTGTCGATGCGCAGCTCCGCCTGCTCGGCCACCCGGTCGATATAGGTGAACACCTCAAACACGCGCTGCCTCGTCAGGTTCGATATCGTCAAATAAGGCACATACTTCATCAGCGGCATCTTCAGGTCTATCTCGTCCGCCAGCGCCTTGAACTTCTTTTCCTTGTTCTCAATCAAGTCCCACTTCGTCCACACCAGCACCATCGCCGTGCCGCACTCGATGCAATACCCGATGATCCGCTTGTCCTGTTCAGACATGCCATCGGTCGCGTCGATCAACAACAGGCACACGTCCGCCCGCTTCACCGCGCGCAGCGTGCGCGACACGCTGAACCGCTCGACGTGCTTGGTAATGCCCGCCTTCTTGCGCATACCCGCCGTGTCGATGAACAGGTAATCCTTGCCCTTGTGGTTAAAGGGAATATCGATAGCATCGCGCGTGGTGCCGGGAGTCGAGTCCACAATCGTGCGGTTCTCGTTCAACAGCGCATTCACAAACGAAGACTTGCCCACGTTTGGCTTGCCCACCACCGCCACCTTAATCACCGCCATCGGCACTTCTTCTTCCTCCTCCTCCACCGACGGCGGCAGATACGCCACCACCGCGTCCATCAGCTCCGCCGTGCCCAGGCCATGGCCGGAAGAAATAGGGAAGGGGTCCCCCACGCCCAGCTCGTAGAACTCGAAACGGTTCAAGGCCAGCGTGGGGTTGTCGCACTTGTTCACCGCCAACACCACCGGCTTGCCCAAGCGCATCAGCTCGCGGGCCACCTCGCGGTCCACGCGCGTAATCTCGTGCTGGCCATCCACCACAAATATCACCACGCGCGATTCCCGCAACGCCTCGCGCACCTGCTCCTGCATCTTCTCCGAAATGCTGTCCTGCGGCTCTTCAATAATGCCGCCCGTGTCCACGATGCGGAACGGTTTGCCTTCCCACGTGCCCTCGCCAAAATGGCGGTCCCGCGTGATGCCTTCCTCGTCATGCACAATTGCCCGCGCCTTGCCGGTGATGCGGTTGTACAGCGTGGACTTGCCCACGTTGGGCCTGCCGCAAATGGCTATCAGGGGTAACTTACGCCGCTTTGGCATGACTGTCTCCCCCCGTGGTCAGGTTCTTCCTGCCAAAGGCCATGTAATCAAACCCCGAAAGAAAACCCACCGCCACGCAGGCATAAACCAATTGCGTGGTCCAGGGGATGCACAACAGCGACGCGATGAACGTCACCATCAGCAACGCAGTCATCAGCTTGCCCAGCGGGCGGGCCGCCGCCTCTATTTTTCCATTCGTCCTCAAAATATAAATCGCTCCAAAAATTATCCACGTATCCCGCAACAGCAGAAGCGGCGGAAACCACAGCGGTATGCCGGGTTCAAAATGCGAGTTAGCCGCAACAAATATGTATCCCAAATCCACCAGCAGCTTGTCTGCCAGCGGGTCCAGCCGCGCGCCCAGTTCCGTGTGCTGCCCCCAGTTCCGGGCGATGTAGCCATCCACCCAGTCCGAAATCGAGGCGACCACATACACCGCCAATGCAACATGGCGCAGCATTTCCCGCTCGGGCGAATAGAATAGCAACAGACCCGCCATCAAGGGGATCATGAAGAGGCGCGCCAAGGTGATGCGGTTGGCGAGTGTCATGGGTGGCGGCGGCTCCCGTGCCCGGAAGGGAAGCGAATCGCGCCGTACACGGGCCGACGCGTCCCCTATTCTACGCCGTTGGGCCGTCCTTGGGCAAGTAACGCCGCACCTGCGCCAGCAGTTCCGCTGGCATGAACGGCTTCGTGACCAGGTTCACCGCCCCCGCACGCATGGTTTTGGCGCGCGCATCGGCGCTGTGCGCGGAAGAGAGGCACATCACCGGGATATGCTGCGTCGAGGGGTTCGACTTCAATTGCTCGCACACTTCATACCCGCTCATCATCGGCATCATGATGTCCAATATGATCATGTCCGGCTTGTCCGTGCTTGCCATGTCCAGCGCGGCAATGCCGTCGTAGGCCGACAACACTTCAAAGCCGTCCGCCCGCAGCGTGCGTTCCAGGAATGCCACCACGTCCGGCTCGTCATCGACCACCAAAATGCTGTACTGCGACATACTGCTACATCCCGCGCCCCGCTACCGGGGGCGTTTAAGGTTTCCGATTGCGGGCCGCGCAGCCTTCAATATCGGCCTGCGCGGCGTTATCGGCCTCGGTATGCTGATCGTCGGCTGGGCCGCCGACTTCTTTATTTCCGTCAACACCACCTTCAGGCCGTGGTCAAAAAAGCCCGGCATGTCCTCCGCCACCCGCAATACCTCCACGTTCAGCGGCTGAGACAGCGGCATCGTGAACGCCTCGTCCCGCATCAACTGCACCACCGCCTTGCCTTCCGGCAGCGCCTCAAGCGCCCTCAGCTTCATGCCCTGCGGGTTCAGGTCCAGCACCACCGCCTCCAGCTTTCGGCCCTCTGCCCCCACGCTCCATATAAGCGCTGGGCGAAACACTTGCGTGCGCGGCACACCCCGCCTGCCACGGCGCAACGCGCTCGCGTCAGACGACATTACCATGCGCTCGCCATCACGCTCGCGCCCACCTGTCGTAAGCGGATTCTTCGGGGGCATCTCGCAGTATTCCCTGTTTCGCCAACTGAGCACCAGCATACGGGCGATAGCCTTTGGAATTCCAGCACAAGCTAATCCAGAGCTTCCGCCTACGGTAGGGTCGCTGGGGACATCCCCCCTACCAAAGCCCACCGTCACACCATTGATTTGTGCGGGCCCGTTTCTCTACCGTGCCGGGGTCAGTTTTTTGGGGTAAGGCATTCATGGCTTCGGCTCTTCCACAGCGCATCTCGATCGTCGTCCCGGTTCACAACGAAGCTGCTTCGTTGCCTGTGCTGCATGGCGAGATCGCCGCCGCCTTTGCGGCACTGCCGCAACACGCGTGGGAAGTCCTGTTTATTGATGATGCCAGCACGGACGATTCCCTTGCGGTCATCCGTTCGCTGGTGGCGGCGGACCCGGCGCACGTGGGGGTGATTGCGCTGCGCCGCAACTTTGGGCAGACGGCGGCGATGGCGGCGGGCTTTGACGCCTGCACCGGGGACGTGGTGATCCCCATGGATGGCGACCTGCAGAACGACCCGGCGGACATCCCCCGGTTGTTGGAGAAGATGGCGGAGGGATACGACTTGGTGAGCGGGTGGCGCGCGCGGCGGCAGGACGATTACCTGAGCCGGGTGCTGCCGTCGCGGGTGGCGAATGCGCTTATCTCCTGGATAACCGGCGTACACCTGCACGATTACGGCTGCACGATGAAGGCCTACCACCGGGACGTGGTGCGGCACATTACTTTTTATGGCGAGATGCACCGGCTGCTGCCCGCTTTGGCCAGTTGGGCTGGGGCCACCATTGCCGAGATTGAAGTGAACCACCGGCCCCGGGTGCATGGCCGGTCGAAGTATGGCCTTGGCCGCACCTTCAGCGTGGTGCTGGACGTGCTGACGGTAAAGTTTCTACTGGATTACGCCACCAAGCCCATGCGTGTGTTTGGCGGGTTGGGGCTGTTGCTTGTGGCGCTGGGCAGCGTGTCGGGCGCGGTCAGCTTTTTTCAGAAGGTATTGCCGCCGCATCAGGATGTAACCTCGAGCCCGTGGATGTTCATTGCCATCTTTCTGTTTCTCGGCGGCACGCAGTTCATCAGCCTCGGGCTGCTGGGCGAGATCAACATCCGCACGTATTTCGAGAGTCAGCACAAACCGATCTATACGGTGAAAGAGAAATCCCTCCCCGCGTCCCCTGCCCCCCGTGAGCCATGAGGCTGCTCTTCCTCAATTATGAGTACCCTCCCTTAGGGGGCGGCGCGGCCAACGCCACCCAGCATCTGTTGCGTGAATTTGCAAATTATCATCGGTATTCAATTGATTTAATCTGTTCTTCTGTTAATGGAGACAGTCTCGAAATGCCCTTCGACCAGATACGAATCTTCCGCCTGGATATTGGCAAGCGAGGCGATCTGCATTATCAGACCCAGAAAAACCTGATTCACTATGCTTTGCGCGCGCGCAGGCGCGCGGCCATGCTGCACCGGCAGGAACCGTACGACGGCTGCCTGGCCTTCTTTGGGATCCCATGCGGAGTGCTGGCGCGCGGGCTGGGCATTCCCTACATCGTCTCGCTGCGCGGGTCCGATGTCCCCTTCTACA
>JBIKMR010000298.1:0-5172 GCA_044359155.1 Candidatus Hydrogenedentales bacterium | reverse complement strand
CCGCGTAATTACGGTTCGTGATAATAGGCCCCCCCCCCCCCCCGGAAAGTCAAGAAACAGACGGAGGGGCAACCCTGCGCGAGGACGGCGCCACACCAAGGGGGAATAGAAGGGACGCACCACCTATTGTTTCTTAATTGAGGCCGCGCGCACGCGGGATTTCGCTTTGCTCAAGCAGTTCAGGCTTAAGGCTTTACCTGCCGGTTTGTTTCATAAGCCTCGATTTCCCTTCTTGGGTCGCGGACGATTCCGTTGCGTCGTACTCCGAGGTAGTTCCGGGTGATTCCGGCGCGGTGGGCTATTCTTTGGGCGGTGGACCGGGCGCGACGCCAGCGGTTGGCGAGCTCCCTCGGGGACAGGTAGGGGCTTTCCGTTTCTGGCTGGCGTGCTGGGCTGCGCAGTAGCGCAGCGCTCCAATGATCGATAGCGTGGGAGCAGCACCTACTCCACACCGAAGGGCAAGCAGCAGTTATGGCGTGGTTTCTTGACCCCGCCACAGCGAGGTATTGCAGGTCGCCTTATCGCTCGGGCGGGCCTTGTTGCCCAACTTTGTTCATCTCGCGTTGCGCCTCGATGAGGGCTTTTCGGAAGGATTCTTCGGCGAGGGTTTCGCGGAAGAGGTGGCTTTCTTCGGCGAGGAACTGGGCGCGCAGGTAGCGCAGGTCTATCCATACGCAATACATGGCGACGAGCAGTAGGGCGAGCCATGCGCCCCAGTAAAGCATAAGGAAGGTGGGCGACACACCGGGGGTCATGACCGTGCGGCTGAAAAGCGTCATGGCGGCGCAGGCCGTGATGGCTGCGCCGCCAATAATCCGCCACATACGCTGCGCCTTGCGGGCAGGCGATGGTTTAATTGTCTCGGACCCAGACCCGTTCTTCATAGGTTTCGCCGTTGGCTGTCCTTACTATACGCGTTTCGTAATGTCCGCGCGCAGGCTGCGTTACCACCGGCTGTGCCACGGGGGCGGGTGCCGGTGCGGGGGCAGAATAACGTCTATTGCGGCGCTCGTCCACTCCGTCGCCAACCAGCGCGCCGGTGAGCGCGCCTGCGCCTGCGCCAATCAGCGCACCTGCACCAGCATTGCCGGATTGGTTACCCACGATGGCTCCCAAGCCCGCGCCGAGCGCGCCGCCCACCACTGCGCCGTCTTGCGTTGGGGTGGTGTTGCAGCCGGTCAGAATGGCGGTGCCCGCCAATAGGCTCATCAGGATTAATTTTTTCATCGTCCTTACTCCTTCTTTCCCGGTGGGCAACAGGCTATCTGTTGTCCGCCTGTATAAGAAGACGAAAGAATGCGGGGTTTTATTCAGGTGAAGAATAAGATTCCACCTTGATGTCGCCGCTGAAAGACTTAGCGGTGACCTGTGCGCTGGCGGCGGCGGTGGAAAACTCGACGTGTTTGCCGGGGCCGTTGCCGCTGGACGAGGTGCCCGCGCTTTCAATATCTCCAGAGAAGCTGCGCAGTTCGTAGCGGGCTGGCGTTTCCGGCGGCAGGCCGAGCAACACATCGCCGCCCTTGGTGGAAACGTCGATGGTGCAGGCTTCGGCGAGGGTGCCGTGGAAGTTGATGTCTCCGCCGATGCTCTCGGCGCGCAAGTCTGCCAGGCCGCGCCCGGTCACCTTGATATCGCCGCCGCTGCTGAACAGCTCTGCGCTGACGGTCACCTGCACCACCTCGATATCGCCACTGACACTGCCAACGGATATCTGGCCCACCGAGCCGTGTTGCTTGATGTCACCGCTGGCGGTGGAGAAGGCTGCCTTTTCCTGCGTGCCGCCAATGAGGATATCGCCGCTGACGGTCTCGGCCCGCAGGCTGCGCGCATTGACCATGCCCTTAATCTCGCCGCTGCCGGTGTTGATCTCGGCCTGCGTTGCCGTGGCGGTCAGGTGAACATCTCCGCTAATGCTGCGCACCATCAGCCGCGCGCCGGTGAAATCGCACTTTATCTCGCCGCTGGCGGTTTCAATCTCGAGGTTGCCCTCGCTTCGGGAAACCGACACGTCGGCGCTGAATCCCTCGACCGAGACGTCGAGCCCGAAGGGAACGCGCACAAGAAGTTCTGCATCGCCCTGCGCGGAGATGTGCGCCACACCATCCTCGACGCGGTCGGTGACATTGTCGCCGCCAGACGTTGCGCGGAACCAGAGGGTCTGCTTGTCCCAGGTCTCCACCTTTATCTCGCCGCTCTTGGCGCGCACTTCCACCTTGGTTCCCGATGGCAGTTCCATTTCGCGCTCCACCTCGCCCGCGTTGGCCTTGGGAACGGCCAGTATTACGATGGCGGCCAGCGCCATGGTCCATGCGTTTTTCATTGTGTGTCCTTTCATCGTGCGTTACACGCCGTCCGGCGCGGACACGAGTTGTTCCAGCAAGTTCAGTTCCTTGTCGCGGGTAGCCACCATCATGTGGAGCAGGGCCGGGTTCTCGGGGTCGTCGGCCAGGGCCAGGTTGAGTTCATGCACGGAGTTGTCGATTACGGCCAGCGTTTCGCGCAGGGCCGCCTCAGTCTCCGGAGAGAGGGATTCCTTGCGCTTGGCGAGTGCGTCAAGCATTCCCGCACGGGCCGTGGCATAGGCTGCATCTGCCTCTTGCTGGGCTTGTTTCCAAGCGGCAACGGCAGGAGTCTGTGCAGGAGCCACAGCTTCCACAGGCGCGGGGGCATTAGCCACGATCCTTGGCACGGGCTGGGCATAGTTCCAGTAGGTCAGCCCCCCCACCAGCACCAGCGATGCTGCCACGGCGAAGGCACGAACCTGCCCCCACACGGCGGTGTGCCTGCGGGCAAAGCGGACGATATTACCGGGGCGCTCGGCCTGTTCAATGCGGGACTCGATGTTGCGCCACAGGTCGCTGGGCGGTTCTATACCCACGGGGAGATTGGCCGCCTGGTCCAGCAATTCACGCAGGGCGGCGACTTCTTCGCGCAATTCGGAATCGGATTCCAGTTCGCGTTCAAACGTGCGTAGTTGCTCACCAGCCAGCAGGCCGTCCAAGTAATCGTTGATAAGCAAATCGCGGTCTTCGTTATTCATGCGAGTTTCTCCCGAAGCAGGCGGCGTGCTCGGTGCAGTTGCGCCTTGCAGGTGCCGGTGGCGGTGCCCGTCATCGCGGCAATTTCTTCGTGCTTGTAGCCTTCAACATCGTGCAGCACGAACACTTTTCGCGCGCCCTCGGGCAGGGATGCGATGGCCCGCTCCAGATCACGCATCACGCCGGGCTCCTGCGTTGGGGCCTCGGCGGGTAGGTCGGCCAGTTGCTCGGTGGCCACTTCGCGTTGGAGCCTGCGGGTGCGCCCGCGCAGGGCGGAAAGCACCACGTTCACCGTGAGCCGGTGCATCCAGGTGCCAAACTGACTGTTGCCCCGGAAGGTATCCAGCTTTTCCCATGCCCGCACAAAGGCATCCTGCGCCAGCTCTTCGGCCAGTGCGGGGTCCGCCGTCATGCGCAGACACAGGGCATACACCCGGCCCGAGTGCTTGCGGTACAGGTGCTCGAAGGCGCGCGCATCGCCCTCGATGGCCCGGTCTATCCAGGTCTGGTCTACTTCCGACACGCGCCTGATAGGCTCCACGTATCCGCTGGCCATCGCGTGGGCGGTGGGTGGCGGTAAGGTTAAGGTGTGCATGGCTATCTTGCGTGCTCCTGTGCTGTCTGGTCAATTGGATGCACCGGATGCTGCAAAGGTTTACGCGCGTTGCACATGCAGCGCGGGAACCGCATAATACCGGGCCAATTCGGGTAACCAATTTACAGGGAGAAATGCGGGCCATGTTGCAGGTAAATGAATATTTTGACGGCGGGGTGAAGTCGATTACGCTGGACGACAAGGGCCGCCGGGCCACGCTCGGGGTGATGGAAGCGGGCGAATATGAGTTCGGCACCTCGCAGCATGAGACCGTCCACGTGGTGGTGGGCACCATTGAAGTGCGCCTGCCGGGTGAAGAATCCTTCACCGCATACAGCGCGGGCCAGGTGTTTGAGGCCCCGGCCAACATCAAGTTCGCAGTGAAGATGCCCGCGCACGTAGGCTACCTCTGCTACTACGACTGAGCAGCACGGGGATTAAAGAGATTCGCCTTCGGGACCGCCGATGACTTCATCGGCGGTTTTGGCATTCAGGTAGGGTCCCTGTCCTCAGGGACCTGATAGCCACGAAGCGCAGGACTCCTACTCGAAGAGGGCACTGAGGACATCGCCCCTCCCCGTAGCCGAGTTGTGGACTAGAGTTCCGTCTCGAGGAGTTTGATTTCTTCCTCAATCCGGTCGGCGTTTTCCCAGTCGTCGCCGCGTTGGCGCCAGAATTCGAGGGCGCCTTCGGACTGCTTGTTCAGGTCGCGCAGGTCCACCACGGTGGGCGACACGAAGACGAGCAGGTGGCGGATGTCGGCGTCGGTTTCGCGGGAGCGGAAGGGCATACCAATGATGGGCAATCCGCCGATGACGGGGATGCGCTTGTCGGCGCGGCGCACGGTGCGGCTGGACAGCCCGCCGATAACGAGGGTCTGGCCGTTGGGCACGATGACCACGCCAGTCTGCGAGCGCTTCGAGAACACAGGCAGGTCAATGCCCCGGTTGTTGTCGATGCGCTCTAAGTCGGTTACGTCGAGCGATTTGAGGGTGAGGCGCACGGAGTTGTCGGGGAGAATCTGGGGGGTCACGTCCATGTTCACGCCCACTTCTCTCCAGAGCACGTCAAGCTGAAGCGCGCCGTACACGTTGGCGGTGGCGTTCTGGTAGGGCACCTTGCCGCCCGCGCGAACGATGGCCTGGGACTGGTCCACCACCAGCACTTCGGGCTTGGACACGAGGTCGAGATCGGACTGGCGCTCTAAGCTGCGGAAGACGCTGTCGATGGTGCCCCGGTCGGTGACGAGGGAACCGGTGAAGCCGAAGCCGTTGCGGGTCTGTATGCCGGGCGCGGCGGCCACCTCGTCGGTGCCATTGCGCAGGGTGGTGTTGAAGGAATTGCGCGCGGCAGCGGCATCCTCCGTGGAAAGCTGGCTGAGCTGATCCTCCGGCGCAATCGGCGTGGGCAGGGTCACCCGGTCGAAGTCCGAAATCGGATCGAACATGTTGGTGCGCGTCTGCTGCACGGAGGTGTTGGTTTCCACGCCATCGATAAAGCGTGTGAAATTCAGGTTAACGCCCACATCGCGCAGGCCCT
>JBIKMR010000297.1:0-5184 GCA_044359155.1 Candidatus Hydrogenedentales bacterium | reverse complement strand
ACAAGAAGCTGTATGGCCTGAACGCCAGTGGGCGGAGCGCCCATGCGTTCACACTGGAGGAAGCGCAAAAGCGCGGGCTAACGAGCATACCCAGCAACTCGCCGCTGGCTTGGAACGTGCCCGGGTGCGTGAGCGGGTGGCAGGCGCTGCTGGAGCGATTTGGCAGCAAGCCCTTTGCGGACTTGGCTGCGCCCGCCATTGGCTACGCCACGGAGGGGTTTGCAGTATCCCCGGTGATTGCGCGGGACTGGAGTTACCTGCAACCTTCGACCCCCACGCTGGCCGAGACTTTTTACAACAGCGGGCGTGCGCCGAAGTTTGGCGAGATATTTACCAACCTGTACATCGCCAAGTTTTTTGAATCGCTTGCGAGCGAGGGGCTGCGCTCTTTTTATGAGGGTACACCGGCGGAGAAGATTGTGGCCTTTTCCCAGGCCGAGGGTGGGTTGCTGGCGAAGCGGGACTTCACTGAGCACACGGTGGACTGGGTGGATCCAGTGAGCGTGAACTATCGCGGGCATGACGTGTGGGAGATTCCGCCGAATGGCCAAGGCATAGCCGCATTGCAGATGCTGAACATGCTGGAGAACTTCGACTTGGGCGCACTGACGTCGGGTTCTGCCGAGCATTTGCACTTGTTGGTGGAGGCAAAGAAGCTGGCGTATGAGGACCGGGCTGTGTATTACGCGGACCGCGACCGCGCCGATGTGCCGTTGGAACAACTGCTATCGAAGGACTACGCCAAGGAACGGGCTGCCCGGATAGACCCGTCGAAAGCCGCAATGGATGTCGGGCCGGGTGCCTTGGATGGATCGAAGGATACGATCTACCTAACGACTTCGGACGGCGAAGGGAACATGGTGTCCTTCATCCAAAGCATCTTTGCAGGGTGGGGTTCTAACATTGCGCCGGGACAGCTGGGCTTCTGCATTCAAAACCGGGGCGAGAGTTTCTCGTTGGACCCGAATCATCGCAACAGGCTGGAGGGAAACAAGCGTCCCTTCCATACCATCATCCCGGGGTTTGTCACCAAGGATGCGCAGCCACTGTTTTCCTTTGGGGTCATGGGGGGCGGCTTTCAGCCGCAGGGGCATGTGCAGGTGCTGGTGAACATGATCGACTTCGGCATGTCTCCCCAACAGGCGGGCGACCAGCCGCGCATCGAGCACTCGGGCAGTTCTGAACCGACGGGGGAAAAGTCTACGGGCGGCGGCAGTGTGCGGTGCGAAGAAGGAATCCCTGAAGAGAGCAAGGCGAAGCTGGCGGAGCTGGGGCACACCGTAAAAAGTGGCGGAGCCTTTGGCGGATACCAAAGCATCCTTAGAATGAACCAACCCCTGCGCTATGCAGGCGCGAGCGATCCGCGCAAGGACGGCTGCGCTATGGGCTATTGAGCCCTAGGCCTCAGTAGCAACAGGCGGTTCGCTGCCATCCTCGGTCGCAGGCGCAGATTCCGGGTCGTCCAGCAGCAATGCCTGTTCAGGATTGGGCAGGGCTTCAGACTGTAGAAGCGCACCGACCTTGGCATTGCGATCATCCAACAGCGCGATGGCTTCACTCAGGAGGCTGTCCATTTCCTGAAAGTCGTCGGCGCGCTGAATGGATACTTTGGCTTTGTTTTGTGACATGAAGTAGAGACTCGACGGTTAGAGCGCCAACTGGGGCGCGTTCTTGATCTCGGCAAGGTAGCCAGCCAGGGTTTCGCGGCGCTTGTCGGTGGGGATGGGATTCTTCGCCATGTCAAGCACGGACCACGCTTCACCATCGGTGGTGCAATAGAGGGGTGCTTCGCTGGAGAAGTCTTCGCTGGCGGCGCAGCGCGCCACTCGGATTACGGCGGCGAGCTTGTCGTCTGATGCTTCTGCCAAGGGGCGTTCAGGGTGCGGGTACTGCGTCCAGAGCGCATCACCGAGCTTTTGGGGCAAGCTCCACTTGATGGCCAGCGCGGTGGCAGCGTCGGCATGGGTATAGCCGAAAGACTCGAACTCACGATCCAGCAGTTCGCGGGGATTCTCGCTGCACTTGCGATACACGTCGGCATAGGGGGCCTTCAATTCGCGGAACATGATCATCTTGCCGATATCCGCCAGCAGGCCGCCGATGAATTCTTCGCCCTGCATTCCCAGCTTCAGCTCGCCGGTCATTTTCTTCGAGAGCGCGGCAATCACGAGCGAGTTGTTCCAGAGATCCTGCACCACCTTTACGGGCACGTTCTCGTCCTTCATCGTGTCGAAGACGGAAACGCCGAGAACGATGTTGCGCACTTCGCGCACGCCGAGGATGACCAACGCTAGCTTGATGGTTCCCACAAACTGCTTCATGCCGTAGTAGGAGGAGTTGCTAACCTTGAGAATCTTGGCGGCCATGGCGGGGTCTTGCTCGACCACCCTGCACACGTCACTCATCTCAACGTCGGGGTTGCTGGTTACCTCGAGAATCTCGGCAACCGTCCCGGGCATGGCCGGCAGTTCCCCAATGGTTTCGAGGACACGATCAATCGCTTCCGCTTGCGGCATTTCAGGTCCATCATTATGTCGGGGTTTGGTCGTTTTTTGCCCCGCAAGTTTGGGAATCGCCGCGAGGCTCCACAACATCGCGTCACGTTTTGAAGGCGTATCCCGCTATGCGGTAGCACGCCAACAAGTATCCCCGCTCCTGCGTTGCACGGGTATTGTACAAATTCTGCGCGCGTATCTCCATCATGAAATTCGGGTTTCTTTCATCTTGGCGAAAGGGGGATGCCCGAAGGTGGTGGAGTCAGCTTGCAGCAGTGGCGATGGACGGTAGCCCGGCCCGCTCTCCGAACTGTTTGAGCAGCGCGAGGCCTGCGCCTTGGCTTTTCTCGGGGTGGAATTGGCAGGCGAAGACGTTGCCACGCCCCACGATGGCGGGGAAGGCATGGCCGTAGGTGCATTCGCCCAGCACGATGGCGGGGTCCACGGGGTCGGCGTAGTAACTGTGGACGAAATAGAAGTAGGGGGCTTCTCCCTCGGGCAGAAGTGGGCAGGCGCGCCCGCTGGGGGCGGCCACCTGATTCCAGCCCATGTGGGGCACCTTCAGGCGGCTGCCGGGTTCGGGGCGGAAGCGACGCACCCAACCCTCAAAGATACCCAGCCCCCCCTCGAAGTCGCCTTCTTCGCTGCCCTGGAACATCAGCTGGAATCCCACGCAAATGCCGAGGAAGTGCTTGCCCGAAAGGGCAGCCTGCCGCACGGGCTCAACGAGGCCACGCTCTTCGAGGCCACGATAGCAATCGCCATAGGCACCGACGCCGGGCAAGACCACGGCCTGCGCCGCCTCGATCACGGCGGGATCGTCGGTAAGCACGGCCTCGAAGCCGATACGCTCGAAGGCCTTGGCGGCGCTGTGCAGGTTGCCGAGGCCGTAATCCACTATCGCTATCATGTTTCCAGCATACCCTTGGTAGATGGCACACCCTGCACGCGGGGGTCTATGGAGACCGCCTGACGCAAGGCGCGCGCTGCGGCCTTGAAGAGGGCCTCGATGGCGTGGTGCGAGTTGGTGCCGTAGCGCAGGGAAAGGTGCAGGGTGATGCGGGCGTTCACGGCGAAGGCGCGGAAGAACTCCTCGGTCAGCTCGGTGTCGAACTGGCCAACGCGCTCTCCGGGTATCTCGGCGTTGAATACAAGATACGGCCTGCCGCTTACGTCTACGGCTGCTTCACCCAGCGCCTCGTCCATCGGCACAATTCCGTGGCCGTAGCGGGTGATGCCCACGGGTTCGCCCAGGGCTTCAAGGAATACCTTGCCCAAGCAGATGCCCACGTCTTCGACGGTGTGGTGCGGGTCGATGTGCAGGTCCCCGTCTGCCTGCACCGTCAGGTCGAACAGGCCATGCCGCGCAATTTGGGCGAGCATGTGGTCGAAGAAGCCCACGCCAGTCGAGACCTCGGCCTTGCCGGTACCGTCGAGGTTTAGACTGACCTTAATCTTGGTTTCGTTGGTATTTCTTTCCAGAGTGGCTGTCCGCATGGGGACTCCTTTCGGCGCGCTTGTGCGCGTTGTGCTCCACGTAGTCAGGGCGTTACGACAACTCGAACATCCCCCGGGTCTTGCTTGCGCAAGACCGTCCCCCTTCAAAGGGGGACTTAAGGGCAGGCCTTGGTTCGTACTGTTAGAAACAGCCCTAACAACACGGGCGAAACTGCTACCGTCCCAGCGCCAACCGTTCCGCGAGGAAGGTTGGGAGGCCTGCCTCGAGGATGCGCTTGGCGGCTTTTTCCACCGGGTAGGGCACGCGAATCTGCTCAAAGACGCGGGTATCCGTGTCTACCAAACCGAAGGCGGCTAGCGGGTTTCCGTCGCGCGGCTGGCCCACGGCGCCGGGGTTGATAAAAAATCCCTTGCCGTTGCCCAGCTCGAAGCGCCCGTCGTCGTCCACGGTGTACACGCCATCCTCTGAGAATATCGCAGGACTATGCGTATGCCCGACCATGCAGAAGTCGCAGTTTTGCTCTTCGAGGTAATACATGTGGGGCAGCACGTCTTCCCAGCTGAAGAGGTAGGTGTTGTGGTTCTTGGGCGCGCCATGCACGGCGGCGAAGGCACCGAAGTTAAGGCCGTCGGGCAAGGTGCGCAGCCATTCGAGGTGGTCGGGGTCGGTGTGCTCGCGGGTCCAGAGGGCTGCCTCGAGGGCCACAGGGTTGAAGCCCCAGGGTTCTTCGAGATGGCAGGCCACCGCGTCGTGGTTGCCGAGAATGGTGGGAATGTTCCGCTCGCGGATGATTTCGCAGCACTCGTTTGGCGCTGCGTTGTACCCAATTACATCCCCAAGATGAACGATACGATCCACGCCCATGTCGTCGATGACCTTAAGAACGGCCTCGAATGCGTCAATATTGGCATGGGTATCGGAAATGATGGCGTAACGCAAATACTCTACTCCCCGGGGAACCACCTGTTCTTTTGAACTGGCAGACAGCTACCCCACTACCTACCCCTCAGGTCCGCAACACGGCGGCTATTTTCGACTGCCGCCCCCTGCGGATTCAAGCGATATTTATTAGCGCGTCAATAGCCCGGCATCCAGCACATATTGCGAGCCGGTGGCGTAACGGCTGCGGGGGCTGGCTAGGAAGAGCACGGCCTCGGCCACGTCTTCCGGTTCCAGCCACGGCACGGGCAGCAGGTTGCCAGCCGAGCGCTCGGAACTCTCGAGCGGCGT
>JBIKMR010000069.1:0-17553 GCA_044359155.1 Candidatus Hydrogenedentales bacterium | reverse complement strand
TTCAATCTTCTCGCCCACGGAGACGACCTGGCTCGGGTGCTTCACGCGGCCCCAGCTCATGTCCGTCACGTGCAGCAGGCCATCAATGCCGCCGACGTCCACAAACGCGCCGAAGTCGGTGATGTTTTTCACTTCGCCCGGAATGGTCTTGCCAATGCCGATCGTGTCAAGCAGGCGGGCCTTCTCGCCAGCGCGCTGCTCTTCAAGCAGCTTGCGGCGGCTTACCACCACGTTGCGGCGACGCTTCGTCAGCTTGATGATCTTCAGCTCCATACGCTGGCCAAGGAACTTCTCGAGGTCGCCGGTGGGGCGGAAGGTCAACTGGCTGGCAGGCATGAACGCGTCCACGCCGATGTCGACCTTCAGGCCGCCCTTCACGCGGCGCGTGATAACGCCGGTGATGACGCCATCGCGGTCATATATTTCCTGAACGACTTCCCAGTTCTTGATGCGGTCGGCCTTCTGCTTGGAAAGCACGGGCATACCCGCTTCGTTCTCGGGCTCGTCAATGTAAAAGTCGAACTCGTCGCCGACCTTGATGTCGTCGGCTGGGGTGAATTCGTTGGCCTGCACGATGCCTTCGCTCTTGTAGCCAATGTCTACAAGCACGCGGTCTTCGACAATCTCAACGATACGCCCACGAACTACTTCGCCTTCCTTGAAGTCCTGGGGGGACTCGTTGAAAAGGCGTTCCATCGTCATCGACTCAAGCTGTTCTTGCAGCTCGCGCTCGAGGTCATCAAACCCCACAGCGGTTGTGGCCGACGCAAAAGCGCCCGCACCCTTGGTTGCATGTTGATTGCTCATGGTTGAAAAAGGCTCCTTTCAGAGGGGAAATTGCCGTAACACACGGCAGCCAAAGAGCATAGCAAACATGCGAAGGGTTGGTCAAACGGTGGGTGAGGGGCAGAAATCGACCTTGGACGCAGTGCCCGGCACCGAAATCAGGGGCATTGCCACGCCCTAGGGGGCAGGCGTCAGCGCTTCCAGCAGCCACTCGGCCATCACGGCATCGCCCTTTTCCAGGGCGAGGTCATAGGCTGTCTTTCCATCGTTGTTGCGGGCGTCCAGCGGAACTCCCGCGCCGAAAAACAGCGCGGCCAAGCCCAGCTTGCCCGTGCCCGTAAGCCGGTGTATCAGCGTGTTGCCCCCTTGGTCCACAAACGTGGCATCCGCCCGGCGCGCTAACAGCGTTGCCACCGCGCCATCGTGGCCGCGTTCTAAGGCCCATTCCAGCGGCCTCTTCCCGTTCTTGTCCGGGGCGTTGGGATCTAGTTTCGCAATGTCGCGCGATTGCTTCCAGTCCCGAAACAACAAGTCCAGCGCATAGGGCGAACCGCTCATGGCTGCGAGGTGGACCACGTTATACCCCTCCGGGGTTGCCCCCTTGGGAAAAGCGCCAAAGCCCAGCAACAGCTCCACCATGGGGTCATGCCCTTTCCAAAGAGCCAACTGCAACGCCGTCCACCCGGCCTCGGTCTGCAAGTTCACGTCGGCGTGGTTTTCCAATAACAGCCGCGCCACCTCCGTCTGCCCATTGCGCGCCGCCCGGTGCAGCGGGGCCACTCCCCCCAAGTCCGTCACGTTCGCGTTCGCCCCCTCCTCAAACAGCTTCGCCATCAAGACTAGGTCTTCATTCTTCGCCGCCGTGTGCAAGGCATACAGCCCATGCACATCGCGAGAACGGTTCACCTCCGATTCACAGGCAGCGTTCGCTAGGCACATCGCGGCAAGCGATAGTGCCGATAGGGTTCGTATGGTGCGCAAGGAAATCATGTCAAGAGTTTCTATCAGCAGGCAGGGCAAATCCAAATTTTTATTCGCACCGCAGAACTAAGCAACTCGGTAGCCATTTCGCCGCTTGGTGGGAGGGGTAAGTGGAATCAGGCGCTGCGGAAACCCAGGTGCAGGCCGATGTACAAGCGGTGTGCCAGGGAGAGTTGGCATTTTTCGAAGCGCGCACCGCTAAGCGTGGCACCCCACATCCGCACTCCGGAGAGGTTTGCCCCGGTAAAGTCTGCGCCGGAGAGATCGGTCTTACGCAGCGTGGCCCCGCTCAGGGTGGCTTCGCTGCCAAAGGCACCGCGCAGGTTGGCTGCGCTCAAGTTCGCGCCGGTCAGGTCGGCATCGGCCAAGGTGGCCTCATGCAGGTTCGATGTCCGCAAATCCGCCCCACGCAGGTCTGCGCCGCGCAGGTTGCACCGCCCCATATTGGCCTCGCAGAATTTGCTCTTGGTCAACTCTGCCGCGCTCAGGTTGGCCAGGGTCAGGTTGGCATCGCGCAGGTCCACGTCTTTCATGCGGGCGCTGCTCATGTCCGCCTCGCGCAGCTTGCAGTGACGCAACGTGGCCCCGCGTAGCTTTGCCCGGCGAAACACAGACTTTCGGAAATCCGCCCCAATGCAGTTGGCTTCGCGCAGGTTGGCATCGGTGAATTGAGCGGCACACGCGCGAGCCAGTCGCAGGTCCACCTTGTGCAGATTGGCCCCGGTGAAATTGGCATAGAGCGCGCTCGCGTCGCGCATGTCGGCGTTTTCCAGCTTTGAGTCGGCAAAGTTCGCCCGGTCAAGCATGGCACCAGAAAGGTTTCCGCCACTCAGGTCGGCCCCACTGAAATCGGCCTCGGCAAGGTGGTAGCCGCTCAGTTTAATGCCGGGAATGTTGGCACCACGCAGGTCGAGATGCTGGCCGGGGTTGGCTTTCACCCACTCTGCCACAACTTGCGGGCCACCCCGCAGTATTTCAAGGTGCTCGAATATGCTCGCACTCATGACGTCACGCTTGCACTCATCAAGAGAGAATACTCCTGCATGGTCCCCACGGGCATTGCGGCCCCGTGTACTGCTCGCTGCAGTATATCACACGGGCGGCGGCGGCAATATTCCATTGTGCCATAGAATCTGGATTAAATTTACTCCTACTATTATCTTGCCGCCACGGATTGCATTGCGGCCCGCGCATTGGCCAGCCGTTGCTGCACTCGTTGCGCGGCTGCGGATTTCGCATCGCCTGCATTTACAATCGCCGCTGCCCGTTCGTAAGCGGGCACGGCTTTGGCCACGTCGCCCCGTGCCAGCGCCGTATCTCCAAGGCGTAGCGCACATTCCACCAGCCGTAGGTCATGCTGCCCGTACACGGCTTCAAGAATCTTGAACGCGTCCTTGAAGGCGCGGCGCGACGCGTCGATGTCGCGCAACGCGAAGAGTACCTCGCCGTAGTCCGCATACACTTCTGCCAGTGCCGGGTGGCCCGGGCCATGAATCGCCGTGGTAATGGCAATGGCTTGTTGCAAGAAGTGTTGTGCTTGCGGCAAGTCGCCCATCGCGCGATACACCCGCGCCATGCAGCGCGACACCTGCGCAAGCGAAATATGATCCGGCCCATGCACCACCCCCTGCATTCCCAGCGCCTGCTCCAGCGTGCTCCACGCCGTGGTCACGTCTCCCGTTTCCTGCCGGGCCGCGCCCACCAGCATCAGGTCGCGCACCACGTCCGCGTGAGGCCCGGCATGTAGCTCGCGGTCAATATCTAGCGCCTCTTCATACGCCTCCAGCGCGGCCTTGTGGTCCTCGGCCTTGCGTCGCGCGTTGCCCAATAAGATCAGCACCTCCGACACCTCCGGACTCTTGCGCCCGTGCGCTCGCTCTGCCGCATTGCGGGCCTGCTCCAAGTGTTGGCGCGCTTCCTGTGTCTGCCCCTGGTAAGAACGCACCTGCCCCAGCGCGCGCAGCAGCCGATACCGTTGTCCCGAACCGCCCAGGTGCGGCTGGTTGTCCAGCGCGTGCGCCTGCTCCAGCGCCTCGGCAGCGGGCTCAAGCAATTCGCGGTAAAGCAGATATTCGCCCAGCCGTGTCCACAAGTCCACGCATTCCGCGCGCTCTATTCCCAAGCGCGCGGCATGGCCGAGTACGGCATAGAGGTGGGGCACCACCTTGGAAGCCTGCCGCGCCTTGCGATCAAACTGTTCATGCTCAGGGAAGATGGTGAGCATAAGGCGCAGCATTCGTTTTGCCCAGAGCGGTCCCTCCGCGCGGGCCAGCGAGAAGCTCTTCGCCTCGCTGAACTGCGGGTGTACCGCCTGCAACGCCCCGCGTGCCGACGATTCCATCCACTCACGGAACTGGGACTGCACCAAGGGGTGCAGCGTGATGCTGCCAAAGCGCTCCTCGAGCAACCCATGCGCGCGCAGCAATTGAACCGTCGCCTCGATGCGCGTGTGGTCGCTCAATATCTTGCCCACTTCTCCCGGCAGCGCGCCAGCTCCGGATACCAGTACCCCTGGCAGAATGTTGTAGGGGTCCAGGTAAGCCAGCGCACGTAGAAGCTCGACCGACTCCGGAGCCTCGCCCCACAATGTGGAAAGGGCCAGGCTCAACGCCGTCGCCAGCGCGGCCTGCTCGGCATTCTTGTGCCCAATCAGCGGGGCCAGTTCATCTGCGCGCGCCTCGAACCTTGCGGCAAGCGCATCCGCATCCCAGCCCTTTGCCCGCGCAAGTGCCACCGCCAGCGAAGACGCAAGCGGGTAGGCATGAAGCTGCTGGCCAAGCCGCTCCAGTCCAGGCGCTTCGCCCACCAACGTGGCAATGCACGACTGCGCCTCGGCGGCATTCCACCGCCGCACATGGAAGCACGCCTTCACCTGCGGCCAGCCCACCTTCTCCGCGCTGATCAACACATGTCCCCTGCCCGCTTCCGGCAGGCACGGCGCAATGGCCGCATGGCTCGGCGGGTTGTAAAACAACAACAGCCAACCCGGATTCGCAGACAGCCACCGCCGCACGGCCTGCACCGTGTACGGCAAATCACGGCAGGCCGCCTCGGGCAAGCCAATCACTTCCGCCAGCCGCGCGTAGTCTTCCGCCATCGCAGCGCAATGGTTTGCACGTAATACCCAGATCAGCTTGTATTCCTGCTCATACCGGTACAGGTATTCAATGCAGGTCTTGCGCCTGCCAAAGCCGTTCATGCCGCTCTCGTGCGGCAGCAACGCCGCAATGCCATCCGACTTCAGCGCGGCATGTACCCCCTCAAGTAAAATCTTTCCGCCTATGAAAGGCTCGGCCCGCTCGAAGGGTACCCGCCGCACCGGCGGAAGGTCCGCCATTCGCGCTCCCAGCGCCACGCTGCTTTGCACCGGCGCATGTCGCACCTGCCCGCCAGTCGGCACCGGCTTCAAGCGGTATGCATCTGCCAACACCCGCGCCCGCGCCTCGTCCACCGTGCAATCGCGGATGTCCACATACGAATGAATGAACAGCAGCGAATGAATGTCGCACTCGCGCGCCTGCACCGGCAGCACCGGGAACAGCCCCTCGCGGAACGCCTCAAACCAATAGTGTTCTGCGTGCAGGGTAGTCATGTAGGCAGGGGTCAGCACCGGCAAAAACACCGCCCCGTCCAGCCCCTTGAGTTCCACCTCCGCCAGCATGTCACGGCTGGCCTTATATGCCCAAGACACCAGCTCCGTCTGGTATCCCACCTCCCGCAGCACCTGCGATATGAGCTCCGCCCAAGGGCGGTCGCTCTCCTTGAAGCTCACCAGAAAATCCGTTGTGCTCGACATCTCGGCGGCCCTCCTGAACGCCCGCCTGAGAAGGCGGGCAGCCCGGTCCCAATGCCCCGATCACGCTACCCACCCATTACGCTACGCCTGATCCCGTGGTTTGTCAATGGGTTCTATGAATACTGTTATTCCCCCGAAAGCCCACAGGCGGCAAATACATAATTTCACCTCAGGTTTGGCTATACTGAAGTTTAGTTGGGTTGGTATACCGGGAGTATTGGGATATGTCTGCTGGAACGATCACCGAGGCGCAACTGCGCCAGTTCAATGACGATGGCTACCTGCTGGTGCCGGGCCTGCTGGATGCGCGCGAGGTGGAACTGCTCGGCAAGATTGCCCGCGCAGACCATGCCATGCTTTCCGGCGCGCTCGACCGTCCCGACGGCGCGGGCAACGTGACCAAGCTGGCCTTGCGCAACGAACTGCAAGACGACACATACAGTGCCATCGTCCGCTCCGAGCGCATTGTGCGTCCCATGGAACAAATGCTCGGTGGCGAGGTCTACCACTACCATCACAAGATGAGCCTGAAAGAACCCCGCGTGGGCGGCGCATGGGAATGGCACCAAGACTACGGCTATTGGTACAACAACGGCTGCCTGTTTCCCTATATGGGAAGCTGCATGATTGCGGTTGACCGCTCCACTAAGGCGAACGGCTGCCTTCAGGTGATTCGCGGCTCGCACCATATGGGCCGCGTGAATCACATGCAGGTGGGTGGCCAGACCGGTGCCGACCCCGAGCGTGTTGCCAAGGCCCTCGAACAACTCGAGCTGGTCTACTGCGAAATGGAGCCCGGCACCGGCCTCTTCTTCCACGGCAACCTGCTTCATGCATCTGCCGCAAACACCAGCGACCTGCCCCGCTGGACGCTCATCGGCTGCTACAACGCCGCCCGCAACAACCCCTATAAAAAGCACCATCACCCCTGCTACGAGCCGCTCGACGTGTGGCCACACGCCCGTGTGGCCGAGACCGCTCACCGCGAGTGGGAACAGATTCAGGCGACCGCAAAGGCGTGAGCGAAGACCGCGAATGCCGGGGTGATGCGTCCGCCACAATCAGCTTTCCCGCGCCGGAACTGGATTATCTCCCGCCCCTGCCCCAAGGCCCCGTGCCCGGGATTGCGCTCATTGGCTGCGGCGGCATTGCTCCCTATCACTTGCGCGCCTACCGCGAAGCAGGCTGGCCCGTGCGCGCATTGTGCAGCCGCACGCCCGCCCATGCCGTTGCCCTGCGCAACGACTTCTTCCCCGAGGCCGAAGTAATCACGGGAGTGGGGGAGCTGTTGCAACGAAGCGACATCGGCGTGGTGGACTTGGCCACCCACCCCCAAGAACGCGTCCCACTAATCGAGGCCGCACTCAACGCAGGCAAGCATGTCTTGAGCCAGAAACCCTTTGTGCTCGATCTGGACGAAGGCCGACGGCTGGTGCAGCTTGCCGACGACAAGGGCCTGCATTTAGCCGTAAACCAAAACGGACGCTGGGCGCCGCACTTCTGCTGGATACGCAAGGCCGTGGCCGCCGGGCTGGTGGGCCGCGTCATGGCCGCGCATTGTGCCGTACACTGGGACCACAACTGGACCGCAGGCACCGCCTTTGACGACATGCGCCACCTGGTGCTGGCAGATTTCGGCATCCATTGGTTCGACATGCTTACGCAACTGTTGCCCGGCCACGAAGCCCGCAGCGTCTACGCCACAGCCACCCATGCGCCCGGCCAGTTGGCCAAGCCCCCGCTGTTGGCGCAAGCATTGCTAACGTATGACAACGCGCAGGCCTCGCTGGTGTTCGACGCCAATACCCGCATCGGCGCGCTCGACGAGACCATCGTGATAGGAACGGAAGGAACCCTGCGCAGCACCGGCCCCGACCTGACCCACCAGACCGTCACCCTCACCACCGCGCAAGGCGTTGCTACGCCCATGCTCGATGGGGACTGGTTCACCAACGGCTTCGCAGGCACCATGGGCGAACTGCTCTGCGCCTTCGAGCAAGGCCGCCCCCCCGAAAACCACGCCCGCCATAGCCTACCCGGCCTCGCCCTATCCTTCGCCGCCACCGCCTCCGCAGACACCGGGCAGGCCGTAGTCCCAAACTCGTTTCACTTTTCAGAGGTTTAGACCATCTCTCCCGCGTCAGCGCGGGACTCCTGAGGCGAGACTTCAAGACCTCAGTGTTGTGGCAGGGTTTCTGACCCCGCCACTCCTTCGACCGAAGGTCTCCTCGTCTCCACTCCCTCGCTACTTTAGCGCGTCTAGCCACCAGTCGAGATCGTAGGCGGTGTCTTCGGCGGCTTGTTCCATGCTGGTGATGTCGTCGAGCGCGAGCATCAACTCTTCCTGACGTTCGGGTGTCGTGTCCGCTTCGAGTAGGGCAGCCGTCAGGCCTGCCGTCAACATGCCTACCAGCGATTCACGGTGCAGCCAGCGCCTGCCGCCGAAGTGGTTCACGCGCAGCAGCAGCAAGGTGTCGGGATCGGTGGCGAGGGCGTCGAGCCAGGGGCCCCATGCGGAATGGCGCAGCGCCATCAGCCCGGCGGAGCTGCGAATCATGCAGCGCACGCGGCGCGCATCCATGCCCGCCTGCCATGCATTGCCGGATTGCGCAGCCAGGGCGCGGGCCAGCTGGCGGGTGAGAAACCATTCGCTCATCCATGCGGCGGAAACGGCGTTTACGTCTGAGGCATTGGCCTGCGCCCCAAGCACAATGCCACCCATCGGGCGCAGCAGCGCCCATGCGGTGAGCGTGTTGGCGTCACTTGTTGTACCAGCATTCGCAAGCCGCGCCTGCAATGCGGGCCAAGCCAACTGCGCAACACAGGCCGACAGCCCACGCACGGCGGCGAGCCCGGCCTCGACTTCCACGCGGAGCGCGGTGGCGTCGGCCTGCACATTGCAATGCTCGGCCACGCGAGTAACAAACTCGGTGAAGGCCGCCTCGAAGGTTGCGCTAGGCTCCCCGGCGTAAAGCGCGGCCAAGTGTTCAAGGGTCACCATAGAGCGAAAGGGTTCGAGTATGGGGGCCAGCACCATCTCCATGTAGGCGTCGTCCATGCTGGGCACGCCTTCGCCGCCGAGCAAGGCGTGGAGCCTGCCCCAAGAGTTGTCGGTGTCGTGAATTAGGCGCCAATCCAGCAGGGCCACATACTGGTATCCGCCCAACGTAACGAACAGCCCATACTGCTCAATGCGCTGCGCGTGCTCCAGATATTCCAGTCCCGTGCGGTAGTCGCGGTACACATAGTACGCCGCGTCGGAAGTGTCCAGCCCGATGGCTTCCACCAGCGAGCGCAGCCGCAAGCGCGGCTCTTCTGCCGTGCCCTCGTTAATGGGCGATGAAACACGGATGCTGCCCGAGGCGGGGGCGAAGGCGTTGTTGTAAATGATCACCGCGCGCTCTTGCATGGTGCGGTTCGAGTAGGCGTATACATGCTCGTTCACCCAACCCTCGGGCACGGTGAAATCATAGAACGCGAAATGTTCCGCACCGCTGAACAGGTGGCGCTTGCGCACCAGCGGAAATATCTCTCGCTCGTGCCGCTCGACCAGCGCTGCATCCACCGTCTCGTCCCGATACGCCCGACGGTATTCCATGCCGTACTTCTCGGTCAGCCCCTCCACCTGCCCATGCCCAAACATCGGCAACCCCGGCATGGTGACCAGCAACGCGGCCACGCCGAAGTACTTGTCGCCCGTGCCAAACTGCGCCTCGGCGGTGTCCTCGTCGGGGTTGTTCATGAAGTTCACGAAGCGCTGCAAGATAGCGGGGCTGTACTCCAGCACGTTTCGCAGCGTCTGCCGATACTTCGCGTTGTCCTCCGTCTTCAGCATGTTCATGAACGCGCTGTTATACACGCGGTGCATACCCAGCGTGCGGACGAAGTAGCCCTCCATCAGCCAGAAGGCTTCCGCCAGTAGCAGCGTGTCCGGCGCTTCCGCAGCCACGCGGTCCACCACTTCACGCCAGAATTCGAGCGGGAAGACCCGGTCGAATTCTTCCTGGCTCATGCCATGTTCCGCGCGCGAGGGAATCGCGCCCGCGTCGCCCAGCTTGGGAAACCACAAGCGTTGAAAATGTTTTTTCGCCAGCGTCATCGCCGCGTCGAATCGGATGATGGGGAACATGCGCGCCACGTGCACGATGGTCTCGATGACCGACTCGCGCACGTCGGGCAGCAGGTAGTTCAACTGCGCCGTGTCGTTCCACGGCATACTCGTGCCGTCGTTGCCGTGATAGATGTAGCGCGTGCGCCCGTTGCGCCGGTCGAAATGCTTGAACACCACCGCCGCATCGCGCCGATCCCAATAGCCGTCTTCAATGTGCAGGCTCACCCGCCCATCGGGGGACAGGTCTGCGCCGTTGAAGGTGTAAGAAGGGAAGGGCGGGTGCGCCGATTGAATGAACCAATCGGGATGTTCGACCACCCAGTTCGAGTAGATGCCCACGTGGTTCGGCACCATGTCGCTGGCCAACCGAATGCCGCGTCGCCCGGCGCGGTCGGCCAGGTTGCGATATGCCGCATCGCCGCCCAGGTCCCACGCAATCGTGTAGTCGTACAGGGAATAGGCCGAAGCCTCCGCCTCGGGATTGCCGGTCATCTGCTTGATCGTCTTTGACGCGGACGAGCGTTCCCACAGGCCAATCAGCCACAGGCCCGTAAAACCCCACCGCCCCAGCAGGTCCAGTTCCTCGTCGGGAATCTGGTCGAGCCGGTGAATGGGGCGGCCATAGCGCTTGCTCAACTGGTCCAGCCACACATAGGTGCTCTTGGCAATCAGCACCACGTTGGGCATCCAGTCCTTGTCTACGCTGAACGCCTCGGGCTCGGGATAACCGGTAACCGCGTCAAAGCGCAGGGCCTCGATGGGGCCCGGCCCGTGGCCGCGAAAGGTGCGTTCCTCGCGCAGCACGCCGCCCGTGAGCAGGATGCGCTCAAGCAATAGGCCCGGCAACCACGCGGCCCACTTGCCGCGCACATAGACCAGCTGTCCCTCGAGATCATCGGGCGAAGCCAGCACCGGCGCCCAGAGGGTGTCGATCAGGTTCATGCCCGTTTCCGGGGATGGAGGCTGGTTGCGGAAATAGGATTCGAGCGCGGGCACATAGCGCCGATAGCTTGGAAGCGCGCCGATCTCGACGTCGTCAAACAACAGGCGATACGGGCGCAGGGCCGGGTTGCCATTGGTCACCGCCAACAACAGCGCCTCGCGCGCGACAAGGTCTACATTCGGCAGCGCACGCGATGCACCCGCTAGGTAGGCCGCCGTTTCCTTGGGGTGGTCCAGCAAGGGGGCAGCAGGGAAATGGCCGGCAAAATTGACCTGCGCCACGGCGGTGTCGTCCGAGCCGATGGTGGATTCCGCATACACGCGCCCGCGCCCATAGGCGCCCGGTTGGTGGCGCATGGCGTAGTTGTCCGCCACATAGCGCAGGATGTCCGAAAGCAGCGCCATCGCCAACAGCTCGCCCGCCGTGGCGGGTTTGGGGTCGGGGCGCGCCGGGTTTGCCCGCGCCCGAATGCGGTCTGCCCATGCCCGCGCCGCCCGTGCCTCGTCCTCGCCACGCAAGTCTCCCAGCCGTGCCAGCGAGCTGGCGTCCAGCATGGCATAGGCGCGGCGGGACAAGGGGAAACCCTGCGAGAAATACGCGGGGGCGAGCTGGTCTTTGGCGTCTAGGGGCATGGGCTTCTCAGTCTGGCGGGTAGTAACAATGCAGGCGCGATGATACCGGATGGGAAACCCATGCCGCCACGTATACGCCGTTGCCACGTTATGCTAGGGGAACCTGCTTTGAAGCGGACGGCATTGTTCCATCAGGATAGGGAGGCGTTGTGCCCAGTGACGGGTGGTTTTCCTGAAACAAATAGCGTCGTCGCATGTAACAGATAATGTGCCGTTGCGCACCTTCGTGCAAAACACAGGAAGGTTTGTCCCCATGACCATGTCCTACTTCCGCATCGCCCTGCTGCTGATTGCCCTTGTCGCCCTGTCTGGGTGCCTATTTCAGGATTCCGATGGCGACGGGCTGACGGATATCGAGGAAACCTCGCTCGACACCGATGGCGACAACGTGCCGAACTCGCAGGACTTGGACTCTGATGCAGACGGCACCCCGGATGCCGAGGAGGGGGCGGGCGATGTGGATGGCGATGGGATCCCCAATTTTGGGGACACGGACGACACCGTTCCGCTGGCGCGTTCGCTGGCCTTTGGTGGGCGCCAGCGCAGCTACGACGTGTTCGTGCCCAGCGCCGGGAAAGGGGAGGGGGGCTTGCCGCTGGTCATCGCCCTGCATGGCACCGGCCAGACTTCCGAACAGTTCCGCCACGTCGTGAAACTCAGCCTATTGGCCGAGAGCGAGGGCTTCATCGCCGCGTACCCCGAGGCGGTCGAGCTGAACTGGAACGATGGGCGTGAAGTGGCGGGCATTCCCGCTTACGACCAAAACGTGGATGACGTTGGATTCCTGAACGCAATGGTCGCCGCGTTGGATAACGAGTTCAGCGTGGACCTGTCACGTGTGTACCTGCTGGGCTTTTCCAACGGCGCGATGATGGCGCTGCGCATGGCCATTGAATCCCCCGACACCGCCGCTGCCGTGGGCTGCGTTGCCGCATCTCTTCCTGTGCAATTGGCTGCCCTGCCTGCGCCGACATCGCCCACGCCCTTGCTGATAATCAACAGCATCGATGACCCCGTGCTACCCTTCGAGGGAGGAACGGTAACCTTCATGGGCTTCACCTTGGGCGAACTTATCTCCGTGGATGACACCGTGGAATATTGGGTGGACGTGAACAACTCCAACCCCGAACCCTTCGCTACCGCCCTGCCCAACGCCGCCACCTACGACAACTGCACCGTGCAGCAGAATTTCCACGCGCCGGAAACCGGCGGCGTGGATGTGCTGGCCTACACCATCTCCGGCGGCGGGCATTCCTGGCCCGGCGGCCCCCAACAAGCCGACACCTTCGCCCGCCCCGTCTGCTACGACTTCGACGCCACCAAGGTGATGACCACCTTCTTCGCCCAGTTCCGCAGGCCGTAATCCCGATATTCCTCCTCGCAGCCCGGTCTTGCATCGTATTCGCACCAGTGGCAGAATACTTGTTTACCTACCTTTAGGTAGGCGGGCTGCGGTTTATGCGCGTAGACCCGTTCCGGGCGCGCTTTTCTTGGAGGACTTCCCATGGCAGTAGACGAGGCGATTCGTCAGGAACAGATGCAGATGGCGGAAGAATTGCTCTTTTCGGGCAAGAAGCTGCCGAGTTTCGCAAAGGGATTCTTCGCCGGGCTTTACGACTCAAAGCGCGTCTTCCCTTTTCCCGAGCCGACGGAAGCGCAGGAAATTGAACTCAACGCCTACCTCACCAAGGTGCGTGCGTGGATGGACGCCAACCTCGACCCCGACAAGATTGACCGCGATGCGGACATTGGCGACGCGGTGATTCGCGGGCTGGGCGAACTCAAGGTTCTCAGCTGCACCATCGAGAAAGAGCACGGCGGCCTCGAGTTCACGCAGTACATGTACGGCAAGGTGGTTGAGGAAGCGGCCCGCCGCTGTGCATCCACCGCCCTGTTCATCAACGCCCACCAGAGCATCGGCCTGAAGGCGCTGTTGCTGTATGGAACGCCCGAGCAGAAGGCCCAGTTCCTTGTGCCACTGGCCAAGGGCGAGATGCTGGCCGCCTTTGCCCTTACCGAGAAGAACGCCGGGTCCGACGCCGCAGGCGTCGAGACGCGCGCCGAATACATCCCCGAGCGCGACGTGTATGTGATCAACGGCAGCAAGCAGTGGATCACCAACGGCGGCGTGGCGGGTATGCTCACGCTGATGGCCCGCACCATCGTGGACGGAGCGGACAAGATCACCGCTTTCATCGTCACTCCCGACATGCCCGGCTTTGAAGTGACCGACGTGGCGCTCGAGAAGTGCGGTATGCGCGGCACGAAGACCGCCAAGCTGAAGTTCACCAACCTTGAAGTGCCTGCCGCAAACGTGCTCGGCACACCGGGGCGCGGCCTGCACATGGCGCTGCACGTGCTCGACTTTGGACGCACCACCTTTGGCGCATCCTGCACGGGCATGGCCAAGGTCTGCGTCGAGCGCTCCTTGCAGCACGTGCGCGACCGCCGCCAGTTCAAGCAGCAGATTGGCAACTTCCAGAGCGTGAAGGAAAAGATTGCCAAGATGGCCGCCTATGCCTACGCCATGGAAGCCATGACCGAGCTGACCGCTGGCCTGGTGGATCGAGGCGAAGAGGACTACATGCTCGAAACCGCCATGCTCAAGGTATTCGCCAGCGACTACCAGTGGCAGATTCTTTACGACACGATGCAGCTCTTCGGCGGCAAGTCCTTCTTTACCGACGAACCCTTCGAGCGGATGATGCGCGACGCGCGCCTCAACCCGATTGGCGAAGGTTCCAACGACGTGCTCCGCTCCTTCATCGGCCTCGTGGGCATGCGCGACGTGGGCATGAAGTTCAAGGCCGTGGCCGACAACGTCAAGTCGCCGACCCTCGGCCTTGGCAGCATTCTCGGCCTCGGCAAGGATGCGCTCCGCAAATTCTTTGTTACGCCCGACGTGCCAGTGGATACCCCCGAACTGAAGGACCACGCCAAGGAACTCGGCGAGCGCGTGCGCCTCTTCGGCCTCGCCATTCAAAAGCTCATCGTCCACTACAAGGAATCCGTGCTCGACGCACAGCTCGAGCTCGACCGCATCGCCAACGCCGCCATGGCCATCTACGGCGCCACGGCGGTAATCAGCAAGCTCGACACCCGCATGAAGCGGGGTGCCTGCAGCAAAGACGAGATGGCGACCGGTCAGTACTATCTGACGCTGGCGATGCAAACCATCGACACCAACCTCGCCGCACTCGTCTCCGACAACAACGACACCAAGACCGTCTCCCTCGCCGATCAGTTGATGAAGCTGTAGAAGAAGGTAACCAAATTTCTAAGCCACAGAGGACACGGAGAACACAGAGGATATCTCGGTGAACTCTGTGTTCTCTGTGGCAAATTTTTCTCTTGCGGGTATTTGCGCCCGGTGTATATAGACCGAAGAAGGATTACCCATGAGCACCCCCGAGACACCGCGCCCCCACAACCTGCGTTCCCTGACCGAGGCCATTGCCGAGCAGGAAGGCATTCTGCAGCAGGGTGGTGGAAAGAAGGGGCAGGACCGACAGCACAAGCTGGGCCGCCTTTTGGCGCGCGAGCGCATTGCCGCGCTGCTGGACTCTACCGAGTTCTTCCTCGAGCTGGGTCTCTGGGCGGGCTACCATATGTATCCCGAGGTGGGCGAGGTTCCGGCGGCGGGCGTGGTGGCAGGCATCGGCTTGGTCAACCATCGCCCCTGCATGATCATTGCGAATGACGCCACTGTGAAGGCGGGCGCTTTCTTCCCCGCCACCTGCAAAAAGATGCTCCGCGCCCAGCGCATTGCCTTCGAGTGCAACCTGCCGCTGCTCTACCTCGTCGATTCTGCAGGCGCCTACCTGCCCATGCAAGACGAAATCTTCCCCGACGAAGACGACTTTGGTCGCATCTTCCGCAACAATTCCGTGCTCTCCGCCGCAGGTATTCCACAATACGCCGCCATCATGGGCAACTGCATCGCGGGCGGCGCGTACCTTCCTGTGCTTTCCGACAAGGTGCTGATGACCGAGGGCAGCGGCCTCTACCTCGCCGGGCCCTCGCTGGTGAAGGCCGCCATCGGGCAAGACATCGACAGCGAAACCCTCGGTGGTGCAAAGATGCACGCCGAAATCAGCGGCACGGTGGACTTCCGCGAGAAGGACGACCCCGCCTGCCTCGACCGCCTCAAGCGCCTCGTCGGCCTGTTGCCCGAAGACAAGTGGAGCTGGGGCCATTCCGACAGCTTCGCCTATCAGCCCGCCCGCGACCCGCAAGACCTTTACGATATCGTGGACATCAATGGCCGCAAGGAATACGACGTACACGACGTGCTCAACTGCATCATCGACGCAGGCTCGTGGGACGAATTCCGCGCCGAATACGGCAAGACCATCGTCACCGGCTTCGCCCGCATCGGCGGCGAGGCCGTCGGCATCGTGGCCAACCAGCGCAAGCGCCAAACCTCCGGCAAGGGCGAAGTACAGATCGGCGGCGTAATCTACGCCGAGGCCGCCGACAAGGCCGCCCGCTTCGTCATGGACTGCAACCAGACAGGCCTGCCCCTCATCTTCATCCAAGACGTGGTCGGCTTCATGGTGGGCCGCGACGCCGAGCAGACCGGCATCATCCGCAGTGGCGCCAAGCTAGTCAACGCCCTTAGCAACGCCATCGTCCCCAAGATAACCATCATCACCGGCGGCAGCTTCGGCGCGGGCAACTACGCCATGTGCGGCAAGGCCTACGACCCCCGCTTCATCTTTGGCTGGCCCAACGCCAAGTACGCCGTCATGGGCGCAGCCCAGGCCAGCGGCGTGATCTTCGACATCCAGAAACGCGCAGCAGAGGAAGACGCCAAGAAGCACGGCGTCGAGCTTGACCACGCCGAACTCGACCGCCTGCGCGAGCAGGTCCGCTCCGACTACGAGGAACGCACCGACATCCGCTGGGCCGCAGCCCACGGTTGGGTAGACGCCATCATCGCCCCCCACACCACCCGCGATCTGCTCATCACCACCCTAGGACTCGTAAAGCGTCCCACCCCCAACAGCCGATACAAGACCGGCGTGTTGCAGACCTGAGAATATTCTTGATAGCGATCGGCAGGCTGTCAGGTGGAAACGAGTAGGTGTGCAAATGCCCCTACTCCGTCGACTGCGCCTCTTCTGCCTTTTCGATCTTCGGAAGCTCGGGCCACGATTCGCCATCCAACTGGCGCGCGCCATCGCTGCGGGCGCGTTCGTTTTCGAAGGCTGAATCCAGCTGATCAAATACGCGGCGGCTGCACTCACGGGTGTTCTTCACCGCGCCGCGCTGATCCGCGTTTAACGGCCCCAGGGCTTCTTCCAGCAACAGGTCGGCATAGCCTGCAATGGCGGTAAGCGGCGAGCGGATGCGCTGTGCCACGGTGGTGTAGAACGCGAGGCGCAGGTCGTTCACTTCGCGCAGTTCATTGTTCAGGCGTTCAAGCCGCAGCGTGGCCACGCGCGATGCTTCCTGAAAATTCTTCTGCTCGGTTATGTCTATGAGCATCGCCACGTGGAAGCGCCTGCCCTCCCGCATGAAGGAGCGGATGACAAGGTCCACGTCGCGCTCGTCACCGGTGGATTTCAAGACGAGGAACTCGCCGCGATAAGCTCCTTTGGCGCGCAGGGCGGCCAGCTTCTGGGGGAGGGTGCCGTCGTCAAAAAGGAAGGCGCGCAGCCGACGCCCCAGAAGGTGATCTCGCTCGACATTCAAGAACTGACAGGCCCGCTCGTTCGCGTCCACCACCATCTCACTGTCTTCGCACACGAGGATGGGCAGCGGTGTTGAGTCTAGGATAGCGCGCAGCGTCGCCTCCGAAGTCACCAGCGATTGCGCCCGTTCCTGCGCGTGCTCTTCTGCCACGTTTACCACTTCGCCAATGCGGTCTACCATGTGGCCCAGCACGCCAAAGGAGATGAAGTACATCATGACGGGATAGGTCATGTCGATGCCGTTGATGCTCCACTCGACCAACAGCGTGCCCGCGAACATGAAAGACGTTGCCAGCACCACGGTCCACACCTGGCGACACGATGCGGAGTAAAGCGCATAGCCCACAATGGGCAACAGGAACAACACGGCGAAGGGACTATCTGCCCCGCCGGTGATCCCGGTGAGCAACGATATCTTTATCAAATGCAGAAAGAGATTTAGGGGGGTGAGGAATAAGCTGTGCCGCCGCGCGTAGAGCACGAAGTGTACGAACACGTTGTGCCCCAATGCGCCAAGGGTCACCAAGAACAGGTCGGGCGTATATTCCGAAATGCCGCCTACGGCATAGGCCGCCAGCAACATGGAATAAGACGCATAGCGCACGAGC
>JBIKMR010000068.1:0-17573 GCA_044359155.1 Candidatus Hydrogenedentales bacterium | reverse complement strand
GCAGTTCAAGAAGACCGCCTACAACGCGCTAGCAGAGTAAGCCCATCTGAGAGAAGTCCCCTACCCCACATTCATGCTGCGATACTCCCGCACCAGTTCCACCAGCCGCGTCACATTCTCGAAGGGAGTCTCCTTCAACAATCCATGGCTCAGGTTGAATATGTGCCCATTGTGGTCGCCCTCGCGCAATATCCGCCTGGCAGCCGCCTCGATGGGATCAAAGCCCTCCCCCAGCATCAGCTTGTTGTCCAGGTTTCCCTGCAGCACCACCTCTGGCCCCAACGCTGCACGTGCTTGGGCAATGGATATTCCCGTGGGCAGGCTGAGAATGTCCGCACCCGCAGCCGCCAGCAGTTCAACATCGTTCATATCCCGAGCAAATTGAATCGTCTTCACCGTGCCACGAAGTGCGGCAAAGATGCGTTGCTGGTAGGGCAGCGCGAACTCGCGGTACTGCGCCTCATCCAGCAGATACGCGGCAGATTCAAACAACTGCACCGCCGCCACGCCGCACCCTGCCTGGTACTTCAGGTAGTCGATGGTCATGGCCGTCAGCTTTTCCAGCGCACGGTGCGCCGCCGCAGGGTTGCCGCGTAAGAACTCCAGAGCCTTCGGCGCACTTGCGCCAAAGCTTCCCCCCTCGATAAGGAACACCAGCAACGTAAGAGGCGCCCCCGCGAAGCCGAGCACGGGGATGTCCCCCGCAATCTCTTCGCGTATCCCGCCAAGCGTCTCGCCCACAAAGGGCATATGCTCCTCCACCACAAAGGTGGTCAGCCGGTCCAGCGCGTCCACGGTGTCCATGGGCTGGGCAAGCTGCGGCCCCGGCGCAAACACAAAGTGCGCGCCCATGGGCGACAGCGGCGTGAGAATGTCTTGATAGAAAATAATCGCGTCCACCCCAAACCGGCGTGGCAACAGCGACAGCCGCGTGGCATAGCCGGGATGGCGGAACAGGTCTTCAAGCGGCAGTTTCCATGCTTCCCGCAGGCGGCAATATTCTGGGTCGCTTCGGCCCGCCTGCCGCATCAACCATACCGGGGTCCGCTCGGTGCGCTCGCCCGCAGCGGCGCGTTCAAACAAAGTCATGTTCTAATCCTAAACTTCAGGCGGTCAACCACCCGGACGGCGGTTGAAGTAAATGATGGCTGCGCCCAGCATCGAAACGCCCAGCCACACTGGAAACGAAAGCCCCACGTTGTCGAGCATATCGGGGGCGTAGCCGGTGTAGGTGAGCCCGGCTGACACCGCGCCCACCACAAAAAGTATCGCGCCAATGAAACTCATGGCAAATCCCTCCAACCCGCACCACTCTGCACAACCGGCCCCTTACCCCGCAAGAACGTAAAACTTGGGACGCAGGGCTTTCGGCGTTAGAATGTTACCAACACTGCGACCATACAAGGAACACCTACAGCATTGTCCACGGAACCCGAGCATAGAATCCGCGAGCTAGAGAACGAAGTCCGCGAGTTGAGGAATACCCTTGAGGCTCTTGCGGAACGCTTGGACGCGCCCGAGGAATTCCCCGCACGCCGGGGCCGGGGCGAGGCTGCCGCCGAGACTGCACATGAGTTGATAGGCGACGTGCGCGAGCGCGTGCAGCGGGCGCTGCGCGGGGACTCGGAGGAAAGTATCGAGTCCCGCATAGGCACGGTGTGGCTCAGTCGCCTTGCCACCATCGTCACTATGACCGCCGTGGCCGTGGGCGCGCGCGCCACCTATGTGGCGGACGACATTATGGGCTTCGCCATCGGCCCGCTGGAAAAGACCCTCTTCGGCTACCTGCTCTCGATGGCCTTCCTGGCCTATGGGTTGTTCGCACGCAGGCGCGTGAACCTTGGACGAGGCACCCCTTCCGACGGGCTCTTCGCAGAGGCCATACTCGGCTGTGGCTTGGCGGGGCTCTATTTCATCACCTACGCCGCCTGCTTCATCGACGAGATGCGGCTCATTCAACCAAGCCTCTGGTCCCTCGTGCCTTTATTCGGTTGCCTGGGTCTGCTTGCCGTGGTCAGCCATTGGCAAAAAAGCCAGACCGTCGCGGGCATCGCCTTCCTCCTCGCCTACTACACCGTGCTCGTCAGCGGCGTGCAGTCCCCCACTTTCGAGTCGCTCCTCTACGCCCTGCTCACCTGCTCGGGGCTGGCCTTGGCCACGGTGCTCTTCCACTTTGCCCACCGCTGGACGTTGCTGTCGTGGGCTGCCCTCGTGGCCACCCATCTGACCTACATCTGGTTCTTTGTTCTGCAAGACCCGCACGCGAAATACACCGGCATCCTCACCGCCTATGGCCTGCCCGAGGACAAGACCTTCTTCTGGCTGTCCAACGGTTTCCTCTACGTCTGCTTCGTGGCCATCTCGCTCTCTTGCGTGATCAACGCATGGAAGACCGGCGAGTTCCGCAGGCAGGTGGCCCCGATGGCTGGGGTAAACTCCGCCATCTTCTTCTGCCTCACCTGGTTCGCCATTCGCGAGCACTATGTTGAATACGAATGGATGTTTCGCACCGGCATTGGCGTAACGCTGCTGGTCTTTGCAGGCATGGCTTCCGCCGCCGGACCACGCAGCAATTATCTCTTTCAGCTCTTTGCCGCCAAGGCAATCATCATGTTCACGCTGGCGCTGCAAGCCAGCCTCTCGGGCGAGAAGCTGCTCGTCGCCCTTGCGCTGGAAGCCCTTGGCCTCGGCATGAGCTACCACCGCAGTGGCATTGTCATCTTCAAGATACTCGGCCTGCTCCTCACCGCCGTCACCTTCATCGGCGTGCTTGCCACAGTGCGCAATGCAGAAGCCATTGACACCCTCGGCTTCGCCGTGCCCGCCAACTGGTTCAGCGCGGTCGGGGTGTCGATCGTGTTCTGCGTCATCGCATGGTATTACGAGCACTACCCCGTGCGCGTCTCACCCGAAGACCGGAAATGGAAAGCGCAATGGCTGCTTGCCGACACCGTACTCGATGTACACCCCGCCTCCTTCGGCATCATCCACGCCGCAGGCGCCAGCCTCATCCTGCTGACCATTACCATTCTGGACGCGGGCGAACACCCCGCCCTGCCCTACCTGCTCATGGGCGAAGGTCTGGTGCTGGCGCTGCTGGGCCTTGCCAGCCGCACCCCCCAGCTCGATGTCGCCAGCGTGCTGCTCCTCGCCGCCGCCCATGTCTGCTTCCATGTCTTCCTCTGGATGCCTCTGGCCGGGTTCGAGCGCCAGCCCGGGTTCATTCCCCTCACCGTCACGTTGGCCGCGCTCACCTACATTGGCGCCTTCGCTTGGGAACGCTACCTGCGCCGCATCCATGTGCGCACCGCCCACCCCAAGGGCCGCCGCCGCGCCGACACCGTCGCCGATCTCGAGCACCAGCTTGTCGCTTCTGTGCCCTACCTGCTCGCCACCTTCCTTCTCACCACCCTGCTTGCGCGCGTGCTGCCGCCGCTGCATGTGCCCGCCGCGCAAGCCGGGCTTGGCGCGTTGTTGCTGGCGGCGGGTTACCTGCTGCGCCTGCATGGCGTGAAGGGCTCGGGCGTGCTGGCCGCCGTGCTTGCCACCGGCACGCTCTACATCGGCGTGCAATGGCCAAACGCCTCGCTCCACCACGAGCCGCAATACCTGCTCTTCCTAACCCTTTACCTCGTCGCGCTCACTGCAACCGAGCGGCTCTTCCATTTCTTCGAGAACCGCGAGCGTGGCGACAAGCGCATTCCCGAGGCGCTGCGCACGGGGCTGGTCGCGCTGATTGTGGGGATGGGCTGCCTGGGCCTCTTCCGCTGGAATGCCACCCCCCTGCTCGCCCTCGGCCTGCTGGTGCTGGGCATATCCAGCATGGCGCTCGGCGTCGCTTTCCGTGAGAGCCGCTACCGCTGGGCCGCCTTCGTGCTGATGAGCGCCTCGGTTGTCGCCGCATTCGTCCGTATCGATATCAGCGACCCCACCAGCTTCCTCTCCTTCGTCGCTGCCGCCAGTGTACTGCTCGGCACATCGTGGGCCTATTCGCGCGGGGCGGGCCTGCGGGCAAGAAAGGCCAAACCCACCGAAACCCCACCGCCGCATGGATAATCGTGAAGCCGCCGCGCGCAAAGTATGCGCCCGGCTGCGGGACGCAGCTCACACTGCCTACCTTGCCGGGGGCTGCGTGCGCGACCTATTGCTAGGCCTTCCTCCGCAAGACTACGACGTGGCCACCAGCGCCACGCCCGATGAAGTAACCGCGCTCTTCCCCCGCACCGCACCCGTGGGCGCGGCCTTTGGCGTGGTGCTGGTGCTCACCGACGCCGCCCCCATTGAGGTAGCCACCTTTCGCAACGACGGCCCCTACCTCGATGGACGCCACCCCAGCAGTGTCAGCTTCAGCTCGCCCGAGGAAGACGCCCGCCGCCGAGACTTCACCATCAACGCCCTCTTTCTCGACCCCGCCACCAACGAGATTCTCGATTACGTCGGGGGCCGCGCCGATCTGGAAGCCCGCATCATCCGCGCGGTGGGCAACCCCGACGAACGCTTTCAGGAGGACCACCTGCGCCTGCTGCGCGCCGTCCGATTTTCAGCACGGCTGGGCTACCCCATCGAGCCGAAGACCCTCAACGCCATGCGCCTGTTTCGCAAGCGCATACACCGCACCAGCCCCGAGCGTGTGCGCGACGAGCTGCTCAAGATGCTGACCGAAGCCGCAGCCGCCGATGCCCTCACCCTCCTCGACGAGACCGGCCTGCTGCAAGAAGTGCTGCCCGAAGTTTCCGCCATGAAGGGCGTGCCCCAGCCCCCCGAATACCACCCGGAGGGCGACGTGTTCGTGCATACCCTGTTGGTGCAGCGGAAGCTGAATCGCCCCACCCCGGCCCTCGCCCTCGGCGCGCTGCTGCACGACTGCGGCAAGCCCCCCACTTACGCCGTCTCCGACCGTATACGCTTCAACCGCCACGACGAGGTCGGCGCAGAAATGGCCCTCGCCGTGTGCGAACGCCTGCGCCTGCCCAAGCGCGACACTGCCCACATCGTGTGGCTGGTGCGCGAACACATGCACCTGGCCCACGTGCCCAAGATGCGCGAAGCAAAACGCAAGCGTTACATCCGCCAACCCGGCTTCGACGACCTCATCGAACTCTGCCGCGCTGACTGCCTTGCCTCCCACGGCGACCTGAGTATCATCAAGGAAATACTCGACTACCTCGAGCAACTCCCCCCCGAGGGCGCCCACCCACCAAGGCTACTCACTGGTGACGACTTGCTAGCACTCGGCTACCCTCCCGGCCCCAAGTTTCGTGAGCTACTCTCTGCGATAGAAGACGCGCAGCTTGAGGGGACAATCGCGACAAGGGAAGAAGCACTGGCGTGGCTGAAGGCCATTCCCTGTGGGAACACCACACTCCCGAGCGGCGGTCCATGACGTCCCGTACTGATTCGTACTTTTCAGGCAACGCGAGTTCCGCTATGTGCGGCATGTAGCTGGGCATAGTCGCCTGTTGTAACAAATCCCATCCGTCTCATCAGTCCCATCCGTCCCAATCTTACAAGCTGCTCCTCCTCCCCGCGACTCCCGTTCTTTGCCCCATCGTAAGCAGCAACAAGGCCAACGCACCAAACAACAGGTACTCCCCGAAGAGACCTTTAGCCCCCAAGGCCGATGCATCCACCCCCTGGCAATTGCAGCCAAACGGTAACGGCGGCTCAACCGTACCTTCTCCTTCGCCTTCCTCAACTCCTTCTCCCTCATCTCCGCCTTCCCCTTCGACAACCTCACCCTCAAGCGCGCCTTCCAGAGCCCCTTCCCCCTCGCTAACTCCCTCGCCATCCAAACTCCCTTCAGGCTCACCCTCCCCCTCAATCACCCCATCCCCTTCCTGCTGACCTTCGCTTATTCCTTCAAGCACACCTTCGCCCTCGGTCGGAACTCCTTCCACCATCCCCTCAACCACGCCTTCAGCGGTGCCTTCTGATACCCCCTCCCCTTCTCCTTCCACCTGCTGATCGCTCACCGTCGGGTCCGTTCCCGCAACCAGCTCATCCCTATCCAGCGCCCCGTCTCCGTCCGTATCGGTGCTGCTCGCGTCCGTGCCAAGATACGCCTCCACGCTGTCCGGCAATCCATCCGAATCGGTGTCCGCCGAAATCTCCGCTATCGCGGGGTCCAGCCCTAGCGTCAGCTCCGCACCATCGGGGACGAAATCGCCATCCGAGTCCGCCTCCCAAGGCCGCGTGTTACCGCAACGCTCGAAGCAGTCCGACAATCCATCCGCGTCCGTATCCTGCTCATCGCCCGCGCATTCTTCGTCGCATGTCGCAAGCGATGTCGGCCACTGCGTTACTGTCCCAGCTGATACCAGCAACCACTTGCCATCCGGGCTGAAAAGCGGCGCATACCCGCTGTCAATAGCGATTCGCCGCTGCACGGCGCCAGTGGCATGGTTGATAATCTGCACCTGCGAGGGAGTGACAACCGCCAGCAAATCCCCATCTCCAGACACCGCAACCTTCCGGGGCACCTCGCCCGTGTCAATCGGGAAATCACGCACGGCCCCGTCTGCCACGGCAATCTCACGCACCGCATACGTATTCTCCCGCACCCCATAGAGCCGCGCCCCATCTCCTGACACCACCGGCGCATCCACAAAGTCCACACCCGAAACGCTAAAGCGCTCATTCTCCAGATCGTCAAAGGGCGCGCCACTGAAACGCACCCCCTCCTTCTCCGTCTCCGTTCGGATCAAGAGTTCCTTCGCGTCATGCCCGCTAAAGGCAACAGCATCAGACCCTGCAAAACTCTCCTCGATTCCCCAGTCCGATGTCCTCAATATGTACGTTTGCTTCGTCATGTTCACCATCACCCAAGACCCGTCTCGCGAAAACGACGCCCTCAGGTAACGCTCTTGAGTTTCTTCATACGGGTGCTCATAAATAGTTTGCCCCGTGTCCAGGTCCATTACCCTAAAAGACATGCACTGGTATCCCCAACAGGAGCAACTCCACTGCCCATCAGCGCTCATCGACACGGGAGTCCTAAGTTGCTGCCCACCCCAAATCCACGTGCGCAGGGAAGCGTCGGGATTCCAAGCACTGTTTCCGGGCGGTGCGTCTACATTGAGAACCGCCCCGTCGTTGCTCGATGCCAGCGCTCCAGCCCTTCCCAACAAGGTGGGCACGTAGGTGGTGTCGCCCCCCTCCGCCAGATCGACCACAACAGCCCGCGCCGATGTCAATGCCGGATAGGTTTCCACTTGGCCAAAGTTATAGCTAGTGCAAAAGAAATGTTCCCCATTGGGGGAAACAGACAGGTATCCAAGAACATCGTCGTCCACTTCCAGCTGCCGAACGGCTGAAACATCGCCAAGCGTTACCAAGGTTGCGCTCGTTATGATGCGGCCTCGAATGTAGCCCGCATCCTCCATCAGGACCCCCGACGGAGACCACGTAACTATCTCGTCAATCGACTCAACATCAAGCGGTATCTGTTTGACCATCCGGCCTTGTTCAAGATCGTAAATCAGCAGCTCTAGTTGCGGCCCCGCCTCCGTGTCGATTCCGTTCAACGTTGCCACCTGCCCCCCATCTGGAGACAGCACCACCCCTGCGGGGTTGATCCCCGAATCGAGGCTGATGCTGTACTCCAGCGTCTCCGTGACTGAATCATAGACCTCGAATAGATTGTCGGCTTTCGTCGCGGCCACCACCAGCGCATGGCTGCCGTCATGCGAAAGCCGCACCACTTGCTTCCCCGCCAATAGCTGGGTCCCTACGCCCGTCTCGGGAACATATCGATATAACCCATCGCCATCCGGGTAGGGTTGCAGGTAAACCCACGAGCCATCGGGAAGTAACTTACTCGGGGGATAGGCGTACCCCGGAGCGCCTGAGATTTCCTCCACCACCAATCCCGTGTCCCAGTCCCACGCCACCACGCCCGAATCCTGAAACAGCAACAAGCGGCGCTCCGCCTCCAGGCACGCATACCCGTTCAGCTTGTCCCCATACATTCCCGGAATCATGTCGAATGACCGCAGCACCGCACGCGTAGCCAGGTCCACTAGGTGAACCACGTTGGCGTCCCCAAGGAACACCGCGTTCTGCTCCGCATCAACAGGCCCCACCTGAGTAGGCACACCAACCGCGCGATGCTTATAGGGTATCGAGGCCTGCTCCGCCGCCCCGGCAGAAACATGGAGAAGGAGCAGAAGGAGCAACAGCCCCCGGCAGGAGGAAGACTTAACACCCCGTGCCACAAATAAAAGGTACTGCATCGAAAACACTCCCCAAGAGTGAACCACTGAAATCTGCCCATATAGCACAGACAACAGATTAGCGGAATTGTGGCATCTCCGCAAGGCATTTTTTGGGGGGCAGTTTTAGCGCAGCACTTGGGGGGAATACGGAATCATTCCGCGAAAACTAAACGGCTGCCCTACCGAATGGCAACCGCTCAATCCGGTTCCCAGAAATACTTGTTGATAGCTTCCTGGATATCCCCCGGTGTTGCCACCACCACTTCCACTTTCCGCGAAGTGGACCGCTCGATGTCCTCGATCGCCACAAGGTTCAACGGATTCACTATGGCGAGCGTCACGGTTACGTCGTCGCTCTCGATGGGGATGCACGCGTGCTGGTTGGCAAGCCGCGCGCTGATAAGGGCGGTTGTGGTCCCGTCCAGCGTCAGGCTGGGAAGCCGCACGAACTCCACGTTGCACTGGTAAGCCAGCGCCTGCGCCACCGCCTCTTCGCCCGCCCAGCCATTGCGCACCAAGATGGACCCAATGTGCTGGTGCCGGTCGCGCTTCTGTTCTTCTATCGCTTCTTCCACCTGCTCCTGCGTCACCAGCCCAGCGTTTACCAGCAGTTCCCCAATGGTGAACTTGCCGCCCCCCTTTGCTTCCGCCGCCTTCCGCACCAAGTTCAACTCTTCTTCCGATGAACGCTTCGCGCTGGATGTCGCCACTACCGGCGTGCTTAAGGGAGCATCGCTCCGCTGCGCTTGTTCCAGCGCACGCTTCAGTTCACGGGCTTCCTTGCGCGCCTCTTCCGCTTCTTGCAGTGCCTCGGCCAATTGAGCCGCCAAGGTGGCTTTCGTCCCCTTGGACTTCTCGTCCTCCACCTGGTCTTCCGCCGCCCGCGTGCGCTCACGCTCCGCATCCAGTTGCTTCTGCAGCAACGCCAACTGCTGGCCCGTCTCCTCCTGCACTGCCAACGCCTGCTCGTGGTTCTCACGCGCTGCTGCCAGTTCCCGCTCCGCCGCCGTCACCTGCTCAAGCGCTTCCGACAACTCACGCTCCCGCGTGGCCGCCCGGCCCTCCGCTGTCTTAGCGCGTTCTTCCAATTCCGCTACCTGCTCCGCCGCACCCGCCCCCTCCGATTCCAGCGCGGCCAGCTTACTCGCTGCCTCATCGCGCTCTTCATTGGCCAGCGCCAACATCGGACGCAGACCGGCTAGCTCTTCCAACACCCCCGCCAACTTCGATTCCAAATCCGCCTTCAAACCCTGTGCATCTTCCGCCAACGGACGCAGCGTCGCCAGCTCATTCTTCAACGCCCGCTCCGCCTCTCGCAGTTCAGCCACTTCCTGCTGCACCGCCTGCGCTTCCTCGCCCGCAGCCTTAGCCGCCACCAGCGCCGCTTCCAACTCGCCAATCCGCTGGGCCTGGTCCTCGGCAGCGCTCACCGTCTCCGCCACCTCCTGCTCCAATTCCAATATCCGGGACTCCAGCCCCGCCGTCGCCCCGCCACCCTCCGTCAACGCGGCACGCAAGGCATCCATCTCCGCCTTCGCCTTCTCCTGATACTCCCCGCTCTCCGCCTTGTGCTTCTCCATTGCCCCGGCCAAAGACCGCAGCAAGCCCCGCACATTGCCCAGCCGCTCCACCCAGTCATCTTGGGCAACATTCAACCGCTCCCAATCGGCATCGAGCCCACTGCGAACGGCGTCTAGCTTTTCTTGGTTTCCCGCTTCTTCCATGAGGATTGGCGCTCCTTATAGTCCTGCCCCGCGCCAGTGTATCGACTGCCCCCTAGGCTGTCAATAGTTGACCCTATCCCCACAGCTTGGTTGTGGCAGGGTTTCCGACCCTGCCACTCTTCCGACCGAAGGTCTCCTCTTCCTCTTTATCTCCTACTTCGCAAAGCAACCCAACCCTAACAGCACCCCACCCCACAACACGCTTCCGCCGGTTTCTGCGCGCTAACATACAGGCTCACTACATAATCGCTGGCCTTGCCCCCGGCGGGCAGTAGTTCCAGTATCCGCTGATACAGCGGGTCGTTCACTGAAGTCATGGCGTCCACATAGTCACCCTTCGGCTCCAGCACAATCTTATTCAGCCCGGCCTCTTCCGCCATCCGCTGCGTGTCCGACACCAACACCGCCCCCGCCACGCACCCCACCAGTGCCTCGATGCTTTCCAAGACCTCCACAGGCAACGGCTGCACCAGCGCCAAGTCGCTCACCGCAACGCGACCGCCCGGCTTCAACACCCGCGCAATCTCCGCCCACACCTGCTCTTTGTCTGGCGACAAGTTAATCACGCAGTTCGATATCACCACGTCTACCGACGCGTCCGACACCGGCAGATGCTCAATCTCACCCAACCGAAACTCTACATTGTCCAAACCCGTCCGCTCTTTATACGTCACCGCGTTCCGCCGCGCCTTCCCCAACATCTCCGGCGTCATGTCCACGCCAATCACCTTGCCCGTCGGCCCCACCTTGCGCCCCGCAATGAACACGTCAAACCCGCCGCCGCTGCCAAGGTCGAGCACTGTCTCCCCCGCCACAAGCCCCGCAACCGCTGTCGGGTTGCCACAAGACAATCCCATGTTCGCACCATCCGGCAGCGCCGCAAGCTCGTCCACGCTATACCCCACCGATGCCGCCAGCGCCGTGGCCGAATCCCCCGGGCTCGCCCCGCAACAACTGTGCGTCTGCCCGCCGCCGCAAGAACCGCCCGTCTCGGCAATCGCCGCATAACCCTGGCGCACCGTCTCACGTACCAACTGCTGCTTGTCCATGGTCTTTACTCCTTTAGCGCCTCAGGCAGGCGCATGATGTATTCCCGAATCTCGTCCCGCACCCGGCGATAATGCCCCAGCGCTTCCTCCTCCGACGCCGCTTCCGCCGCCAGCTTCGGCGGATCATCAAACCCCCGATGCACCACCCGCGCCTTCCCCGGAAACACCGGGCAACTCTCATGCGCATGGCCGCACACCGTCACCACATAATCGAATGCCACATCCTTCAACGAATCCAGCAGCTTGCTCTGGTGTCCAGAAATATCTACCCCCGCCTCCGCCATCACGCGCACCGCATTCGGGTTCAGCCCATGCGTGGCAATCCCCGCCGAATACGCCTCGATGCAGTCGCCCTTCAGCGCCCGCGCCCAACCCTCCGCCATCTGGCTGCGGCAGGAATTACCCGTGCAAAGGAACAACACCTTCAATTTCTTATCGTCACCCACAGCAACTTCCCTCCTTTACCACCTCATTGGCAGCACAAGCCTCCGCCCGCCCCTGGCAGCAATCCTCCATCAGGAACGCCAGCAAGTCGCGCACGCAATCGAAACAGACCGAGTAATGCAGGCTCCGCCCCTCCCGCTGCCGCTCCACCAGACCTGCCTTCGCAAGGTGGTTCAGGTGAAAGGACAACGTAGGCGCAGGCACGCCAAGCCGGGCAGACATCTCCCCCGGCGTGAGTCCCTCCGGCCCCGCCTTCACCAATAAACGAAACACCTCCAGCCGAGTTTCCTGGGCCAGCGCAGACAAAGCCGTAATCGCATTCGATATTTTCATGATTCTAGAATCATAAAACTTTTAATCCCGACTGTCAAGCACAATCTTCACACACTCTCCCACTGGCAAGCATACCGCCTGACCGAGTAGCATGGATGCCGACAATTACAGGAGTAGCACCATGGACCTCTCCCAGCACCACGCCCCCATCAGCGGCCTCTTCGATGCCCCACCAGACCCCGCCTCCGAAGGCAAGTACGCCCTTACCCCCGAACAGGTCGCCCACTTCCACGAACAAGGCTACCTCGCAGGCGTGCCTATACTTACCAACGCCCAATGCGACGCCCTCTGCGCAGAGCTCGCCGAGCTTACCGACCCAACCCACTCCGGCAACGGGCTGTTCTACGAATACAACTCCAACGAATCCGCCGACCCCAGCACCGTCCTCTTCCACGCGCTCGGCGCATGGCGCGTCACCCCCGGCTTCCACGACATCCTCTGGAACCCCACCTTCACCATCCCCGCCTCGCAACTCCTCGGTGGCGCCGTCCGCTTCTGGCACGACCAGCTCTTCTGCAAACCTGCCCAACATGGCGGCGTGGTGGCATGGCACCAGGACTATTCCTACTGGACCCGCACCCAGCCCATGAACCACCTCACCTGCTGGATAGGACTCGACGAATCCACCGAGGAAAACGGCTGCCTGCAATACGTTCCCAAAAGCCACACCTGGCCCCTGCTCCCCGTCACTGGTTTGGCAGGAGACATGGAGGCGATACAAGCCGTCCTCACCCCCGAACAAAAGGCCGCCTTCAACCCCGTCCCCAGTCCCCTCCCCAGAGGACACGCCGCCTTCCACCACCCCCTACTTGTCCACGGCTCCTACGCCAACCAATCCCCCCGCCCCCGCCGAGCCGTCGTCATCAACGTCATCCTCGACGGCGTCCTCTCCGACACCGACGAAGTCCTCCTAGAAGGCGTCCCCCCCATCCCCAAAGGACAACCCCTCGACGGGCAATTCTACCCCCTGCTGCTGGAGGCCTAAGCCATGGAATACCACGTCTACGCCGAAAAGGCGAAGCAAGCCCAGGAACTCACCGACAACGCCAACGACCACATGGCCGCCATCACCATCTTCGAGGAACTCGTCAACAGCGACATCTCCGACCTCGACAAAGCCAACATGTGCATCAACATCGCCGTCTGCTGCAAAAAGATGGAATACACGGACCAAGCCCTAGCCTGGTACGACGAAGGCATCCGCTACGAACAACCCTACTCACGCGGCTTCGTAGCCGAACACAAGGCCGCCTTCCTAGCCGAAATCCGCCGAGACGCCGAAAGCATCGCCATATACGAATTCCTCTACAAGCAGCCCTATCTACTCGACTTCGACAAAGAACGCATCTGGAAAAACATCACCATCCTAAAAAACCCAAGACCCACCTAACCCCTTCCCAGGACAGACAATCTCCCGATTGGCCTAAAAGTGATGCCTCCCAACTCCCCCGTGGAACAGGAACAATGCTGCGCTCCGGCGCAACATCCGGGGCAACTCCCCCCTCAGCACCCGCCCCAACCCACACTCACCTAAGAGCTTCCAATAAAACCCATTTCAGGATAAAGTACTTTCGGCATCCTGCCGAAGATTCCCGCCGCACTCAACAAGCCAGCGTCCTAGACGCAACCGCCTAAAATGAATTCGTATTCATCCCCTATATTCTCCCCACCAGGGTCTATGCTTGGCAGCGCTCTTCTGAAACCAACCGCCCTCCCCTAGAGTCCCATCGCCCGGGCAGGAGTCCGCCTGTATCGAGAGGAATTGGTCAGCATGGGTATAAGCAGCGCATCACGTAATCGCCTTCGTGAGGCCCCACCGTGGGTGCACGGTTTGGCTTGGGGGGGATTCGCTCTCGCCACCCTCGCCAGCATTATTCTTTTCTATGCTTACCGTGAAGGCGATATTTGGGCTACATGGCTCGGGACGAAGGAAGCCGCCACGAAATGGCCGACCGGTAACGAGACCCATTTCGCGGAGCGCATCTACGGTGTCAGCGTTTTCCGTACACCCGCCAATACCTTTAGTAATCTCGGCTATGTGCTGGTCGGACTGTATATCCTTGCCTATGCGCTCTACGATTTTCGCCGCCCAACCTCCCCGCAAGATCCCTATGCCGTCCGCCGCCCCGCGCTCATGGCCTACTTCGGTGTCACCTGTGTGCTTCTGGGGTTTGGTAGCGGATACATGCATGCCTCTCTCAGCAGCAATGGACACTGGTATGATCTTCTCGGCATGTATGGCAGTCTTGTCGGGATTATCGCCTTGCATTGGGGACGTTGGATACCCGATTTGCGGGTGGGCAGTTTCCGTTTGCCATCGCCATTTATCCTGATACCGCTCGCAATGGCCGTCACCTACTACCTTGCACGAAACGATGGCCCGTTCGGAAACCTCCGAATCATGGTCGTCCTCATTGGCACTATCATGACCAGCTTCTGCGTGGACATTGCCTTGCGGCGGACCCGCATTGAACACCGTTGGCATATCCTGTCATCCCTCGCCTTCATCGTCGCCTATGTGATCTGGAACCTTACCAATGCGGGCCGTTTCTCGGAACCGGATGCCTGGTTACAAGGCCATGCAGTCTGGCACGTCCTCACCGGCGTTTCACTCGGCTGCATGGCTATCCTTTACCGCAGCGAGATAGTGCTACCTGTCATACCCTGCTTCGGTAGGTGATCATGCGCTATCGCGACGATCTCCACAAGCAAGTCACGTGCTTGGTCGGATGTCATGGAATAGGGGTCGAACTTGCGCCCGGCTGTATATTTCTCAAGCACTTCCCTGTTCACGTCCTGCGCCTTCAGGAAGGCCATCGACCAATCCCCGAACAACCTCTGTTCGACCTCGCAATACTCAAGGAGAACCGCATCACGATGCCGCTCATCTTGCTGGATGCCCGCGTAGAGTTTGTTGACGGCAGTCCTCGGGCCTTCCAAACACTGGAGGAAGAAAGCTGGGTCGTAGCAGAGAGCACCCGTGATGTCCGAAGCGCGGTTTCCCTTCCGCGACACTTCCAGGATTTGCTGGATCGCATGAATATCGCACTCCTCGCTCATACGGCTTACGTAAATCAGTCTGACCATTTGCATTATGTATCTCCTCGCCTTTATCGACTACGGGCAAGCATGGGCCTTGAAATACCCTTCTGGCAGCATGCACTAGCTTTTAGAAGCCTTCGATGAGGGCAAGTTCCAACGGGATAGTAGGATATCGTATCTATGGATTCAGAGTCGAAAATTGCCAAGCGTGGGCACCGGGCCCTTGTGGCCTGCGGCATTGTACTTTCGGCACTCGCTGCGAATTCCTTCGCTCAGTCGCCCGCACGTGAAGATAAGGAAATGATTGAAAAAGTTACTTTGTTTGAGTTTCAGTCGCAGGAAAAGCCTTGGCCTAATGTTGACGATGTGGTCATGGGGGGCGTCTCTTCCAGCCGGATGCGAATCGAGGACTCAACCGCCATTTTCGAGGGAAAGCTCTCTCTGGAGAACAACGGCGGATTTGCCTCCGTGCGCTCGAACTCTGTCATTCAAGACCTGACCGGGTTCAACGCGGTGCGGTTGCGTGTTCGGGGTGATGGCAAGAGGTACCAGTTCCGAATCCGCAGCTCGCAGAGCTTCGATGGCGCCAGCTACCAGATGACTTTCGAGACGGAGAAGGGCATATGGAAAGAAGTCGAATTGTCATTCTCAGATTTTGTAGCTGCTTTCCGTGGGAGGGTGCTGCCTGACGAGCCTCCCATTGATGCTTCCAGAATAAGTGCCTTCGGGTTCCTGATTGCTGACAAACAAGAAGGTCCGTTTCGGCTTGAAATAGACTGGATACAGGCCTTTCGGAATTAGGAAGCAGCAATTAGTGTTAACCTCCGGAAAGCGGGGCACGGGGTGATGAGGCAAATTCTTGCCTGCGGCTTGAATCCAAGCGTACTGTGCAATGCTCTCTGAGCAAGTCCGGGAGCTTAGAAGCTCCGTTCTGCCAAAGAGAGTGAACATGACGAGGAGAATCTAAGCAATGGAAATTCGCATTCCTGTTCTGGCCGTGGCGGCAGTGGGGATTGTGTCCATCGTCGCGGTGCCGCTTTCAGCGTCGTCCCAGATGGCTCGCGCCATGGTGGAGAAGCCGAAGTTCGAGCGCTTGGAGCGACGGGACGGCTATGAAGTCAGGCGTTATCCAGCGTGCATTGTCGCCCAAGTGACGGTGAGCGGCGGGGAAGAGGACGCCATGAGCAAGGGCTTTGGCGCACTGGCCGATTATATCTTTGGCAATAACGTCTCCCAGTCAAAGGTGGCGATGACCTCCCCGGTGATTCAGGAAGCCGGAGCATCGGAGAAGGTTGCCATGACCAGCCCCGTGCTCCAGGAGAGCGGCGGCACCGATTCTGCAGGGCAGGTCGTGCAGTTTGTCATGCCGTCCAAATACACGATGGAAACGCTGCCCAAGCCCAATAACCCCGCAGTGACGCTCGCACAACGCGGAGAGCGGACCTACGCTGTGCACAAGTTTTCGTGGCGCGGCAAGGATGAACAAATGCACAAGAAGGAAGCGGAGCTTCGTACAGCGCTTGCGCGGGATGGTGTTTCCGTCACGGGAAGTGCAGTGTATGCACGCTACGACCCGCCTTGGACGCTCCCCATCTTTCGCCGCAATGAAGTCTTGCTGCCGATTGAATACATAGAAAAGCCACAAGCCGAATAGCCGCTCGCAAGCGCTATATTGTCAGCGGAAGTCTGTATTATTGCCGACAAGCCGCCCGAACAACCTCGTGCCACCCACAGGACAAACGCGTAACACTGCATAGCTCTTCAAGCCTGTGCATTCACAGCACTTCCTCTATCTTCTTCCGAAGGAACAACATGATGCGCGTACTCGTGACCGGGGCTACAGGCTACATTGGTGGCAGACTTGTTCCGGGGCTTGTTGCGCTTGGGCACGAGGTAACCGTGCTGGTTCGTGACCCACGACGGTATCGTCTGCCCAGAGATCTTTCGCGCGTTCGCATAGTACAGGGCGACCTCTTGCATCCGGAAACCATCGAAGAAGACCTTAGAGGTTTCGATGCCGCGTACTATCTTGTACACAGCATGATGGCCGGTCACGCATTCGAATCTCGCGACGAGGCCGCCGCAGCAAACTTTGCGGTAGCGGCCCCTGATTGCCGCCATGTCATCTACCTCGGTGGACTTCAGCCTCCCGGAGTCGCCTCACGACATCTCAGTAGTCGTGCCGAAACAGGCCAAGTATTGGCCAAGCACTTTGGGGAGCGCATGACGGAGTTTCGCGCAGGGCCTATCATTGGCTCCGGTTCGGCCAGTTTTGAGATGGTCCGCTACCTCTCAGAGAGACTTCCGATTATGATCACGCCACGTTGGGTGCGGACCGAGGTGAGTCCCATTGCCGTATCCGACGTCCTCGCCTACCTTTCCTCCGCGCTTGACTACGGCCCAGCAGGAATCGTCGAGATTGGCATGCCTGCGATGCCGTTCCTGGAAATGATGCAGGAATACGCCCGCGTGCGCGGCCTGCGCCGAAGGCAGCTCATCATAACGCCTCTGCTGGCACCACAGCTCGCTGCGCGATGGGTCGGGTTTGTGACGCCCATCCCGAATAAACTGGCTATTCCGCTGGTCGAAGGTATGACCCAGCCACTTCGGGCGGACACGACACGCGCCGAGGCGCTGTTCCCCCAGATTCAGCCACTTTCTTATGCCGAAGCCATTCGGAGAGCGCTCACCAAGCTCGACAAGCAGGTCATTGAAACCCGTTGGTCCGACGCGATGGGCTCCAGCAAGGTAGTAGAACTCGTTGATCA
>JBIKMR010000067.1:0-17662 GCA_044359155.1 Candidatus Hydrogenedentales bacterium | reverse complement strand
GCACGAAAAAGGCTGTTTAACTTTCCGCTGCGCGTTAAGCCGCCGCAGCCCCGCCCTTACGCTTATTCACTTCGGCCATGGTGTAAGCGTTGCGCGACTGGCGACGCTTGAGGGTCAGGCCGATGCCCAGGCCTGCGATGATGATGTTCGCCAGGCCATAGTTCACCACGCGCCAGAAGGCCTTCGCGCTGTCGGTCGGCTTTTCGATGGCGCGGTCGATAGGCTTCTGTCCGCGCACCTGTACGAGGTTCTCGTCCAGCGTCACCGCATCCACGGAATTGAGGAACAGGTCCAGGTTGCCCGCTTGCAGGAAGTCCTTGCGGAACATCTGCGAGCAGCCCAGCAGCACCAGCTTTCCGGGGGTCGGGGTCACCACTTCGGCGGGCGGCTCAGGGGCCTCGTCTTCCTCGGGCATGGGAGGCATACCGGGCTGTTGCTCGGGCTTGGGCCATGCGGGACGTTCGGCACCGCCGGTGGCGTCGGGGAACTGGCCCTCGATCACCGCCATAAGCGCGTAGGACTTGGTGCCATCGGCGGGCGGCTCGAAGGCTTGCGAGGTCAACGTCGCGCCGCTCGGTGCGGTCCATGCCTTGTCGCTGCTGGACATGACCACCTTGCTGGAAAGGCCGAGCTCTTTGAGCTTGGCATCGTCCAGCTTCAGGGCGGTGCCCCAGAGGTAGAACACGTTGGCAAGGCGCGAGGTGATGGCCGTGTCTGCCGCCATGTTGCTGTTGCCAATAAGCATGTGCATCGGCAACTTCACCGGCTGACCCATCAGCGCGGCCAGCGGATTGTCGCCACCGCCACGAATGGTGAGCGGCACGTTGTTTACGTCCATCAGCACTTCGTCGCTGATACCAAGGCCGAAACCTTCGAGCAGCGGGTTGATCTCGGGGGTCTCTTCGCGGCGGCTGATGTTGATGCCCTGCGCCGTGCTGCGGTAATCCCATGTGTAGTTCTGCACCGCAAGCACCACGGACTTGCCCGCCTGCATGGCGCGACCAATCTCCCAGCGCTGGCGCTCGTTCAGGTTACGCGGGTTCACTACCACGAGCGTGTCGTAGGTTTCGGGAAGGGGGCTTTCCTTCGTCAGCTCGACGCGCTGCACGTCGTACTTCTCGTAGCGCAGCAACTGCTCGAGAACCTCGTAGGGGTCTTCGCTATCCGGAATCGCCATGCCCTGCTGCTCCATCATGCGGCGCACCATGGGGTCAATGGCAACTGCTTCCTTTGGGGCAACCAGAGCAACGACCGGCTTCTCGGTGCGGGTCAGCTTGTAGATGGAACTCACCACGCGGTACTCGAGTTCCTCAATCGTCTGCGGCATGATCTGCGGAATGATCTCCTCGGGCTTGTCCTTGTAGCCAATGCCCAGGCTGGAGTAAACCAGCTTGTTGGTGATCTCGTCGCCGCTGTACGCCTGTACGCTGAAAGGCTCAACGCCCTTGTCCAGCATTCGCTTCTCGATGGTTTCTTCCGCGTCCTCGGGCTTGGGCTCTTCGCCTTCCTCAGGCTTCACTTCCTCCGGCGCAATGACGTTCGACACGGCCATGTGAATGGCCTTGAACTCGATGTTGCCGCCCGAGGCAAGGCGCAGTTCGTCAAGCTTGTCGGTGATGTCGCGCTCGAGGTTCTTCATCGCCGTGGGCATTTCGCTGCTGGGGGTGATGTAGAGGTTCACCTTCACGGGCGTCTCCACCTTCGAGAGAATGTTCTCCGAGGCCTTGCTCACGGTGTAGATCTTGTCCTCGGTCATGTCGTAACGGATGAAGCTGAAGTCCGCCATGAGGTAGTTGAACAAAAGGCCAATAGCCACGCACATGCCCGCCGCCGCCATGAAGATGGTCTTGGCGTTGGGGCGGTTTCGGCCGTCAATGTAGAGCACGTTGAGGATGAGGAAGATGACCGTCCACGCAAGGAAGTAGACCACGTCGGCGAAGTCGATAACGCCACGGGTGAAGGATTCAAAGTGCGAGAAGAAGCCCATCAAGTCGGACAACTGGCGGCCTAGGCCGGGCAACACAAGGTCGTCGAGATAGGCGGCGAAGAAGGTGGTGCCCAGCAGGAAGAAGGCAAAGCAGGTGAGCAGCGTTACCGCAAAAGCCACAATCTGGTCCTTGAAGAAACCAGAGAACAGGATGCCCAGCGAGAGCATGAACGCGCCCAACAGCAGCGTGCCGAAGTAGCCGCTGATCATCGCGCCATAATCGGGGTTGCCCAGTTGAATCAGCATCACCGGGATGGTGACGGTGGAGGCAAGCGTAAGGCCGAAGAAGACCAGCGCCGCCGCGAACTTGCCGAGCACCAGTTCCCATGCCTGCATGGGGAAGGTGAGCAGCATTTCCCACGTGTTCTCCTTGCGCTCTTCCGCCCAGATACGCATGGTTACTGCGGGGATAAACACGCAGAAGAACAGGGGCAGGTTGTCGAAATAGGGACGCATGTCCGCGATGGGGAACGCGAAGAACGTGGAGATGTACAGCCCCACGCTCAGCGTTACGAAGACCATCATGAAGATGTAACCAATGGGAGACGTGAAGTAGGCCCCCAAGTCACGCCGCATTATGGTGATGATGTTATTCATATCTCTCCTCCCGTCAATTGAAGCGGGCTTGCTTGTTCAGATCATTGGGCACGGGGCATTAGTGATTGCCTTGGATGGCCTTCTCGGTGAGGGTGAGGAAAGTCTCTTCGAGCGAGAGCGGCTTTTCGGAAAGCTCACGCACCTGCCACTGCTGTTGCTGGGCAAGCTGGCTCACCTCGCGCCACAGGTGGCGACCCTGCGGGCTGTGCACCAGGAAGGTGGGGCAGCCCTCGACGTCCTTGGTGTACTCCACCTTGCGCACGCCGTCCACGCTGGACAGCTTGCGCTCGAGGTCGGCGCGTTCGCCGATGGCACTGAATGCCAGGCGCTCGCCGTTCTTCGCGCGCTGGCGCAATTCGCCAATCGAGCCGTCGCCCACAATCTCGCCCCGGTTGATGATGACGATGCGGTCCGCCGTGGTCTCGACTTCCTGGAGGATGTGCGTCGAGAGGATCACCGTCTTTTCCTTGGCGAGGCGCGCGATAAGATCACGTATCTCCAGAATCTGGTGGGGGTCGAGACCCGAAGTGGGCTCGTCGAGGATGATGACCTCGGGGTCGTGTATCAGCGCTTGGGCCAGGGCGGTGCGCTGACGGAAGCCCTTGGACAATTCGCGCACCACCTTGCGGAACATGGGCTCCAAGCCGGTGGCATCCACCACGGCGTGTACCCGCTCCTTGAGCTTGCCTCCGTGCAGCCCGCGCGCGCGCCCCACAAATTCGAGGTAGTCGCGCACCTCCATGTCCATGTAAAGGGGCAGCACTTCCGGCAGGTAGCCAATCAGCTTGCGTACCTTTACAGGGTCTTGCAGCACGTCCACCCCGCCCACCTGCGCCGTGCCCTTGGTGGGGTACAGGTAGGTGGTGAGAATCTTCATGGTGGTGGACTTGCCCGCGCCGTTGGGGCCGAGCAGACCAACAATCTCCCCCTTGGTTACCTCGAAGGAGACGTTGTTCAGCGCCGCCACCGGGCCGTAATACATGGTCAGATTTGACGCTTTAATCATGTAGCCTCTCCTAACACAACGGTTGCACTTGCCGTGGACACACCACGGCTGGGTACACAACGAGATACCGGGTGACAAGCAAACGCTATGCCAGACCGCGCTGGGAAGCGCCCAAGGCTATTAACTTGTTCAAAATATAGGACTTATACGGCTTATAGGTCCTGTATCTTAAATGCCCCACACCAGCCCAAATGGGGTGCAACTGCGGATTTCAGGCATGGGTTTCTTGCTGGATGGGATGCGCATTGCACTGGAAGGCCCTGCCGTGGACAATGGCCAAGGTAGCATCACCGAGGGTTTAGCAATGACTGAGGCGCGGTATCAGGGGGTTATTCTGGCGGCAGGACACGGCAGCCGTATGGGGCCGTTTGGGGAACAGATACCCAAGCCCATTGCCCCTATCTGCAACAAGCCCATTCTGGTGTACCAGTTGGAGCACCTGCGTTCGCTGGGCATCGACGACGTGATTATCGTCATCGGCCACTTGGGACATGTGATCACCCAGCACCTCGGGGACGGCTCGGCCCACGGCGTGCGCATTCGCTATGTGGAACAGCAGCAGCGGCTGGGGCTGGCCCATGCGGTGGGCCAGTTGGAGCGCCATGTGGACCGCCCCTTCGTGCTGTTCCTTGGCGACCTCTACTTCCAGTTCGACGGACTGAGCCGGATGCTGGACATCTTTGAAGAGCACCGCCCGGCGGCGGTGCTTTCGGTGAAGGAGGAGGAGGACGTGAACGAGGTGAAGAAGAACTTCTCCGTGCTGCTACGCGAAGACGGCACGGTGCGCCGGGTGGTGGAAAAGCCCCGCTTTGTAAACAGCATGTTGAAGGGCTGCGGCCTGTACCTGTTTGACCTGCCGATCTTCGACGCCATCCGCCGCACCCCGCGCACCGCCATGCGCGATGAGTATGAATTGACCGACTCGATACAGATTCTGCTGGAGCTGGAGTACACGGTGCGGGCCGCGCCAGTGGTGAAGTTCGACATGAACGTCACCTTCATCCGAGACCTGATCACCTGTTGCCAGATGGAGCTGGACCAGCGCGGGCTGACCTCCATCATCGGCGAGAGCTGCACCCTGCACGAGGGCGTCGCGCTGCACGACACGGTGATTGGCAATGACGTAACCATCAGCGCCCCGGCCCGGCTGGAGCGGTGCGTGGTGCTGCCGGGGGTGAAACTGTCCGACGGGCAGGACTATCAGGATACCGTGATAACGCCCACTACGAAGTTAAGCGCGAAGCATTCTTGATCGACTGCGTTTGGTGGATGCTGCGCGATCAACATCCCCGCCTTTGCTCGCCAGCCTCACGGTGCGCCGAGATAGGTGAACGCGGCCCAGTCCATAGAGTCCGGCGCGGCGGCGCGGGCGGCGTCTTGTGCCAGGCGGAACGCATCGGCGGGCGGGTTAGATGCAAGCTGCTCGCCCAGCGCCTTGAAGAACGAATCACGCGCGGACTCGGCTACCGGCCATTGGTTCAGCACAATCGCCCCGCTACCGGCACGCCAGCCCAATTCACCCAGCGCGGCAAAGTGCAACTGGGGAGACTGCTCCGCACCAGAAGTGATATCCAGGCTAAGGGCCAGCACGTTATGTGGCAATGCAAGCTGCACCAGTTCTCCAGTGAGCATGGCTTTCGTGGGGTCGGTTGCGCCCTGCTCTTGCCACAGGGCCAGCGTGGGGTCTTGCGAATCGAGATCAACCGTCGCCTTCACCAGTGCGCCGCCCGCAGGGGTGGCGGTGGATAGCGCTTCGCGCACGTTGCCCGTGGCGGCGTCAAGACCAGTGGCATTCTTGCCGCCTTTGCTTCCCACCATCATGATGAAGGCCGATGCACCGGGCGCATGGCACACGTTTATTGCCCCGGCCAGCGCTTCCCCGGCGGGGTCGAGCAGGCGTAACGGCAGTAAAGCGGAAACCTGATCCCCGGCAAACACCAATGTGCCCGACTTGGGGAGAAGGTCTTTCAGCGGATCGAGCAAGGCAGCGCGCAGCGTGGCTGCGGCATCGCCGGGGGCGGCACTGCGGAGGGCCGTCATCGCGGCCTCCACGGTTGCCTCGGTAGCGGCAGGAAGTTCAACGCCCTGCACTTGTGTCTTAGTAAGCAGCACGGCTGCACCGCCCACCTCGCCCACAATCAGGTGCAGCACGGTGGTGTCTGCAGGCAGCTGCTCCTGAGCTTCCAAGGCAGACAAGGCATAGGTGCGGCGATAGCTCAACTTCTCGGCTGAGGGCAATGCTGCCGCAGCCGGTAGGCGACGCACCCGCGCGGCCACTTGATCCAGGCGGTCTTCCAGCCAATCCACGCGGTCGGTCTCACGGGCGGCAGTGGCCTTTTCCAGTTCCGCTTTCAGCCAGCCCTGCCGTTCAAGCAACAGCAATTCCTCGGTGGCGAAATCGGTCTTTGCAGATTCATCGCGAACCCGGCTTCCAAGCAAGTCTTCCGCCGAAACGCACTGGTATTGTTCCAGCGCCTCAAGCGCCTGTTCGGGCGAACCATCGCGCAGGGCGGCCATGGCCCGCACCGCGTTCGCGCGCCGCAGGGTCTGCGGGTTCATGCTGCGCTGGAAGGCATCCGCCGAAAGGAACTTGCGCAGTTCCGTAATCTGGTCGGCGGCTTGCGAGGCGGTGTCGCTCGCCTGTTTGTTGTGTCCCTGTGCCAAGTAGATTCCTGCCAACTGCACCAGCGCGGACGCGCGGTATTCGAGGTCCACCAGGAAACCGGTTTCCTTGTAATAGGAATCGGCCAGTTCAATCAGCACGCGCGCGCCGCCCAAGTCGCCATCGCGCAGGCGGCATTCCACCTCGCCCCGCACGGCGGAGGCCGTGGTGAATTCGTTGATGGGGCCTTTGCGTGGTATCTCTTTTGCCAGTGCCTCGCGCAGCTCCACAATCTTGGGGTCGTCCATCGGGTGGTTGACTGCCAGTGTGGCCAGCAGCCCGCCTTGCGTGTGCCGCACATAGCTCGGGTCGCCCGCTGCGCGCGCGGCTTGCAGCGACTGGTCCCAGTATTTCACGGCGGTGGCCAAGAACTTGTCGCGGGACTGCGGGTGGCGGTCCGCCATCAGGTCATAGGCAATGGCCAGATTCTGGAAGACGCGCATCAAGTCGGCCTTGCTGTCCGACTGGGTATACGGCTCGATCGCCTGGGTGTAAAAATCCACCGCCATGGCAGGGTCCTTCACGAAGGAGAACTGCGTGCCTATTTGCGCGTAGGTGAAGGCGACCTTGTAGAGTTGCTCCTTCTCTTCCGCGCTCGGTGTGGGGGCGACGCGGAGTGCGGCCAACATCTCGGCCACCAAGCGATACGGGCGGCTTGCCTCTTCGTGGCGGTTCGAGAAATCCCGATGCAGGTCAAAGTTCTCCCAGCTGGGAGTAAGGTCGTTCAGCTTTTCGGTGTAGGTAAGGAAGTCTTCAATCGCCGCCGCGCCCGCCTCGGGCGCAAGGTCGCGCGCGGTGAGCAGGCTGCGGTAGGCCTCTTCATATTGGCCCATCAGGCGCTGCGAATCGCCCAGCCACAGCCAATATTCGGCATTCGCGCCGTCAATCTGCGCCGCTCGTTGCAGCACCTCGATAGCGCGTTCGTATTGCCCTACGGACTTGAGCGAGTATCCCAGCTCTCCCAGCAGCACGGCGTCTGCGTCCAAAAAATCCACCGCCACGGACAACAGTTTCACGGCATCCTCGAAGCGCGCTTCCTGGTAGGCAGACGCACCAATCTGGCGGTAAGCGTCGCCCATGCGAATGTCCATGCCATAGAAGCCCTTCCAGGCCTCAGTCTGTTCTTCCTTCAGCAGGGTACCCATAAACTGCTGGGACCACAGGGTATAGGCATGGTGGGCTGCAAGCAGCACGGGCTCGCGCGCACCCTCGGGGGTGAGCAATTTCTCGGAATTGATCTTGCGCGGGGCGGCGTCTTCAGGCTCGAGCCGGGCAAGCAAGATGGGTTCATCTGCCAGCACAGGCTGGCCCGAAATCGCCAGCGCCAAGGCGCACGTATAGACACAGATAGAACGAGACGACATGACAGTTCCCTCAAGAATACCAATAACCCTCCGAGTATGGGGTTTCCTCGACGGGGGATCAACCCCTCGATGCAACGAGATGTGCATGTAAAAGAGGGGGATGGACATCCGCCTTGGGCTAACTGCACCATAGGCAAAGGGAATCGGGAAGCCGCGTGGGCAATCGCGGGGAGGGAAAGTCATGTTCAGTAAGCGGAGGTTTCAGGCGGCGGGATTGTTGGCGCTGGGGCTGCTGGCCCTTGCGGCGGCGTGGCCGTATGTGTTTGCGAAGACCGAGCGGATAGCAATCACCGATGCGGTGCGGGCAGATGCCTTCAAGGGGGAGAGTTTCGCCAAGCTGTCGGACGGCTACACCCACTATGTGTGGAACGGCCCCGAGGCTGGCCCCGTGCTGGTCTTTGTGCATGGCTTCAGCTCGCCCTGTTTCATTTGGGAAAAGCAGGCGGAGTTCTTTGCGGCGCAAGGTTACCGTGTGCTGCGCTACGACCTCTTTGGGCGGGGGCATTCCGACCGGCCCAACGTGGATTACGACGCTGACTTGTACCACCGTCAACTGGTCGAGCTGCTGGATTCGCAACAGGTCACCGGCCCGGTGGATATTGTGGGCCTGTCCATGGGGGGGCCGATCACGATGCGCTTCGTGGACCGCGAGCCTGCCCGCGTGCGCAAGTATGGGCTGGTGGCCCCGGCGGGATTTGGCGCTTCCCTGCCGCCCACAGTGCACTTGATGCGCGTGCCGGGCCTGGCCGAGTGGGTGATGCAGGCCTTTGGTGACAAGATCATCCTGGGGTCCGTCACCGGCATGGCGGCGGAAAGCCCGCAGGTGGTGGCCATCATGACGGAACACTACGTGGACCAGCTTCAGTACAGCGGCTATAAACGGGCGTTGCTATCCACCTTGCGTAATCATCCCATGCTGGGGCTGGACGATCTGTATACCCGCGTGGGCAAAAGCGGCAAGCCGGGCATCTTGTTCTGGGGAGACGCAGACCGCGTGGTGCCTTACGAAAACGCGGCCAAGGTGCGGGCGGCAATTCCAACCATCGAGTTCCACACCATTCCCGGCGGTAGCCATACCCCGAACTATGAAACGCCGGATGCGGTGAACGGGCCGTTGCTGTTGTTTCTGAAGCAGTGAGGCGCGAGCGCTAAACCGTGTAGTTCAGGATCGCGTCGCCTGCGCGGCCAATGTTGCCGTTGGTGCGGCGGTAGCTGGCGAGTTGGGCCATGCGGTTGCCGCCTGCGGCGTTCTCGTTTACGTTAGCGTATTGGATGCTGATTTCCGCGATGCCTGCTTCGCGCAGTGTGATGAGTTCGCCGTCCTCGGTCTTGCCGTCGCCGTCGTCTTTGAAGAGCAGCAGGGAATCGTAGGCCGCGTCTTTCGCGTCGATCACGCCATCCCGGTTGTCGTCCAGCTTGCGCAGTTCTTCGTAGCCGTTGGCTGCACCACGCTGGTCGCCGAAGAGTTCCGCGCCGCTGTCGATGCTGCCGTTGCCGTTGCGGTCGAGCGCGAGGAAGGCGTCTCCCCCGGTGACGAAGGCGGTGTTCTGCTGGCTGCCGTTGCCGAGGATATCGAAGCGCGCGCCCTTGCTGTGGTGGGTCAGCTCGAAGCCGTCGCCGTCGAGGTCGAGTATGATGGGGTCGGATTGCTGCACGGCCACTTCGGTCTGCATTTCGAAGCTAGCCGAGAAGCTGAACTGCAGTTGCACGGCTGCCGAGCCCGACGCTGAGGTAGCGCCCGGCGCGGCAGCCGTTCCTTCCCCAAGGAGGCGGCTGAGTGCATCGAGCATTCCGCCGCCGAACTGTTGCTGTAATTTGTTGAACAAGTCTTCGAAGGAACTTGTTCCCCCGCCTGCCAGGGTAGAGAAAAATTCGTTGAAGAGATCGTCCGCCTTGTCCAGCAGGCCGTTGGCGAATTCGAGGAGTTTGTTGAGCAGGTCTTCCTGGTCGGCCAGCTCCTCGGAAGCGCCTGCGTAGTTGACCAATGCCTCGCCGGAGATGGTGATGGAGAGCTCGAAGCGGGCGGCCACGCGCTGGCTGGCCTGCACGTAGGTTTCGCGGCTGCCGCCGAGGCCCTCGGCGGTGGCTTCCGTGCGCTGGCGGAACTGCGCCAGCTCTTCGCTGCGCACTTCTCGGTAGAAGCTGAACTCGAGCTGGTCGGAGACTGCGGAGGCACTGCCGTTCTCGTTGGAGATGGAGGCAGCGGTGCGGGTGGAAGAGAGGGACACGGCGGTCTGCACGGACTGCTTGCGGTAGATGAGCGCCTCGAAGTCTTGGGAGAGGGTGTCCGCCCCGCCCAGCAGCAGGCTGTCTTCGGGAGCTGCGCCCAAGGCGACTGGCTCGGAAGTCTTCGCGGTGGAAGGAGGAAATAGATAATCGAGCGGCAACTGCCGCGCGGAAGGGTCCGCAACCAATTGAGCCAGTCCCATGGCAATACTCCCCGCCTCTCCCTGGCGGCAATAAAAAATGGTCCGTCGCATTCAGGATATCGACGGACCACATACGGGACTGAAGTTAACTGTTGACGGGGATTGGGTTCCTACGGCAACTGGCGTATGCGCAGGTTTTTGAATTCGATGGGGGAGCCTTCGGATTCGAGGGCGAGGTATCCGGTGGCGGGGTTGCACTTGGTGCCGCCGGAGACTTCTTCTCCGTTGACCCATAGGCGGACTTCGCCGTTGACGGCGCGCACGTAGTAGTGGTTCCACTCCCCCACTCCCTTGCTGAGGTTCTTGGTGGGGAAGCTGCGGCGGCCATCGGGGGCGACCGGGGGGAAGGGTTCCATGGAAGATTCGCCCACGGAGAAGACGTCACCGTGGGAGGTGAACCAGTCGGCCTTCTTGCCGGATTCCTTTTCCCACTGCTCGGTGTAGCCGTGGTCGAGAATCTGCACCTCGATGCCGTGGGGAAGGCCATTGCGCTTGAGGTTCTTAACGGAATCATCCGTCACCCAGACGAACACGCCGGAATTGCCCGCCGACTTTAGGTGTCGCCAATCCACCACCAGCTCGAAGTTGGTGACCTTGTAAGGGGTGCGGATGACGCCGACGGGGCTGCCGGTGCAGGAGATGAGGCCGTCTTCCCACTTCCAGGTGTCCTCGTCACAGTTCACGTTGATGAAGTCTTCCTGCGTCATGTCGCGCCAGCCTGGACCGTTACCCACCACGGTGGACTTGGCGGGTTCTTCGGCGCGGGCGGTGCTGCCTGCCAAGGCGGCAGTCAGGCAGAGCGAGCCAAGGGCGATGCTTCGGGCAATGTTCAACGAGTGCATGTATCAACCTTTGCATTAAGTCATGCGCTGTGCGCGTGTGTTGCTTTAACTCATTCCGCCTACGGCTCGAAGCCCTCGACGATGAAGGTCTGGCCATTTTCGTAGACCGTGCTGTCCACAGTCACGCTGTCGAAGGGCAGGTTCTCGCGGTCGATGACCTCGTCGAAATCAAGGCGCAGGATGGGGCCGAAGCCGGCGAAGGGCAGGGTCTTGCCCTCGGGCGCAACGAGGTCGATGCGGACGCTGGTGGCCTTGGTGTTGGTGAGGGTCATGGTCCAGTCGTCGGCGATGCCGTTCTGCCCGGCTTCCACCTTTACGGGGGTGAAGTCGAGCGGGCTACTGATGTTGAGGACCAACCTGTCCACGTTACGGGGAATGTACTGCGCGCGGAGAAATACGGTGCTTTCGAGGGTGTTGTCGGAGGCGACGAAGAAGAGCTTGCCCTCGAGCACGTTGCCGGAGACGGCGCTGGGGCGGAAGCGGTCTTCCGCGATGAAGTTGGTGGAAGCAGCGCCCAGTTGCAGGGTGAACTCGGGGAAGATGGCAGGGGTGTCCACGCGCAGGCCCGACCCCCAGCGCACGGTGTACTGCGCCTCGAGGTCGTTCACGATCTTCTCGAAGGCCTCGGCCAGATCCGCCGCCGTGTCTGCGGGGAAGTACAGACCGCCGGTGCGGTTGCTCAGGTCGGTGAGGGTCAGCTCGTCCACGTTGTCGCCCACGCCCACGGTGTAGATTTTGATGTTGCGATCCTCGCAGGCGTCCACGGCGTCGTTGGCGGAAGCGGTGCTGGATATGTCGTCGCCGTTCGAGAAGAGCACGATATAGCGGTCTTCCTTCTCGGGGTCGCCATCGTTGTAGTATCCCGCCACCTGCACGATGCTGTCGAAGATGCGTGGGAAGGAGGAGAAGCCCTGCACGAACTCGTCCTGGATGGCGTTGATGCGGCGCTGGAGGAAGTCGCGGTCGGTGGTGAATTCCGCCACGCGCTGCGCGGGGGCGGGGTCGCTCTCCAGGTGGAACTCGGTAATGCCGACCAGCGCGTCGTCGTTGAGCGCGGGCAGGAAGACGTTCTTCGCGGCGTCTTCCATGGCGGCAATGGCGCTGGCAGGCTGGGCGAGGGAGTAATCGAGCAGCAGCTCCGCTTTCAACTGGCGCGCAGCGGCGCGACGCAGTTGCAGTCCATTGAGGAAGGTGACCGGGTTGGCGCCTTCTTGTGCGGTCAACGTGAACTGCGACGGCTCGGCCACCACGGCGGAACCGTTGGCGTTGCGCAGGGCAAAGCTGAACTCGACGAGGTAGGGTCGCCGGTATTTGGTTTCCACATTGAGGATATTCAGCGGCGCGCCATTGTTGTCGCGGTCGCTCTCGACGCGTATGCCGACCACCAATGGCACGAGGCCTTCGCCACCCAGCTCGATCTGGCCCTCATGCACGCCCCGGTTCAACTGGTTCCGGTCAATGGTAATGCGCAGGCCCTTCTTGTCGAAGGGGCCGCTCGCCGTTGGCGGCGCGTCGCTTTCGACACTAGCCACATCGAGTTTGATCCACGTGCGGTTGGGGCGCGCCTGGATGCGGATCGTGTCCGCCTCGGGGTTGTCGTTCCATACCTGGATCGAGAAGGGCAGGGTGTTCAGCCCAAAGTCCACGTTGCTGTTGCTTACAGAAATCGCCTCGATGGGGCGGGTGCAGCCAACGCTGAAGAGCGTGGCGCTGGCAAGCAGGGCCAGGCAGGAGAATCGGAGCAGGTAGTTCATTGCAGATCCCCTAAGATTACAGACTCAGACATCGACGCAAGGGTGCGGGTTCAACATCATGCAATAAGACACCCCGGAATGCCAAGCGGTTTGAGGGGGTGATGCGCAATTATCCGTAGTAATTTGCCATACTTTTCGTTTACCCCCTCCGAGGAGGCAACCGGAAAACTTGCCCTACATGGGGGAACAGACGAGCAAGGCGGGTAATTATTCTACCAACTCCAGCCCGATTTCGTTGTTCAGGTAGAAGCCCTGGGGGGTGGGTTGGATGAGGGAATCGCTGATGGTGAGCAGGCCGCGCTGTTCAAGGCGGGCCAATTCTGGGCCGAATTCCTGCATCACGTCCGCGCCGAAGCGGGTGGCGTAGCGTTCTCTGGGCAGCCCGGCTTGCAGGCGCATGTGCTGGATGATCGTCTCGACGCGCTCTTCGCGGGGGGAGATGATGAAGGTCTCGTCCTTGCCGCCGGGGTCGGCGAGGTAGCGCTCGATGCTGGCGTGGTTTCGAGCACGCAGGCCGCCCACGTAGGACACGGCCCCCGCGCCAAAGCCCGCGTAGGATTCGTTCTGCCAGTAGACCAGGTTGTGCGTGGCTTGCCTGCCGGGTTGGGCAAAGTTGGAAATCTCGTAATGGTCGAAATGCGCGAGTGCGGCTTCCATCTGCTGGTACATCTCCAGCATCTGGTCTTCGGGCGTGGCACGGTCGGCACGTTTTTCGAAGGGGGTGCCTTCCTCGTAGGTCAGGCCGTAGGAAGATATATGCGGCGGGGCGAGGGATACGGCGCGTTGCAGGGTGTCGGCCCAGGCGTCGAGCGGTGGCGCGCCGAACATCAGGTCCAGGCTCCAGTTGTCGAAGCGTTCGGCCACCATTTCGCAAGCGGCCAGGGCCGGGGCGGATTTGTGCCGCCGCCCGAGGAACTTCAGCACGCGGTCGTCAAAGCTTTGCACGCCGAGGCTCAGGCGGTTGAGGCCCGCGTCGCGGATGGCTGCTAGCAGGTCCGGGGTCAGGTCGTCGGGGTTGGCCTCGAGGGTCCACTCAGCATCGGGGTCAAAGTGGAAGCGCGCGCGCAGGGCGTTACACACGTGGAGCAGTTGCGCGGCGCTGAATCGGCTGGGCGTACCGCCGCCGAAGAACACGCTCTGCGCGTCGGCCGGTCCATTGAACTCGGCAATCTCTTTGCAGAGGGCAACGACAAAGGCGTCGGGCACGCCTTGCGTGTCGCGCACTTTCACGAAGTCGCAATAGGGGCAGAGGGTTTTGCAATAGGGCACATGGACGTAGACGCCGAACATGGCCACCCTCCGTGCCAAAGTTTATATAGGACCGATAGGACGAATAGGTCCTTTTCCTAAAGCTTGCGGAACGCCGAGACGGGCCACCATATCCATTGTGCCACGCCGACGATGTCGCGGGCACGAACCCAGCCGAGGATGCGGCTGTCGAGGGCATTGGCCTCGTTGGGGGGATCGGCCACGAGGAAGTACTGCCCCTCGGGGACGGTGGTGTGTTTCTTCTTTTTGCCGTATACGGCCTGCGGGTCCGGGTGCTCGAAGGAAACGCCGGGCGCGAAGCAGGATAGATCGGTGGGCTTGCCGTTGATCCTAAGCGCTCCATCTTCGATCTCGACCTGCTCTGCGGGCAGCGCGGCCACGCGCCCGAAGAGGAGGGCGTCCTTGGGCACGCGCGCGTCGCGGCTGCGGTAGAGCACCAGCTGACCGCGCTGCGGCGTGTTCCATTGCAGGAGCCAGAAGGGCGTAAACGGCAGACGCAGCCCGAGGGAGACGAAGCTGACGAAGATGTGGCGTACCCGGCGGGATCCGTCCATCAGCACGGGCCACGATTGCCCGAGGAAGAGGCGCACGAAGGTGAGCACTGCCAATAGGCCCAGCAATCCGCGCCACCAGATGGTTTCGCTAAAGCCGGTGAAATCGCGCCAGCGGGGCTGGGGCCACCAGATGCTGGCTACGCGGCCCACGATGTTTTCCTTGGGCAGCCAACCGAAGTAACGGCCATCGCGGCTGTATGCGCTGTTGTCGCCGAGCACGAGGTAGTTGCCCTCGGGCACGGTGCTGAATTCCGGTTCAGGGCGCACGCCATATTTCATGGGGCGCATCTCGTCGGAGGTGTAGTACTGGTTGTCCGGCATGAAGTCGGGCAGCTCGAGCGCCTTGCCGTCGGCAAAGACCTTGCCATCACGAATCTGGATGTGTTCACCCGGCATACCCACAATGCGCTTGACCAGCGTGGGATGCAGCGCGTCTTTCTCGACCGCCTTGAACACCACGATGTCCCAGCGCTGGGGCTCGTAGCCGTTCCAGATGCGCTGGTTCATGAAGGGCCAGCGCAGGCCGTAGACCCACTTGTTTACAAACACGCGGTCGCCCTTGAGGAAATGTTCCTCGCCGTGCAGCGTGGGCTCCATCGAGCTGGAAGGAATCCGATACGGCTCGGCCACCGCCCAGCGGATGGTCAGCGCGAGCAGCAGCGCGAACACCGCGCTCTTCACCCATTCGATGGCCTTGTCTTTCGGCAGTCCGCTGACGTAGCAGGCGGCCATGCCGGCCAGCATCAGGCCGAGGCCGGAGTAGATGGTGACGTCGCCCGGCTTGAGGTACTGGAAGCGCGGTCCCAGCAGCACCGCGCCGCCCGCAATGCCCAGCAGAATGCCCAGCCCGAACAGCCAAGGGTTGCGCGGGGGCGTTTCAGCGGGAGTGGGGGAGTTGGCAGGCATGGGTGGGTCCAGCGGTTAATAAACGGTACGCGGGGAGGATACGCGAAATTAGCTGTCGTTGTCTTGCGGGGGCGCAGGCTTGCTGCGGGCCTTGCCCCAGAGGCGGCGCACATCCACCAGCACGTCCCACAGTATCCACAACAGCAACCCGGTGAGCGGGCCGTAGATGGCGAAGGGTCCCCACCAAGTTTGCGAGAATCCGGTGAAATCACGCAGTCGGTTGAAGGGGAACCAAATGCCGAAGACACGTCCATAGATGTGGTTGCGCGGCACCCAGCCATACATGCGGCCATCGTGGCTTTCGAGGCTGTTGTCCCCCATCATCAGGTAGTGCCCTTCGGGCACCACGGTAAAGGCGGGGTCGTCGCCATGCGCGTACTTGATGGGGTCCTGGCGCAGCATCTCGGCGAAGGCGGCGCGCTGGTCGGGGTCCTTGAAGCGGCCTACGTCGTCCGGCGCAAAGTAGCGCGTGGTCTCCGGCATGAAGTCTGGCTTGGGCAGCTTCTCGCCATTCACCACCAGCGACCCTTGGTGAATCTTGATGTTGTCTCCCGGCAGGCCGACGATGCGCTTAACCAACGTCTTCTCGCGGGAGGATTCCTCGATGGTGCGAAACACCACGATGTCCCAGCGGTTGGGCTCGTACCAATCCCACAGGCGGATGGTGGTGAAGGGAATACGCGGCCCCATGATCCACTTGTTCACCAGGATGCGGTCGCCGGAGAAGAAGCCGCCGGCGTGGAGCGTGGGCTCCATCGAACGGGAGGGGATGCGGTACTGGTCTACCACGCAGCCCTTCACCATCATGACGACGGCGATGAGGCGCGCCCAGTACCAGAGGTTCTTGAGCGACCAGAAGGGCGGGGGGCCTGATGCTTCTGCTGCCACCTAGCGATCCTCGTCGCCGATTTGCAGGAGTGCCATGAAGGCTTCCTGCGGCACCTCGACGGAGCCGATCTGCTTCATGCGCTTCTTGCCTTCTTTCTGCTTTTCGAGCAGCTTGCGCTTGCGGGTAATGTCGCCGCCGTAGCACTTGGCCGTCACGTTCTTGCGCAGGGCCTTCACGGTTTCGCGCACGATGATCTTGCCGCCAATGGCCGCCTGGATGGCGACCTCGTATTGCTGCCTGGGAATCAACTTGCGCAGCCGCCCGGCAAGCACGCGGCCAATGTATTCCGCGTTGCTGCGGTGGATAATGACGGAGAGAGCGTCCACCGCTTCGCCGTTCAGCAGGATGTCGAGCTTGACGAGGTCGCCTTCCTGGTAGCCGATGATGCGGTATTCGAGAGAGGCGTAGCCGCGCGTGATGGACTTGAGCTTGTCGAAGAAGTCCACCACGATTTCCGCGAGTGGCATCTGGTACACGGCCATGCAGCGGACCGCGTCGATGTAATCCACGCGCACGTGAATGCCGCGCTTCTTCTTGCACAAGTCGATGACCACGCTCAGGTACTGCGTGGGCACCATGATGTCGGCCTCGATGTAGGGTTCTTGGCAGGAAGTCAGCTCGCCGCGCGGGGGCATCTCGGAAGCCTTCTCAATCATCAGGGCTTCGCCGTTGGTGCGGGTAATGTGGTAGGCCACGTTGGGCATCGTCGTCACCAGGGTCAAACCGAACTCGCGCTCAAGGCGTTCCTGGATTATCTCCATGTGGAGCAGGCCAAGGAAGCCGAGGCGGAAGCCCAATCCAAGGGCGTCGGAACTGTCGGCCTTGAACTCGAAGGAGACGTCGTTCAGGTGCAGCTTTTCGAGTGCGTCGCGCAATTCGTCGTAAGTGGAATCGGCTGCGGGATAGAGGCCGCAGAACACCACGGGCTTGATCTCTTCGTAGCCGGGCAGCGGTTCTTCCGCAGGCAAGCCCGAGTCGGTGACGGTGTCGCCCACCTTGGTGTCGTCGAGCGTCTTGATGCTGCACACCATGTAGCCCACCTCGCCGGTGGACAGGGTCTGGCGTTGCGACATCTCGGGCTTGAAGACCCCAATCTCGGTCGCCTCGTAGCGGTTGCCCGTCTCCATCATCTGTATCTTCTGGCCCTTGCGCAGCGAGCCGTCCACCACGCGCAAGTACACAATCACTCCGCGATAGGTGTCATAGGTAGCGTCAAAGATGAGGGCGCGCAGGGGAGCGTCGGGGTTGCCGCTCGGCGCAGGCACGCGTGCCACAATCGCCTCGAGCAGCTCGTCCACGCCAATGCCCGACTTGGCGCTGGTCAGCACGGCGTCGGTGGGGTCCAGCCCGATTACGTCCTGAATCTGTCGGCGGGCATTGTCGATGTCCGCCGCAGGCAAATC
>JBIKMR010000066.1:0-17693 GCA_044359155.1 Candidatus Hydrogenedentales bacterium | reverse complement strand
AGTCATGCGTCTTGCCGTCTCGGCTTTTCAGCCAATCGGTGAGCAGGGCCTCGGCCTGAAATCCCATCTCTTCGAGCAGTGCGCGGAAGCGGCGCTGCGCGCGGGCAATGTGAACCACCAAGCGCTCAAGCTTGAGCTCGCGGGAAATCTGGACTACTTCGTTTATCAGGCGGGTGGAGAGGCCGGAACCACGGAAGGCGGGCGTGACCAGAACGCGGAACTCGCCAATGTGGCTGGTCCATGTGCGTGAGTTCACGTGCAGACTGCAATACCCGACCAGAGCGCGGGACTCGTCCAGCGCCACCACTGTCAGGGTATGTCCCTCTTCGATATTCTTTATCCAGTGCTCGCGCAGTTCCGCATCGCGAATGTCCATGCGCAGGAACATGAGGTCGTCGCGGGAAAGGGTAGCCGCGAACTTCGCAAGAATTTCCGAGTGGTCACGAGACATCAGCTCGAAGGTGATCTCATTTCCTTCAAAGCGGTCTGAGCACGGGAACTTGCGCTTCACTTTAATCTTGGGCACGGCGAGAATCCTTTTCGGGGCCCCAATTCGCGGCACCGGAATAATGAATGATTGAACAGAAATGTAACGATTGATGGGCCGAATTACAACCTCGCAACACTTTTATGCCGGGGCGTCTATGGACTCTGCCGCGAGCAGCGCGGCACCATGCAGCACCACGGCTTCGCCGAGCTGGCAGGGAACGAGGGTGTAGCGTCCCTTGCAGGGGCCGAAGGCGAGTGTATCCAAACGGTCGCGCACGCGTCCCAACAGGGCCTCTCCGATAAGACTCACGCCGCCGCCCAGTGCAATGCGCTCGGGCTGCACCAATGCCAACACATTGGCCAACGCATGGGCCACGCTGTCGGCCACGCGGTCCAACTCCGCACCGGCTGCCACATCGCCCGCGTCGGCTGCTGCACCTAGGTCGGCACAGGTCAGGAGGGCGGCATCTCCCCCACACTGGGCGTACAAGAGAGTTCCAGGTTCCAAAGCCCATGCGCGTATGCGCCGCTCGATGGCCCACCCGCTGCACAGGTTCTCCAGCTTGGCCATCGCGCCCGGCTCTCTCGATGTCCAATCCGCGACATAGGTGTGGCCAATCTCCCCTGCGCCAAAGCCTTGGCCATCGTACAGCGTGCCATTGAACACCGGCGCCCCGCCGATGCCGCTGCCGATGTTCATGTACACGAAGTTCTGCGTGCCGCGCCCGCTGCCCAGCACATACTCCGCCCAGCCCGCCGCGCTGGAATCGTTTGCTACCACCACCCGGCGCGTGCCCCCTGCTGAAAGCGCGTCGCGCAGGGAGATGCCGTTCCACCCCGAAACCTGGTGCGACGTGAAGACGGAACCGGTGGCCGTCTCTATGGGACCACCAAAGCCCACGCCGATGGCTGCAACGCGAAGCCCCCGCTCCCGCGCGTGCCCCGCTATATTAAGGGCCGCCTCGTTGCACCATGCGAGAATGCCGGGCACGCCACGCTCCAAATCGACGGTATGGCGCAAGGTGTGCAGCAGTTCGCCAGAGGGGGTAGCAAGGGCGGCCTGTAACTTGGTGCCGCCGATTTCGAGGGCTAAGAGGGCATGGTCGGGCATGGGGATATCCTGTGATTTCGGGTGCAAAGGATAGCCGATTGTGGTATGTGGGCGAAAGGGGATTAACCACGAAATACACCAAACACACGAAAGTAGGAACAAGAGGGGAAGGGAACGAATAGGACGCACTGCACGCGAAGAGGTTCCCTGTCACAGAAACACGACCGCACGTCTCGTCATTCCTGCGGAGGCAGGAATCTAGTCACCAGAGGACTGGTAGGTTGGATGAATGGTTTGATCGTAATGGAGATAGTGAGCGGGTGCTTTTTGTTCGGTCAGGATCAACCTCGATGCGTGTGCTTGTGGCAGTCGGGTGCCTGGATTCCTGCCTGCGCAGGAATGACGGGGGCGGGACGAGGCACTACAAAGGGGGACCCTAGTCTGCGGCAACCGCCGCGTTGCTGTGCAGGAAACCGCGCGCGGTTTCGGCTAGGCCTGCGGCGTGCAGGTTATGCGCCTGGAACTGCTCGGCGCGGGTGGCTTATTCGCTGAAATCCCATTCGGGTTGGTCTCTGAATCTGCCCCTAGGTGCGAATTATCGACCTACAATTCGCTTTCTCCATCTATATGCCGGACGACCTATTGCGAAAATAATACCAATCCAAAAAAGAGCAATCGCTATGCTTACAAATAAATGATTAGCATCACTGTCAATACCCAACAAAAGCTCCATATAATTCGAGTCAGTTAAATAATAAACACTAACAAAGTGAGCCGCCACAACTCCGGTCAACAAGCCAGAAACTCTTGAGTAATTCAGATACAAGTTATATCCATCAAGGATATCACTATCTGAAATGCTACGAAGATCATCGTAACTTAGATTCTTGCCATACGGCCGCGACATCAATCGCAATAATTGAACTCTGTAGTAATCCATTCGAAGTCCCTCGTCTGATGCCAGACCTTCTACTGATAACTGCTTTTTGCTAATGGAAATACGAGGAGGAATGAAATACAGGATCGGAGGGGCTTTATCAACAGCCCCATAGACAACGCATTTCCCCGCAAAGTAATTTTGAGGTGGCTGGTTCGGTATAGGGGAAATGCATCGTCAGTCCTTGGATTGCCTTATCGGGTTCATGCTGGAATCTGTCATTTAAAGAAGTCTCCCTGCTTGGGGTGGAATACTCCGCCAACCACGAAAGATCCTCTCGGAAACATGGCGCAAGCTAATCGACTAATGACACCACACTAGGTCGGAAAGGGTGTTGAAGTCAATTGAGAAAAGCAGTGACTCAGAACCGGGTTCGGTAGGGGCGATGTCCCCAGTGCCCTCTTCGAGTCGAAGCCCCACGCACCGTGGCCAAGCGATCCCTGAGTACAGGCCCCCTACCCGATGCCTCGTCATTCCTGCGGAGGCAGGAATCTAGCCACCAGAGGACTGGTGGGTTGGATGAATGGTTTGATCGTAATGGAGATAGTGAGCGGGTGCTTTTTGTTCGGGCAGGATCAACCTCGATGCGTGTGCTTGTGGCAGTCGGGTGCCTGGATTCCTGCCTGCGCAGGAATGACGGGGGCGGGCAAAGCCCTACAAAGGTGTACCCTATTCAGCGGCAACCGCCGCGTTGCTGAGCAGGAACCCACGCGCGGTTTCGGCGAGGCCTGCGGCGTGCAGGCCGTGGGCTTCGAGCTGTTGCTGGCGGGTGGCTTGTTCGCTGAAGATGTCGGGGATGCCGATGCGGTGTATGCGCGGGGTCTGGTCGCGCAACTGGAAGTATTCCATGACGGCGGAGCCGAAGCCACCGTCGAGGGTGTTTTCTTCCACCGTGATGATGGGGCGGTCCGCTAGGGAATCTAGCAGTACACCATCAAGCGGCTTGATGAACCTTGCATCGGCCACGCCAATGGAGTGGCCCTCGGCTTCGAGCGCTTCCGCCGCCTCGATGCACGCAGCAATCACGGGGCCCGTGGCGAGGAAGGTGGCGTCTTGCCCGTTGCGCAGCACTTCGCCCTTGCTGATGTCGCGTCCCTCGGGATTGCCAATGGTCGGCGCGCCGCCGCGTGCATAGCGCAAGGCCACGGGGCCGGGTTGTTGCAACGCCCAGTGCAGCATCAGTTGGGTGTCCACGTCGTCGCGCGGGGCGAGCAGCTTGAGGCCGGGCACGCAGCGCAGGAAGGAAATATCGAAGGTGCCATTCTGCGTGGGGCTGTCTTCACCTACCAGCCCGGCACGGTCGATGGCGAATACCACGGGCAGGTTCTGGATGGCGACATCGTGCAGCAACTGGTCGTAGCCGCGCTGGAGGAAGGTGGAGTAGATGGCGCAGATGGGCTTGAGGCCCTGCGTGGCGAGGCCCGCCGCGAAGGTTACGGCGTGCTGCTCGCAGATGCCCACGTCGTAGAACCGCTCGGGGTAGTGCTCTTCCAGTTTAGACAGGCCGGTGCCGGTGGGCATAGCGGCGGTGATGCCTACTACGCGGGGGTCCGCCTTGGCAGCATCCAGCACGGCAGCCACGAAGGCATCGGTAAAGGTAGGCACCTTGGGCTTGGCCTGCTGCTCCTTGCTGGGCAGGGATTCCCCTTCCTGGTCGATCTGCTTAACGGCCATGGGAGAAATTCCGTGGTACTTGAGCGGGTCCAGCTCCGCCGCGAGCAGGCCCTTGCCTTTTTCCGTGCGGCAGTGCATGAGAATCGGGCCGGTCATGCGGCGGATGTTAGAGAGGCACTCGATGAGCAAGGGCATGTCGTGCCCGTCCACGGGACCTATGTAGTTAAAGCCCAGTTCCTGAAAGAAGGAGCCGGGGGTAATCATGCCCTTCACCTGCCGCTCGAAGCGCTGCACCTGCCGGGTCATCTTGTCGCCGATGAGCTTCTTCACAAAGCTGCCCACGTCTTCCTTCGCGCGCTTATAGGGCTTGGCGGTAATGATGCGGCTGAAGTAATTCGACATGGCGCCCACGTTGCGCGAGATGCTCATCTCGTTGTCGTTCAGGATAACGAGCATGTTCGCGCCGATGTGACCCGCGTGGCTCATAGCCTCGAAAGCCATACCCGCCGTGATTGCGCCATCGCCAATCAGGGCCACGGCCCGGTTGTCCTTGCCTTGCAGCGCCCACGCGGCGGCCATACCTGCGGCGGCGGAGATGGAAGTCGAGCTGTGCCCGGTGCCGAAGCAGTCGTATTCGCTCTCGCATATCTTGGGATAGCCGCTGATGCCGTCCTTCTTGCGTAGGGTGTCGAAGTTGTCGCGCCGCCCGGTGAGCAGCTTGTGCGCGTAGCACTGGTGGCCCACGTCCCAGACCAACTGATCCTTGCCGTCGCCAATGTCGTAGACATAATGCAGGGCAATGGTCAGGTCTACCACGCCCAACGGCGAGGCCAAGTGTCCGCCGTTGCGGTTCACGGTCTCAATAAGCTGCTGGCGCACTTCGCCCGCCAACACTTCAAGCTCGGGCAACGAGAGCTTCTTCAGGTCAGCGGGTGAATTAATGTTTGCCAGCAAGGACATGGACTATACCTTCCCCAAGGCAGCCGGTGGGTATCGCCCCCCGACCATTGCCAATCTCTACTACAATGCGTTCAAGAACCCAAGAAGTTGCCGGTGCTAACGACCTGCTGCGAGCGATTCGCGCGAGCGCAGTACGGGCTTATCTATTCCGCCCTCGGCATCGCGGGGCAGCTCGTCTACAAATTCTATTCGGCGGGGGCACTTGTAACTGGAAAGCGTATCGCGGCAATAAGCCTTGAGCTCGTTTTCCGTGATGGGTTCCGCACCGGATAACACCACGAAGGCCTTCACGTCTTCCCCGCGTACCAAGTCGGGCACGCCCACCACTGCGGCCTGCGCCACGGCAGGGTGACTTTCAATCGCCAGCTCCACCTCACGGGGATACACGTTCATGCCTGCCCGCAGAATCATGTCCTTCTTCAGGCCGGTCAGGTACAGGTGGCCATCTGCGTCGAAATAGCCCCTGTCGCCCGTGTGCAGCCAGCCGTTTCGCAACAACTCCGCCGTACCCTCGGGATCGTTCAAGTATCCGAGGAAGGTATTGTGGCCGCGCACGACCACTTCTCCCTCGACCCCAACCGCCAAGTGGCTGCCCTTATCATCCACGACTACCACCTCGCAGCCCCAGATGGGCAAGCCCACCGAGCCGGGCACATTGGTTTCTGCCGTCTGGTTGAAGGCCACTACGGGGCTGGTCTCGGTGAGGCCGTAGCCTTCGAGCACGGGCACGCCAAAGCGTTGCGTGAAGGCGGCAGCCGTGTCGAGGTTCAGCTTGGCACCGCCGGTAACGAGGCAGCGCAGGGAATCGATCTTTGGCGCGTCATCGCGCGCACCATTCAGTATGAAGTGCAGCATGGTGGGTACAAGGGCAACGAGGGTGATGCGCTCCTTGGCAATCAATTCCAGGCTGTGGTTGGCATCAAATCGGGGAGAGAGCACGATGCTGCTACCCGTGAGTAGCGGTGCATTGAGCATGGTGGTCTGCCCAAAGCCATGAAACAGGGGGAGCACGCAGAGGAAAATGTCTTCGGGATAGTACTTCAAGGTGCGCGTGCTGATGGTCAAGGCGTTGTTGAACAGGTTAAAGTGCGAGAGCATGGCGCCACGAGGGCGGCCCTTCTGGGCTGCGGTGTAAAGAATGACGGCCAAGTCTTCCGGGCGGGTCTGCACCATGTCGGCTTGCGGCTCTGCACCGGCAAAGGCTTCCATGAAGGAGCGGCCAACTGGATGGGCCTTGGGGGCGAAGCCAGCCTCGACCAGGTACAGGTTTTCCAGCGCGCCGCTGCCGTGCATGGCTATCGCCGCATCGGCCATCTCTTCGAAGGCAAACAGGGTGTGAACTTCGGCATCCGCCAACACATGCGCCAATTCGCGCGGGCGAATGAGGGGATTCAAGGGAACAGCCGTGGCCCCGGCATAGAGGATGCCAAAATAAATGACCGGGAATTGCGGGAGGTTCGGGAGCATCAGGGCGACGCGGTCGCCCGGCTTCACGCCCGCAGACACAAGAAGCCCTGCCACCCGGCGGGCAGCAAGGTCCACTTCGCCGTACGAGAGGCGCAATGTATCGTATACCAGACATGGGGCTTGCGGATTGGCTATCGCGCTCAACCGCAAACAGTCGCCCAGATTTAATCCCATAAAGGTTGTCCCGGTTCCCTTTGGTTCGTAACGATACCGATTATAGCAATCCGCCTTACACAATCCCATTCGAGGAATGACGACAGCCCCGACAGAGTATGCCATGCCCGGAATGGGTGGACGGGCTGGGGAGCGTCTGCTATACTCGCCTGTCCCCGGGGCACTCCTTATCGCTCCCACCTTCTAACCGCCCGTAAGCATTTGGAAATCAATGACTTCCGATTCCCCGAACATCCCCACCCTGAGCGCCAACCCGCGCGCCGAGCTGGTCGCCCTGCTCGACAGGGGGGACCGCGCTTCGGTGCAGCATTTCATGCAGCAGGTGCCCCAGGGGGATATCGCGCGCCTGCTCAACCAGTTGGACGATGAGCACCAGCAGATTCTTCTAAGCATTCTCGAAGACGAGCACGCGGCGGATTTGCTGGAATCGCTGGACGACGCCCACGCGGCAGACCTTATCGAGGACATGCCTATCGAGGATGCGGCGCGTATCTTCGAGGAGATGGAAAGCGACCACCGCGCGGACTTGTTGAGCGAGCTGGACGACGAACAGGCCGAGGCCATTCTTTCCGAGATGGACCCGGAGGATGCGCAGGACGCGCGCCGCCTGATGGAGCACGATGAGGACACGGCGGGCGGCCTGATGGCCACCGAGTTTGTGCAGTACCCGCAGGACATGAAATCGGGTGACCTGATTGCCGACCTGCGCGACCATGCCGAGTCGTACTATGACCGGGGCATCCAGTACATCTACGTGCATTCCGACGCAGGCACGCTGGTGGGCGTGATTCGAATGCGGGACCTGCTCTTCTCCTCGTGGGAAGCGCCGCTTTCGCGCATCATGATTGCCAATCCCATATGCGTTTTCGTGGACACCCACCTCGACGAGCTGGACGATTCCTTCGAGCGCTTCCCTTTTTGGAGTCTGCCCGTGGTGGACCGCGAGGGCCAGATGGTGGGCGTGGTGCGGCGGGCCGACGTGGAGGAAGCGGTGGGCGAAGAGAGCGAGCGCACCTTCCTGCGCTTTAGCGGTATCATCGGCGGTGAAGAGATACGCAGTATGCCCCTGCGCGAGCGCGCCACGCGCCGCTTGGCATGGCTCTGCCTCAATGCCGTGCTCAGTTTGATGGCCGCCAGCGTGGTGCTGATGTTCGAGACGACCATCGACAAGGTCTTCGTGCTGGTGTTCTTCATGCCGGTCATCGCCAACCTTTCGGGTTGCAGCGGCAACCAGGCGGTGGCAGTAAGCATACGCGAGTTGGCAGTGGGATTAATTCAGCCCAAGGACTTTGTTGTCGTTTGGAAGAAGGAATTCTTCGTTGGCTTGATAAACGGCTGCGCCATCGGCGTGGGACTGGGTGCCGTGGCGCTTGTCTTGAGCGTATTCTTGTGGCACAGTTCTCCGCTTATCGGTCCGCTGATAGGGTTCTCTTTCCTGCTGAACACAGTGATTGCTGTCTCGCTGGGTGGACTGATTCCGCTGGGGCTCAAGTATGTTGGCGCCGATGCCGCCTTGGGCGCGCCGCCGATACTGACTACGCTAACCGATATGTGCGGGTTCCTGATTGTGTTGACGCTTGCCAGCAGTGCGCTGGCTTCTGGGTTGATATGAGCATGATTACATTTGTTGAAGCGCTGAACCGGGTGACCTCGGGAGGCAACCTCTCCCGCGAGGAAGCGGAAGCCGTGATGCGCGAACTGATGACCGGCCAGACCAGCGCGGTGCAGACCGGCGCGCTGTTGGCTGCCCTGCGCACCAAGGGCGAAACGGTGGAGGAAATCTCCGGCTTCGCCACCACCATGCGCGCCCTTGCCACCCCCGTGCCCACGCATCGCAAGCAGTTGGTGGACACCTGCGGCACGGGCGGCGACCACGCGGGCACCTTCAACATCAGCACCACGGCGGCCTTTGTGGTGGCCGGGGCTGGCTTGGCCGTGGCCAAGCATGGCAACCGGGGGGCGACCAGCAAATGCGGCAGCGCCGACGTGCTCGAACAGTTGGGCGTTAACATCGATGCTTCCCCCGAACAGGTGGGCCATTGCATTGATGACCTGGGCATCGGCTTCCTCTTTGCCCGCAGCCTGCATGGCGCAATGAAGCACGTGGCTCCCGTGCGGGCCGAACTAAAGATACGTACCGTCTTCAACCTGCTCGGCCCGCTTACCAATCCCGCAAAGGCGCAGGCCCAAGTGGTAGGCGTGTTCGATCGCAACCGCGCCGTGGACATGGCCCAGGTGCTGTTGAACCTCGGCGTGAAGCACGCTTTTGTGGTGGCGGGTTCAGACGGCTTGGACGAGATTACCTTGGGCGGCTCGACCTTCGTGGCCGAGGCGCTGGACGGCCAAGTGCAGACTTACGACATTCACCCCTCGCTCTTCGGCTGCGAAGTGGCAGGCAAGGACGCGCTGCTGGGCGGGGACGCCGAGGCGAACGCCGCCATACTTCGGAAGATATTGAGTGGCGCCCCCGGCCCGCACCGTAACGTGGTGTTGATGAATGCCGCCGCCGCGCTGGTGGCAGGCGGTGCTGCCAACGAACTGCGCGAAGGATTCAAGACCGCCGCCCATTCGATTGATTCTGGCGCGGCCATGCGCAAGCTGGAAGAGCTGGTGCATTACAGCCACAAGCTGCCCGGCGAAACAGGGAAGGAATGGCGATGATCCTGGACGCCATAGTCGAGAACAAGCGCGAAGAGATCGCCGCTGCCAAGCTGCGCCGCCCGTTGGAGGAGTTGCAGGAACGCATTGAGTTGGTAGACCCGCCGCGTGATTTCCGTGCCGCGCTGCGCAAGGACGGCATCTCGCTGATCGCGGAGATAAAGCGCGCCTCCCCCTCGAAGGGCGACATCCTGCCCGACGTGGAAGCAGTGCAACTGGGTGCGCTCTATGAACGCAACGATGCCCGCGCCATCTCAATACTCACGGACCAGAAATACTTCAAGGGCTCGCTCGAAGACCTGACATCCGTACACCAGCAAGTGAACATTCCCTGCCTGCGCAAGGAATTCATGATTGACCCCTACCAGATATTCGAGGCACGCGCGGCGCAGGCCGACGCCATCCTCCTGATTGTCCGCATCCTTGACGACGTGCAGTTGAAAGACTACCGCCAGATTGCCGAGTCCCTCGGCATGGGCGTACTGGTGGAAACGCACACGATTCCGGAGATAGACCGCGCCATCGAGTCCGGTGCGCATATCATTGGTATCAACAACCGCGATCTAGACACGCTCGAAGTGGACGTGATGCGGTCGCTGGAATTGAAGCGCCATGTTCCGGGGGGGCACACCCTCGTCAGCGAGAGCGGCATCTATACGCGGCAACACGTGAAGCTGCTCGAGGAAGGCGGCGTGGACGCGATACTCGTGGGTGAGTCGCTGCTGACCAGCGGCAACATCCAAGAGAAGATTCAGGAATTGCTCGGCCAGGAAGCGGACTAACCGATGACACGGGTAAAGATTTGCGGCATCACCAACCTGGAAGACGCGCTGGCCTCCGTGGAAGCAGGCGCGGATGCGCTGGGTTTTGTGCTTGCCGAGGAAGGCAAGGCGCGTAAGCGCTACATCTCGCTGCATGACGCCATCGACATCATCGAGCAGTTGCCCCCCTTTGTCACCACCGTGGCCGTGACGGTGAACGCGCCAATTGAAAAGCTGGTGCAATACTTGACGTTTTTCGACATGGTGCAGCTGCACGGCGACGAGCCCCCGCACCATGTGCCCGTGGGGCACCTGGCCATCAAGGCCTTTAGGGCAGGCCCCGATTTCAAGGTGACCGACATGGAGGACCATGTCGTGCGTGCATGGCTGCTGGACGCCTATGTGCCCGACCAGCGCGGCGGCACCGGCACCGTGTGCGATTGGGATGTGGCGCAGATGGCGGCAAGCCTGTCGCGCCCGTTGATACTTGCTGGCGGGCTGACGCCCGACAACGTAGGCGAAGCCGTCTTCCGGGTGAAGCCCTTCGGGGTGGACGTGTCCGGCGGGGTAGAGGCAGAACCGGGAAAGAAGGACCATGAGCTCATCCGCCAGTTTATCGAAAACGCTAAATACCCACCCTTGGCCTGACGCTCGCGGTCGCTACGGAAGGTACGGTGGCAAGTATGTTCCCGAGACCTTGATGTATGCGCTGGAGCAGACGGAAGAGGCGTATAAAAAAAGCCAGGCCGACCCTGAGTTTCAGGCGCGTCTGCGCGATTACCAATTGAACTACGTGGGCCGCCCCACGCCGCTATATTTTGCCAAGCGCATGACCGACAAGCTGGGCGGCGCGAAGATATACCTGAAGCGCGAAGACTTGGCGCACACCGGCGCGCACAAGATTAACAACGCGCTGGGCCAATGCCTGCTCGCGCAGCAGATGGGCAAGAAGCGTATCATCGCCGAGACCGGCGCGGGGCAGCATGGCGTGGCCACGGCCACGGCCTGCGCGCTGCTCGGCCTCGAGTGCATCGTCTACATGGGCTCCGAGGATGTCGAGCGACAGAAGCTCAACGTCTTCCGCATGAAGCTGCTGGGGGCCACGGTAGTCTCCGTGGACTCCGGCTCGAAGACTCTGAAGGATGCCATCAACGAGGCCCTGCGCGACTGGGTGACGAACGTGGAGCACACGCACTACGTGCTCGGCACCGTCCATGGTCCGCACCCTTTCCCACTGATGTGCCGCGACTTTCAATCCATCATCGGGCGCGAGGCGCGCGAGCAGATTCTCGCCTTCGAGGGCCGCTTGCCTGACACCCTCATCGCCTGCGTGGGCGGCGGCTCAAATGCCATCGGCCTGTTCTTCGATTTCATTGGCGATGAAGGCATCGAAATGATTGGCGTCGAAGCAGGCGGCACGGAGATTGTTCCCGGAATGCACGCGGCACGCTTTGCAGGCGGCACCTTAGGCATGCTGCAAGGTGCAATGAGCTACGTGTTGCAGGACGAGTTCGGCCAGATTGGCTCGACGCACAGCGTCTCCGCCGGGTTGGACTACGCCTCAGTCGGCCCCGAGCACGCCTTTCTCCATGACAGTGGCCGGGTGCAATACACCTACGCCACCGACCCCGAGGCGCTTGACGGCTTCCAGCAATGCGCTCAACTCGAGGGAATCATCCCCGCGCTGGAAAGCAGCCACGCCATTGCCGAGGTGATCAAGCGCGCCCCCACCATGGGGAAGGACAAGCTCATCATCGTCAACCTCTCCGGTCGCGGCGACAAGGACGTGCAGCAAGCCGCCAAGTTCCTGATGCCGGATGCCGTGTTTTAATTCGTAGATTGCGACGGAGCCTTAACCCATGAACCGCATAGAAGAACGATTCGCCGCGCTGAAGGCCGAAGGCCAGACTGCCTTCATTCCCTACATCACCGGCGGCGACCCCACGATTGCCATCAGCAAGGAGATCATCCTTGCACTGGCCGATGCAGGCTCCGACGTGATCGAGCTGGGTATTCCCTTCTCCGATCCCGTAGGCGATGGCCCCGTCATCCAACATGCCAGCCAGCGCGCGCTTCTCAACCATGTCACCACGCGCGACATTCTCGACCTGGTGCGTGAAGTGCGCAAGGAATCGCAGGTCTCCATCCTGCTCTTCAGCTACTTTAACCCCATCCTCGTCTACGGCATCGAGCGCTTGGCCAAAGACATGGCCGAAGCCGGGGCGGATGGCCTGCTCTGCGTGGACCTGCCCGCAGAAGAAGCTGCCGAATACAAGCAGATTCTCGACGCGCACGGCCTGTGTACCGTATTCCTCACCGCCCCCACCACCAGCGATCTGCGCCTTGAAGAAGTCGCTCGACAGTGCACGGGATTCGTGTACTACGTGTCGCGCCTCGGCGTAACCGGCGAACGCGCCGCCATGGTCACTGACCTGGCCGAGCAGGTGGCCCGCATCAAGCGGCAGACCGGCAAGCCCGTGGCCGTGGGCTTCGGCATATCCACCCCCGAACACGCCAAGCACGTAGCCGGCATGGCTGAGGGCGTCGTCGTGGGCAGCGCCATCGTCCGCCTTATCGGCGAGAAAGCAGGCGCGGCTGACACAGCCGCCGCCGTACACGCTTTTGTAGAACCACTGGTCAAGGCGACCAAGGGACGATAGGCTAATTGCACTCCGCCTCGAGCGGGCCTGCCAGTTCTTGCAGGAAGAAGAGCTTGCCCGGCAGCGTGGGCATGAAGCTGCTGGCGATCCACGGCGTGGGCTCGTGGTGCAGTGTGGCCCAGAGCGACATGCCCTGCCACATCATGCCGCGCCCCAGCGCCCCATCGCAGCCGCCGATGATCTTGTCGGACTTCAAGAATAGGCCAGGGCCTACGGTGTTGGCGCGGGTGGACACCAGCGTGGTGCGGCTTTTGAAACTGGTGATGGCGTTCTGCTCGATGGTCATGGGGTGCAGTTGCGCGGCCAGCCGATACTCCTCCGCCTGCCACTCCTTCACGCTCTTGTATTCCGCTGCAAAGTGCGGTTCCCAAAAGGCGATGTGGCATGCGCGCCCCACTCCGAACACCGTGACCAGCTTGCCGCCGCGCTTCTTGATGGCGCGAATCTGCTCGCCAAAGGTGGGTAGTTCCTTCTTCGTGGCAAAGTGCCTCTGCCCCTTGGGCACAGTTAGCTTGCCCAGCGGACCATAGAACGCCCCCTGCATGGCATTCTGAAACGAACCCGGATCGCTCGCGGGCAGGCTGTCGCCCTTGGCGTCGCTCCACTCGTCCATGTTGAACCCATGCACGTGCTTGCAGTCCACGTTCCACTGCTGCAAAAAATACACCGCCCACTTGTACATGCCCATCGGCCCCACCGGCAGGATAAAGGCAATCTCGCGCTTCGCGTCTTTTGCCGCGCGAATCTCCAGCGCAATCTCATGCCCCAGCATCACGTCGAAATCGGACAGGTTTTCGCAGGGCACAGGCGTAAAGCCCTTGTGCCACCACTTCTCCCGCTGCGTAATCGTCTCAGGCTTGCGCGCGCAGAGTGCGTCCAGCCTGGCCAAGTCCCACCCAGCGGGAAAGAAGCCTTCAAGTAAGGAACCCTTGATGGTGGACATGAGGTTGATCGACATGGATAAATCCTTCCAATTATTTACAGACGAATCGCCAAGTCGCCAAGCGCGTCGCACAGGGGGTCTGCGTTCTTGGCGCAGTATCCCATGTGCAGGTGTCGGGTGAAACCCTCTGCTACGGCAAAGCGCCCCGACATCTCCCCCATCTCTCGGCTGATCTCGGCCATGGTGTCGAGGTAGCTATCGAGACCTTGGGAATCGTCCAGCCACTGCTTCTGGCTGGCATGGGCGGCGAGCGCATCGCGCTTGATTCCGATAACGGACTCGATGTTCACATAGTGCGAGACATGCACAGGCTCGCCGGTCGGGTTGCACAAACCGTAAGGCAGCGCGTGGTACACCGTCACTTCGCCGCCGATAGCCGGGGTAGGCGGGTCTGTAATAAAATTGGGCACGCCGCGCGCAAAGGCTGCCGTGAGGGCCAAGCGCCCGGCGATCATGTGGTCTTCCATGTAGTCCCTCGGCGCGTGGGTGAGCAGGATGGTTGGGGCCACTGCCCGCACCGTGGCTGCCAGCTTGCGCAGGAGGGTCTCGTTGTAGAAGACCTCGAGGTCGTTGGCGATGGGCGGGTGGTGCGTAGCGCCGAGGACGCGAGCGGCCTCGCGCGCTTCCTCTAGGCGGATGTCGGCAATCTCTTCTGCGCTGTGGGTGGTGGAACCGCCGCAGCCATTGGCTACGTTCATCAGGTGAAGCTCATAGCCCGCCTGCCCCAGCAGCGCCAGCGTGCCCGCCATCATGAATTCAATATCGTCAGGGTGCGCGACAATCGCCATCGCCACGGGTTTGCTCATGGTTTTTCTTCCTCGCTCTCGGTCAGTATAGTCATGCCAGATAATCTTTACCACGCGCGATGCGCGGATGCCAAGGAACACAGCGTATGTCTACACTGGGTGTTGGAATTGTTGGAACAGGCTGGGTGTCGGGCGAGCACATTCGTGCCTTCACCAAGAACCCGCATACCCGCGTGGTGGGCGTGTGCGGGCGCAGCGCTACCAAGGCCCGCGCCAAGGTGGAAGAATGCGGCATAGACTGCGAAACCACCGAGAGCTTCGACCACCTGCTCGCCCGGCCCGACGTGGACATCATCTCGATAGCCACGCCCCCGCACATCCACCGCGAACACGCCGTGGCCGCCGCCAAGGCGGGCAAGCACATCATGCTCGAGAAGGCGATGGCGGTGAACTTGGAAGACCTGCGCGCCATACGCGACGCCGTGGCCGAGAACAACGTGAAGAGCGTGGTCAGCTTTGTGCTGCGGTGGAACCCCCTCTTCGAGATTATCAAGACCCAGCTTGCCGCGGGCAACATAGGCAACTTGTTTTATGGCGAGGTGGACTACTTCCACGGCATCGGCCCGTGGTACGGGCAATACGCCTGGAATGTGAAGGAAGAGATCGGCGGCAGCTCGCTGCTGTCGGCAGGCTGCCACGCGCTCGACGCGCTCCGCTGGTTCATGGGGGGCGAAGTGGCCGAGGTCTTCCAATACGGCACCTTCGGCAAGGGCGCCGACTTCAAGGATTACGAATACAACCCCACCACCGTGACCGTGCTGAAGTTCGCCGATGGCCGCGTGGGCAAGGTGGCCAGTTGCATCGAGTGCATCCAGCCCTACGTATTCAACATCAACCTCGTCGGCACCGAGGGCACCATCAAGAACAACCGCGTCTACTCCCGCAAGGCCTACCCCGGCCAGACCACCTGGGTCGATGTCCCCACCATCCTCCCCGACAGCGGAGACGTGACCCACCACCCCTTCCAGCAAGAAGTGGACAACCTGGTGGACTGCATCCTCAACAACAAGGAATCCCGTGTAAGTGTGGCAGACGCCTACAAGACACACGAGATCATCCTCGCGGCAGACCGCTCCGGGCGCGAAGGTGTGCCGGTAAAGCTGCCCCTAGCCTAAGATTAATACACCGATCCTGTGCATGTTGTGGCAGGGGCTCCTGACCCTGCCACTCTTACTACCGTAAGGTCTCCTCTTGGCCTTCTCGTTACACTCGCCGCAGTAGTCCCGCGCTGACACGGGATAGATGCGTTACACCGCAGAGCGGTGTAACGAGGAAGTTGTTATGCGTCTTCTCACGACCGGTATCCTGCTCGCGGCGGCTGCCTGCGCTACGGCGCAGCCAGACGAATATCGCGGTCCCATCGATCCTTACTACCCCAACCTGCACACCCCCAAGCTGACCACGCCGCAGTGGTTCGGCGAGCCGGGGGTGGAAGCGGTGGTGATACTCTCCATCGACGACATGCGCGAGCCGGAGAAGTACGAGGCCTTCCTGCGTCCCATCCTCGATCGCCTGAAGAAAATCGACGGGCGCGCTCCGGTGAGCATCTTCACCAACGTGGTGCCGCCGAACCACCCGCAGTTGCAGTCTTGGTTGGCGGAGGGCCTCAGCTTCGAGGCACACACGCGCGACCACCCCTGCCCGCTATTGGGCAGCAAGCCCTTGAGCTGGAGCAAGGAAAGTTACGACACCTGCGTGGATCAACTGGCGGCCATACCAGGCAACAAGCCCGTGGCGTTTCGTATGCCCTGTTGCGATTCACAGAACACCGTTAGCCCGCGCTTCTACTCAGAGATATTCAACAAGCCCACTCCCGCCGGGAATATGCTCCAGATAGATTCCTCCGTCTTCAACATCACCACGCCAAACGATCCCGACCTGCCCCGTGAGCTGGTGGTGGACCCCGATGGACGGGAGAAGTTCCGCAAGTACCTGCCCTTCCCCTCCTTCGTCAACACCATCGAGGACTACCCTTATCCCTACCTGATCGGCGACAGCATTTGGGAATTCCCTTGCGCCGTGCCCAGCGATTGGGAAGCGCAGAACCTGAACAAGCCCGACGCGCAGCAATCCGTGGACGACATGAAGGCCGCGCTCGACGCCTGCGTGATCAAGCAGGGCGTTTATACGCTGGTCTTCCATCCGCACAACTGGATCAAGAACACGCAAATTGTGGAGCTGATCGACCACGCCGTGGCAAAGCATGGCAGCAAGGTGAAGTTCATCAACTTTCGCGAAGCAGCGGAGCAATTAAGGATCTATACCCATGTAGAAGGCGAGATAGAGACTTGTACGAATGAGTTTCTTATCGATATTGATGGGGACAACGACTTTGAGGAATTCATCTCGGAAGATGGACGCAGTCGAGTAAAATCTGTTAAAGGTGGAGTACGAAATTACTATCGGCCCGATGAGCAAGATTACCGACTCGTCGATATTGATAACGATGGTGATCTCGATTTCCTCTATTCCAACGAAGAAGCCTGCGGGCTTCTGCTTTTTGAAGGGCATGACAAGGGATGGTCGAAGACGGTGTATGCAAGTCCGCGCCCCATTGCGGTAGATAACGGCATTTGGCCGATTCCCCCTTTTACTACTACCAAGTGGAAAAAGCGTGAAGATCAATGGAACCAAGTTACATACGACCAAGGCGCATGGTTCCACTCGCGGCATATCTGGTGGCAGAACGAGAACACCGACAAACTGCCTGATCTTGTGGACCGCCGTTCGTTTAACGACCTGCTACAAGGGGTAGACCTTGGCCCGGTGGAACCTGCCCATGCCGAGAAGACGATGCTCGTGCGCCCCGGATACGAGGTGCAACTGGTCGCGGCGGAGCCGTTGGTGAGCGACCCCGTATCGATGGCATGGGGCGCAGACGGCGCGCTGTGGGTGACGGAGATGCACGATTACCCCAGCGGCATGGATGGCAAGGGTGCGCCCGGCAGCCGCATTGTGCGGCTGGAAGACGTGGACCGCGACGGCGTCTACGACAAGTCCCCCCCCTTCCTCGAAGGGCTGGGCTTCGCCACTGGCGTGATGCCCTGGCGCGATGGCGCACTCATTACCTGCGCGCCGGACATCCTCTTCGCCAAGGATACCGACGGCGACGGCATGGCGGACGAGGTGGAGAAACTGTTCACCGGCTTTGGCGAGGGCAATGAGCAGCACCG